>JAAESG010000165.1 GCA_024229615.1 Gammaproteobacteria bacterium | reverse complement strand
CGCTAAGCGCTCACTTGCCGCTTCACATCCGAGTGAACAACCACCGGCTAAAGCCGGTGGCTTCCGGTTACGACTAAAAGCCGGATCGATCGGCCATTCGGCCGATTATCCTGACCGAATGCACTGGCGCCTGCCATCCCGCCTGCTACGCCATCCCGCCTGCTACGCCATCCCGCCTGCTACGCCATCCTGCCATCCTGCCATCCTGCCATCCTGCCATCCTGCCATCCTGCCATCCTGCCATCCTGCCATCCTGCCATCCTGCCATCCCGCCATCCCGCCACGCCTGTCATCCCGCGGCTCCGACCGCGGGATCCAGTACTCTCAGTTTTTCTCCTCGACCGTGTATACCGCCGGTCCGGCGCATCGGGTTGGAGCGGCGGTACGACAGCTTGAATGTCTAGCAGAAATTTTCCCCGCCTTTCGTCCGTCGCCTAAAGGCGAGGGGTTTACGGATCCCCTATCGGGGACTCTAAACCTTCAATGATGGGAGGAGCGTTGTTCACAGCAGCCCGAATCAGATAATGGCTGCTGATCGACCGGGCCTCAGTCGCGGAAATTATTAAACTGCAACGGAATGCCTAACCCAGCCTCGCGCAGCGCCTGCATGACCTGTTGCAAATCATCGCGCTTCTTGCCGCTTACCCTGAGTTGATCGCCCTGGATGGCGGCTTGTACCTTGAGTTTTTTATCCTTGATGAGTTTCACCATCTTGCGTGCCACCTCCTTGTCCAACCCTTCCCTGATGATTACCGGCTGACGTGCACGTTTGTTCATCTCGACGACATCACCAAAATCAAGGCATTCAACATCGATACCACGCCTGGACATCTTTTCTTGCAGAATCGGAATCATTTGCTTTATTTGAAATTCAGATTCCGCCTCCAACGACAGATCGTTACCGGTTTGAGCGATATTCGCGTTCGACCCCTTGAAGTCGTAGCGTGTGCCGATTTCACGATTGGCCTGGTCGAGCGCGTTTTTCAGTTCGTGGTGATCAATTTCAGAAACAACATCAAATGAGGGCATAACAGATACTCTAATCAGGGTCTAATGGTTAAGGTGTTGAAATTATTGGTGAAAGTATAATCCGGAATAGCAAGATTCTGAAACTTGTTTTCGCCTTTCAGGGCTCTGCCCGCGAAATCATAGCGCGCCTTGCCACAACTCTCACCAAGACTATGTTCGAAAACTTCGAGCGTGCAACCAAAATCGGTGCCAATGGCATAGCTGATAAAATATTCCGCTTTCATCGAACGCAGCAGATTAGTCGCGAAAACAGGTTGATGGCTACGCCGTGACTCGGGGTCCTGCAGGTTAACAGTGCCTTGTTTTAACCTGTTTATAGTTTCTATCGAGCGTTTGATCACCAGCACCGACAAATTATCCTGTCGCAAAATCCTGGCCTGGTCTAATACCAGCCCCTCGATATTGAAACGGTAAGAGCTGTGCACGTTGGCAGGACGCAAATCGATCATGAAGTCGAGCAGTACGTACAGGATTGCTGCTCCGAATATCAATCCGAAATAGTGGGTTAAACGATGTAAACCGCTTCTTTTCATCCCTTTTAGTCGAGTAAGCACCAGTGTCAGCGTCGAGCTATGAAAGGTCTAAACCGAAAGCTGCACGCTTTCTCCCGCCTGTTCGCTACAGTAACGACTCAGGCAACTGAACAACTCTTCACCATTACTCGGTAGTTTCCAGCATTTTTCGCACGGATCGTAATCAAAGTGAAACCCGCCTGAACGAGCGGCTACCCAGATTTGGGTTAGCGGAGCCTGCTTGTTGACGATGATCTGACTGCCGTTTTCAAACTCCAGGGTCAGAATGCCACCCGCATTGTCGTAATCGATATCTACCCCGCAATCCTCGATCGCATCCTCGATCGCGGTCATGGTATTCTCAGCCAAATGATCGAACTCGGACTCATTCATCGTCGTTGGGCTCGAAATCGAGCGACAGCGAATTGATACAATAACGCTGGCCGGTGCTGTCCTGCGGGCCATCATCAAAAACATGACCGAGGTGGCAACCACAGCGATCGCACATCGCCTCGACGCGGCGCATGCCGTGGCTGGAATCCCCCTCGCAGCGTATCACATGATCCGATGCAGGTCTGACGAACGATGGCCAACCCGATCCCGAATCAAACTTATCGGCTGATTGGAATAATTGCTCTCCGCAACACTTGCACAAATATCTGCCGGCCTGATGATTGTGATTGAATTCTCCGCTGAAGGGTGGCTCGGTTCCCTTTTCCCGGCATACGCGGTATTCCTCGGCACTCAACTTACTACGCCACTTTTCGTCATCACTCATATTTTTCGCCGGTTTTTTCCAGGTACATTTCCTTGCCATCTACCAGATAAATCCAGCCGCGCGCGATACGATATATCAGCCAAATGGTAACGAATCCAAGCACCCCATAACCAACCAGTAGCGGCGTGGTCAAAACACCCAGTAGCGTCCATAGCAGACCATACCAGAAGGTCGCTTTCTGCCACCTGAAGTGCGAATCGAGCCAACTGCCACGCACATCGTCATCCTTGATATAGTTGATGATGATCGCGATGATGCCACTGATCAGAGTTATAAAAGACAGCGCCTGTAGGATATATACCACGTAGGTGTATTTCCTGAGTTCAGCCTGTTGTACTTCGTCAAATATCATTTCACTCTCCTATCAGGCGTTTGAATCCGGCCTGATCGAGGATTTCGACCCCGAGAGCCTCGGCTTTTGTCACTTTTGACCCGGGGTTTTCACCGCTGATGACAGCGCTGGTTTTCGAAGAAACGCTGGCACTAACCCTGGCACCCTGTTCTTTCAGCAAGCTCGCCGCGTGGTCACGACTGAACCCTTCCAGAGTGCCGGTAATCACATAAGTTTTTCCGGCCAGGGTTTGCGATTGCCGAACAGTATCCACCGACGGCCAACTCACACCCTGTTGTATCAAGGCATTCACGATATCCCTGTTTTTACTTTGCTCAAAAAAGTGTCTGATGTTATCGGCTACCACCGGTCCCACGTCCTCGACCATCTGCAGGCTATCAAAATCGGCATCCATCAGTATGTCGATCTCCCCGAAGTGAGCGGCGAGCGCCTCTGCGGTCGCTTCACCGACTTCACGAATACCGAGTGCATAGATAAAGCGGCTCAGGGTTGTTACCTTGCTTTGTTCAAGGGCCTGTAGCAGGTTACGCGCTGACTTGTCCGCCATGCGCGGCAGTTCGGCGACCTGTTCGAGTGACAGTTGGTAAAGATCGTCTATTGAGTCGATCAATCCCCGTTCAACCATTTGCTCAACCAGCTTGTCACCCAGACCTTCGATGTCGAGTGCCTTGCGCGACGCGTAATGCTTGATCGCCTCTTTACGCTGGGCCGCGCAGACAAGCCCCCCGACACAGCGATACGCCGCCTGGCCTGGTTGCTGTACGACTTCCGAATCACAGACCGGGCAACGCGCAGGCATACTTGGCAATTTCAATTCGCCACTCCGCTGTTGAACAACCGGTGCAACGACTTCCGGAATGACATCACCGGCACGACGCACGATCACGGTATCGCCGATGCGAATATCCTTACGCTCGATTTCATCCATATTATGTAAGGTAGCGTTGCTCACCATAACGCCCCCGACAGCAACCGGCTCGAGCCTTGCCACGGGCGTCAATGCCCCTGTCCTACCGACCTGGAAGTCTACCTCGAGCAGGCGCGTCATAACTTCCTGAGCTGGAAATTTGTAGGCAATTGCCCAGCGAGGTGCCCGTGACACGAAACCGGCTTCACGTTGCAGCCCAATGTTATCGAGCTTGAATACCACTCCATCAATGTCGAAGTCCAGGCTGTCACGCTGCTCGAGTATGCGCCGATAATAATCGATACAATCGTTTATCGAATCGAGACGCTCGATGTTACGGCTGATTGGAAAACCAATGCCACGCAGATAATGCATTTGCTCAAACTGTCCGGGAGGTAACTCGACCCCCTGGCAAATTCCGACTCCGTAGCTGCAAAAGGTCAACGGTCTGCTCGCGGTGATGCGCGAATCAAGTAATCGCAGGCTACCGGCAGCGGCATTACGGGGATTGGCAAACACTTTTGCTCCTGCCTGGGCCTGGCTCCTGTTTAACGCATCGAAACCTTCAAGCTCCATATAGACTTCACCGCGAACCTCGATTCGAGCGGGTATGTCATCGCCGACTAGTCCCAACGGTATGGAGTCTATGGTACGCGCATTCGCTGTGATGTTTTCACCACTACGACCGTCACCTCGAGTTGCCGCCCTGACCAAACTGCCGGAATCGTAAAGCAAACTGATTGCGAGGCCGTCGAGCTTGGGTTCGGCACAATAGGCAAGTGTCGAACCCTGATCGAGCTTATCACGCAAACGTTTATCGAAAGCCAGCATCTCGTCTTCATCAAAGGCATTGTCAAGCGACAACATTGCCACTTCATGCTGAACGCTTTCGAAATGGCTTGCCGGTTCCGAACCAACTCGTTGTGTCGGTGAATCAGCATTCGCCAGTTCGGGGTGATCCTGTTCGAGTTGCTGCAAGCGACGAAACAAATGGTCATAAGCCTGATCGGTGATGACCGGAGTGTCGAGCACATAGTAGCGACAATTGTGCTCGTTCAATTCCCGCCTGAGTTCAGCAGCCTCTTTTTTAACGGACTTGGGGGCCGGCATGCCTGGTTCTGTCCTGCCGCTCAGTCTAGCTGTTCGCGTATAGCCGAGACATCGCTGATGGTTAACAGCTCCTGGTCCGGTTTATAAACCTTAAGATTTAGCATACGCACCAGTTCATCGATTTTTTTCAACATCGCCTCGTAGGCAAGACGCGGATTTTCACAGGAGTCCAGATCGATAAAACAATTGAAACCTTGCGTTGCAAACTCGAGTTGTTCTATCTCCAGGAAATGACCGGGCTCGGACAGGCTGGCCACCTGGAAGCTATTGCCGCCTTCCTCGGTGTATCTAAGATAGCCTTCCGCATCCAGCTCAAGACCGGCATGTTGGACGGCTGAATTCGCTTCTTCGCCTGTGATCAGGCAAAAATCATCGTGTCTGAGATGGTAATTGACAAGCCGGTCTTGATCCTTGGTTTCGAGTAGTTTGGGCACATGGATTTCTGGATCGGGCAAGGCGTACGGCGTTTTCTGGATATCCCTGGCAGGGTTAATCTCGATCTCATCCAGGTTTTCCTGGTTTTCCTCGGATTCGTTTTCCTTGAGAATTTGGTTCAGATTGTCGAGTTCGAAGCGCAGTTGTTCGTCTTCGATAAATGCGGAATCAATTTCTTCACGGGTAAATGTCTCGATCGCGCTACGTTTGCGCAAACGCGCCTGGTGCTGGCCATAAAGATAAATCCCGAGCGCCAGTAATAGCGCGATTATGATCAAGACCCATCGAAATGTGCTTGCATCCACTATTGAACTCCCGCGAGCGCCACCGCTTCTCCAACATCGACCGACACCAGGCGCGACACTCCCGGTTCATGCATGGTGACACCATTCAGGTTCTGGGCCATTTCCATCGTGATCTTGTTGTGCGTAATCATAATAAACTGTACCTGCTCGGACATTTCCGAAACCATCGCGCAGAACCGGCCTACATTGGCATCGTCTAGCGGCGCATCGACCTCGTCGAGCATACAAAACGGTGATGGATTGAGTTCGAATATCGCGAAGATCAGCGCAACAGCCGTGAGCGCTTTCTCACCGCCCGACAACAATTGCAGATTAGTGACTCGTTTACCTGGCGGCCTTGCCATAATTTGCACGCCGGTATTGAGCAAATCGTTTTCAGTCATTTCGAGACAAGCTTCACCACCGCCAAACAACTTCGGAAAGCGTTCGATCAGTCGGGAATTGACCTGTTCAAAGGTTTCCTTGAATCGATCCTTGGTTTCCTTATCAATTTTCCTGATCGCATCCTCGAGCGTGTCCAGCGCTGATATCAAATCCTGGTGTTGTGCGTCCAGGTAATGCTTGCGCTCGGCTTGCTCCTTGTATTCCTCTATCGCGGCAAGATTAATCGGCCCCAGTCGTTCGATTCTACTATTGAGTTTTTCCAGTCGGGCGTTCCAGCTATCCAGGTCTGCTTCAGGATCCAGGTTTTGCTGCAGTTCGTCTACATCCTGTCCGGTTTTCTGCAACTGTTCCTCAATTGTGTTGCAGCGAATGCTGGCCTCCTGTAAATGCATGCGCTCCTGCTCGAGCTGGTTACGAAATTCATCCACTGCCTGCTGACGAGTGTTACGCTCGGATTCAAGTTCACGCTGGCGGTTGTCCAGTTCCGAGACAGCTTGCTGCGAAAGAGTCAGCTCCTGCTGATTCTGATTGCGCTCCTTCAACAGTTGCTGCAAGGCGGTGTCGAGCTCGGCGATCGGATCGTCAGCACCCTCGATGGCTCCATGTAGCTCCTTAATTCGCAGATCAAACTGATTGCTTTGCTGTTTGACGCGTTCGATATTAGAGCCCGTAGTCCGTTGCTCCGTCTCCAGTGCCTGCTGCCGAATCTGCTGCTGATGCGCGCTTTCGCGAGCCTGCTGGAGTGCATCCCGGGTTTCCAGCAGTTGCTGCTGGCATTGCGCTTTCTGTAGCTGCAAGCCCGCTTCCAGTTCCGACATCTGAGATATCTGTTCAAGGTAGTCGTTACGCTTGTTGCTATTCGACTGTAATTCGCTGGTATGCCCTGCCTTTAACTCGTCGAGCTCACCCAGCTCGACCTGCAATTGCTGGCGGCGCATCTGTACCTGTTCAGCCTGGCTTTGCCGATTGCCCAACTGTTGACGTAAATCAGACAATTGCTGCTGCAACAACGCCAATGCTTTCTGTTCTTTGTCCCATTCCTGCTCGAGTATCTGCAGGCGTTGTTTATCGCCGTCATAGGAAGATTTTAGCGCCATCGCCGCCTGAGTAATATGCTCAAGCTGATTACGAATATCTTCGATTTCCCGCTCACGTGCGAGCATCCCCGCATGCTGATCTTCGTCGCCTAACTGTAAAATCCAGTTACTGCCTGCCCATAACCCCAGAGCCGTGACCAGGCTTTCGCCCGCCTTCAACTGAGGCCTTTTATCACGCAGATCCTGCAGGTCATGGCAAAGATAAATTCCATCAAGAATACCCGACAGGTCGACATCGCAATCGATGTAATCGCTCAGCCGTGGCCAATCGCGCTCTTCTGTGGGCAACTTAACCGGGTCTCGATCAAATACGGCAACATTGTGATTCGGCACAAACGCATCGGGGATGGATTCCCCCAGATTGACACAATAGGCCGCGAGAAACGGGGACAGGACGACTTCAACTGCCTTGCCAATATCGCCTTTGACTTTGAGCAAGCTGGTGAGTCGGTGGTTCGAGTCAATACTATTTTGTTCAAGCCAACGTTTGACCTCGTCGCTGGTTTCGGCGAGCACGTGTTGTTGCAACGCCTCCAGCGAACTGAGTCGTCCGCGTAATGTCTGAACCTGGTTGCGTCGCCCATCGAGCTGGGTCGCCGATGCCTCACAGCTACCGCGCAAGGTCTGAATCTCATCGGCACGGGTTTGCGCCTGTGCCATGGTAGCCGCGTATTCTTCACCACTGGCGTTTACCTCGGATTCAAGCTGACTGATTTCTCGAACCGTCTCGGTGGCGTCAAGCTGATCCAGTTCCTGTTGCAGACGAGCGCGTTGCTGATCGGTGTGCTGCACCTGACGCTCGATATGTTCAATACCCCGGTTTTCAATCTGGGCGGCTTCGTGGACCTGATGGAACTGCCGTTGAAACTGGTCCCAGAGCTCCTGCCATTCCTGTATCTTCTGTTCTGCCTGCTCCAGCTTCTGCTGTTGTTTCTGGAGGTTACTGTTACTCGATTCGAGTTGGGGCTTTACATCGGCAAGTTGCGATTCGAGTTGCGCCAGTTCAGCGGCGTCATCGGCCAGCATTTTTTCTGCTTCCTGTAAGGATTGCTGCAAACCTTCCAGTTCCTGACGACCGCGTTGTCGCAGATTTTTCTGATGCTCTATCGCCTGTTCCTTGCTCGAAATTTCCGAACCCAGCTTGTAAAACTGCCCCTGAATCCGGTTGTGTTGCTCATTCGCATCGGCCAGTTTTTGTCGACCTTGCTCGATCCCTAGCTCAGTCTCGCGCAAGCTTGCGTTACGCTCTTCCATACCGGTCTCGACTGTTGCCAGCATGCGTTCTTGCTGCTCAATATCCTGATCAAAAGTCTGCTTTTGTAACAGCAAACTCTCGGCTTCGAGCCTGCGTTGATCCTGCTTGAACTGTTTGTACTTCTCTGCGGTTTTGG
>JAAESG010000164.1 GCA_024229615.1 Gammaproteobacteria bacterium | reverse complement strand
CTCAGGCGAATTGGGTGCCCTCCGAACCGCGCATGCGGTTCTCCCGCACACGGCTCTCCAGTCGGTGGTTTACCCATCGGGATTGGCGCGCATGGTGAAAAGCCACGTTCAGCGAGAAAGGCATTGACAAAGGTTTTGGCCGTTTCTTTGGCGGGACTATGTCGTGAAATTCAACCTATTGGATTTTATCCGTATTTTTTCAATTTTGGGCCGAGATCGTGGCGACCACCCGGTTTTGGCGGGAGACAAAGGGCTGGTAGGATGAATTGATAACGGTCGTTACATGGCCCCCAGATCGCACAGTGGGATATGACATCGAATCGAATGATCCGTCCCTGCTTGACGCCAAGGCGGTATCACATGGTCACAGATGTCCCCGATACGCCGGGGGCAGCGGTGCTGAAACGGGCACCCTTCTGCCGGTGGGGAAAGTTCCACTATATCCCCGGCCGCTAGCGTCGGCTTGGCGTCCGGATCGGGTTCCAGAACCGCACCCAGCAATATTTCGGTATAGGGATGGAAAGGTGGGAGATAGACCCTGTCGACCGGGCCGATTTCGCAAATTCGCCCCAGGTAAAGAACGGCCACGCGGTCAGCCAGAACCCGTACCACGGCCAAATCGTGGGAGACAAAGATATAGGTCGTTTCTCGAACAGCTTGGAGATCGATAAGCAGGTCAAGGAGCGCGGCCTGCACCGAGACATCAAGCGCCGACGTTACTTCGTCGCACAGAATAAGTTCAGGTTCGGCAGCGAACGCTCGTGCCACCGCGACACGCTGCTTTTCTCCACCGGACAACTGGCTGGGCAGACGGTCGAGGTAATGCTTTCCAAGGCGCACCTGTTCGAGCAACGCGACGGTGCGATCTCGCAGTTCTTTGTCTCTGAGGCCGAAATAGAGCTTGAGTGGTAAGGCTAGGATTTCGGCCACTGTGTGACGTGGGTTGAGTGAGGCATCGGGATTCTGGAAAATGAGCTGAATGCGTCGCAGCAGGTCCTTGGGACGTGCAGCGACCAAGGTGTCTAAAATTTCGGAGCCATGGTACGCGATGGTCCCGTTCTGCGGACCCAAAAGGCCGGCGATGGTTCGAAGGATCGTCGTCTTACCGCTTCCTGACTCACCAACCAGGCCGATGGTCTCCCCTCGATGTACAGCCAAGTTGACCTTCTCGACGGTTGGTGTGACCCTCGGCAATCGGCCCAGGATTTGGTCTAAGATGCCGGGCTTAGCATAGCTGACTGCCAGGCCGTCGAGTTGCAGGATGGTATCGGCATCGACAAGGCTTTGCCGTTCTGGCCGTTTCGGCGGATCAGGCGATGGAAGATGCTTGACTCGCTCGCGGAAATGGCAACGCACCGTTTCTTGGGTGGTCGTGGGCAACAGTTCCGGCCTTTCCTCGCGACAACGTCTTTCCGCCAGGGGACAGCGATCGGCAAAAGCACAGCCCGGGCCGGCTTCTCCGGGAGGCGGGGGCCGCCCTGGCATCGAGGTAGGCACGACTGCTTCCCTCAACCTCGGAATCGACAACAGTAACCCGCGGGCATAGGGATGCGCCGGTTTTCTCAACACTTGACGAGTCGTTCCCTCGAGCACCAACTCCCCTGCATACATGACGGCCACCCGATCGCTGACCCGGGTGATGGCGCCTAGATCGTGACTAACATAAACCATTGCCATCCCTGTTTCTGCCGATAGATCGCGCAGTAGTTCTAGGATATGAGCCTGAGTGGTGACGTCGAGACCGGTTGTCGGCTCGTCAAGCAACAGAACATCCGGCTCGCCCGCCAATGCCATGGCGATGGCGACTCGCTGTTGCTGCCCGCCCGAAAATTCGTGGGGGTAGCGCGATAGCAGCGTTTTAGGTTCCGGCAGACGCACTTGCAACAACAACTCAATGACACGATCCCGCCATTGGTCCTTGGGCAGTGATGTGTGGAGCTTCACGGCTTCGGCAATCTGATTGCCAACTCTCATCGTCGGCGTCAGCGACTGACCGGCATTTTGGGGAATAAGAGCGATCTCACCACCGCGAATGTTCTCGAGAGTTCCCTCATCCATACTGAAAACATCGCGCCCACGGAACAACGACGTACCTTCCACTAAGCGCAGGCCGGTTTTCAGATAACCCATCATGGCCAAGGCCAAAGTGCTCTTGCCCGACCCTGACTCGCCGACCAATCCAATCGTTTGGCCCTTGCCGAACGACAGATCGATGTTGTTCAAGATCTGCAGGGTATCTCCCGACTGGCTGGTAAAGCCGACGCTCAGGTTTCTGATTTGGATCAGTGGATTGTCCATGACTGCTAGACGGGAGCCTTCTGGGCTCGGTCGACACCCAAGGTTTTGGCCAGTGCATCGGCGCTAAGGTTGAGGCCGATAATCAGCGAACTGAGGGCCGTGACCGGGGCCAATGCAGTCCATGGCGCGATCGACATATAGGCTCTCGAATCGGAAATCATCAGACCCCAGTCTGACGTCGGTGGCGTGACGCCAAATCCGAGAAACGATAGCGAGCTGAATGATAGCAGCATCCACGACCAGCGCATCGCGCCTTCGACCAACAGAACATCGAGGATGTTGGGAAGGAGTTCTCGCCGGACGAGGGTGGAACGGCTCTCGCCGCGTGCTCGAGCGGCGGTCACGAAGTCACGCGCCACTACGCCGTGAGTGGCTGCCCGCACGATCCGTATCACTGGGATACCGTAGAAGAAGGCGAGAGTGGGAATCAGAACGGTGCTGCCCGTGCCAACCATCGCAATAATCAAAAGCAGGAAAAGAATCCAGGGAATGGCAAGAAAGGCATCGACCACACGCATAAGAAGGTCATCGAATCGCCCGCCGACAAGACCCAACAGAACACCCAACAATCCGCCCCAGGTAACGGCGATCACAGCGGCGATACTGGTCACGAACAGGGCCTGCTGACCACCCAGCATGGTCCGGGTGAGGACATCACGACCAAGAACGTCGGTACCGAACCAGTGTTCGGCGGACGGCGCTTTCAGAATCTTGTGAACGCTCATCTCTTTGAAATCGTAAGGCACGATTGCGGGAGACACGATCGCCAGGACGATATGAAAACCAACAAGTACGAGACCCGCCACACCCGACGGCCGGGATGTCATCCCCTTAAGGGTGGTCAGCAATACCAAAAAAGCATTTCCGGGCTCGGCGGTTTCGTTGGTGATTGCGCTTGTCATGGTCGCACTTGGGTTCGCATAGACCGAAGCCTGGGGTTTGCAAAGAGCGTCAACAGGTCGGCGAGTAAGTTCAAAGTGACATAAATGGCAGCCAGAATAAGGGCGATAACTTGCACCATGGCAAGGTCACGGTCAGAGACGGCATCGACCATCAATCGACCAAGTCCGGGATAATTGAAAACCACCTCGATGACGACGACGCCCCCAAGCAGCCATGCAATCGTCAAGGCGACAAGATTGATGGTTGGCAACAGAGCATTGGGCAAAACGTGCCTGAACACCATGCGCCAGTAAGGAACACCCTTAAGTCGTGCCATCTCAACATAGTCACTGGCCATTACATCAATCACGCTCGTGCGCACCATACGCAATATGTGGGCCGTCATGACAAGGGCGAGGACGATGATCGGCAGTAGGATATCCGACAGGAATTCGAATAGTGGTGCGTCGGGCCGCGTCGTTACAATTCCAGGGAGCCATCCAAGCCAGATGCTGAAGATCAAAACCAATAATGTGGCGCTCACAAATTCCGGGATCGTCATGGCGAATATCGCCGTCGAAGATACCCATAGATCCACCGGCCGATCACGCCACAGGCCCGTGAGGATCCCAAGAAGTATAGAGATAGGAATACCTATTACCGAGGCGGCAAACCCCAGCAAAAGCGTATTGCGAAGTCGCGGGATGACAATGCTTGCAATCGACTTCTTGCGTTTGAGGGAGACTCCAAGATCACCATGAAGTATGCCGCTAGCCCAACTGATGTAGCGTGTCAGGGCAGGACGATCAAGACCGAAATCCCGGCGACAGTTTTCCAACCGCTGCCCCTGGGCCATCCGTCCCAAATAGGCGGTGCAAGGGTCTCCCGGCAATGCCTCGACGGTCACGAAAACGATGCCCGACACTAACAGGAGCGTCAGTAGGCCAAGAAGCAACCGACGAATTATCAGAATAAACATACAATGCTCTGTTTGTTCCCGGTGGGTTGGGATTCGCGATTATAAATTCAATTCAACACAATACTGGTTATGATTTTCACCAGCGTATCTCCTCTGGGGGAACTGTTGGATCAGGAAGACTCACGAGGTGCGACAACTGAAATTCGTTTAAGAGATCCCAGCTCGGACAACTTGCGATCGGGGCCTATCACTGTTTATAGGTTACAATCTCGGCTGTCAATCGGAGACATGCACCAGATGGTAACGCACACCGTCGTCGAATACTGGCTCCAGGCCGTCAACCCGAGCGGTTGTGACTACGATCTTATTGAGGTGGAAGGGAATGAAACTTCCGCCCGCCTCGAAAAGCATTTTCTGCAGGTCGTGGTACAGCGCCTTGCGTTTTTCCAGATCGAGTTGTTGACGAGCCTCGGCCAGCTTACGGTCAAATGCTGGATTTTTCCACATGGTCTCATTCCAAGACGCCTCGCTCTGATAGGCTTCGTTTAAAATCTGATCGGTCGGTCTCTGGCCCCACATAGTGACCGCGGCGGCTTTCTTCATCCAGACGTCGGACCAGTATCCGTCAGCGGCAGCCTTCACCAGTTTGACCTTAATACCCGCCTGGGCGGCCTGTTGTTGATAGACCTGCACAAAATTGATCCAGTGCGGCCTGAGATCGCTGGTGTAGATATCTATTTCAATCCCATCGGGATAGCCGGCCTCGGCAAGAAGACGTTTGGCCTCATCAACCTGCGGCGGGCAATCGAATGGCGCCCGATATTGATCCTTGGTCCACACCGGATGATCGCATGCGACAATACCGCCATCGGGGCCAAGAACAAGCTCGACCATGGCTTGACGGTCGCTTACGATACGGATCGCCTTGCGAACCCGGGCGTCGGTGAAGGGTTCGGTGTCGGTGCGGAAGGCGATCCCTATCCAGTCACCGGTAGCCACTCTCTGCACCTTGAATTTCGTCTTATTCCCGAACAGTGCCTCCTGTTGAGCGGAAACATTGCGTAGCATATCGATTTGGCCACTGAGTAATGCCTGTACGCGTGCTTGTATGTCGGGCATCGAAATGATCTCAATCGTTTCGACACCGGGCGGCCCCTCCCAATAGTTGGGATTCGCTTTAAGAAACGTCGTACCTTCGGGATCGAGTTTTTTCAGGATGAACGGTCCGGTGCCGGTACCCGTCTTCCCGATCGTGTCCCCCGATCCGTCTGGAATCATCCGGATACGATAATCCATCAACAACATCGGTAAATCCGCGTGGCCGTTGGACAGCGATATCTTGACGGTCGCCGGGTCAATTGCCTTCACGGTATCCACGACCGCGAGAACCTTCCTGACCGGCGAATCGATTTTAGGATCCTTTATCCGACTGAAGGAGTAAACCACGTCAGCGGCATCAAAAGCCGATCCATCGTGGAACTTGACTCCCTGGCGCAGCTTGAATGTCCATTCGGTCGCGGTTGGGTTTGCCGACCATTCGGTTGCCAGGGATGGACTCGGGGCCCCTTGCTGACCCGGACGTACTAACCGGTTCATGACCTTCTCCGTGACTTGCCAGAAACGATGGGGCGAGATCGGATCGGCGATTTCCGCCCCACCAAACCCGAGATCGTGCGTTTGACGAAGAATTCCGCTCTGCGCATTCGCCATTGTAACCGCTATTATGTAAGTGACCGCCGCCGCTATAAATACCTGTACTCTACTCATCGTTTTCTCCTTTCCTTGTTGTCATCTAAATATCGAAGGCGGTGTTAATTGTCAATGTCGAATTTTTGCGCGGGAGGTGAAATTTTCAGTAAATTTGATTAAACCGGCCCGGTGATGGGCACTGGATACTCTCAGATAAGCCCCGGTATATTGATACTTGCGATGGCCCATGTAGGCTGCCAAACTTCTAACAACAAGAAACCAGCGGCCAGCAGCCAGATCCTTCCTTGTGTGCGATTATTAGCCTTTTCTTCTTTTACCAGATTTTTTAATCCCCTTGTTTTCATCCCAACGGCTGAAAATATGATGTTCAATGCCGATATAGTCGAAAATCTTTCCGACGGTTTGATCGATAATATCCTCAATGGACTAAAGATAAAAATAGGTATCACAACCGACCACG
>JAAESG010000163.1 GCA_024229615.1 Gammaproteobacteria bacterium | reverse complement strand
CTAGCTAGGGATTGGGGGAAGGCCAAGTTCAGGCGTATCTGGACAAGTCAGCGCCGGGATAGGGCTTGGGCCGGTTACATACGGGATTATTGGTAGTATCCGAAATGTTGCCAGCTTACTCCAACAATTCAATAGGTTAACTCAAGGCGCGAGACCGACTGGTGCAATATGCAGTCTAGTACTCCTTCAAGGAATACTAGTTAACAGGCGGCAAACACGGTTAATCACACTCCATGCTGACCAGGTAGCCACCGTACTTGCGGATATTAATAACCCCGTTATCGAGTATCAGATATTGGCCCTTGATCGCATCGAGTTTACCCTCAACAACGGGGTTCTTATCAAGATTAAAGCTGCTGATCTTACTGGGATAATGCAACGCCGGGTAGTCGAGTTGCAACACCCCATCCGTACTGGCAATTTCCTCGGCATCCTCGATTAAATCAGCATCGAGCTCGGCTTTTACCAGCGGCCAGAGGGATTCAAAAACCTGGTACAAATCAACTTCCTCGACTTCGTTTTTAAGCATGTTACGCCAATTGGTCCGGTCGTTGACATGTTGCTTGAAAGCATGTTCGATCAGTCCGGCATGGTAGCGCCTGGATACCCGTAGTATCGGTATCGCCTGAATGGCTCCCTGATCGATCCAGCGGGTGGGAATCTGGGTTTCGCGTGTAATGCCAATTTTTACGCCAGAGGTGTTAGAAAGATAAATGATATGCGGTCGCATGCAATGAGCCTGACCCCAATCCGGTTCGCGGCAGGTGCCGAGATGAAAGTGACATTTCTCGGGGGAAACAATGCACAGGTCGCATTGCGCAAGACTACTAAAGCAGGGGTAACAGAATCCCTGGCTAAAACTTTTGCGGGTGATGTGGCCGCAGTGAATGCATTCGATTTGCTGCAGGTACTCAATCCTGATCGATTTCCCCAGCCACTCGTTCACGCTTAGCTGCTGACCACCGAGCTCCAGCCGATAACAGACCGGGCAGCTTGCCTCGGTATGCATTTTGTGCAAATTTCCCTGAAATTTCACAGATCACCTGTCCAGCCGAAAAACCGATTCTGTAAGCGCGCTAAGCCCGACCTTACGCCATCGTGGACGTTCATCGATGATACTGTTCGATTCGAACAGGTTAATCGTAAAACTGTCGGCATATTGTTGGTAGACCTCTTCTGTCGGCACCGAAAATGGGGGTCCCAGCATCTCCGCCTGATCATACTCAAGCGTGATCAGGAGCATGGAACTTCCGGCAGGCACAATCGAGAGCATGTGCTCGTAGTATCGAGGCCGATCCGGTGACTCCATTGCAATCAGCGCCGCGCGGTCATAGACAAAGCGACAACCGCTCAGGTCGGCGGCGTTCAAATCGAAGAAATCGCCCTGCAACAGACAGATATTGCCAGAACGGTATACACCGAAGCGTTCTGAATCGGAGCGTTCATAGTCGAGCGAGTTTTCGGCAAAAAAAGCTTCCACGGCAAGTTGTGACAACTCTATGCCGATCACCTGGTAGCCCCGTTGTGCAAGCCAGGAAATATCCTGCGCTTTTCCACATAGAGGCAGGAAAACCGCAGCGTCGTCTGGCAGTGCAAACTGCGGCAGGTAATTTATCAGGTACTGGTTGACTGTGGTTTCGTGAAAACCGATTCGGTTTTCTTTCCAACGATCCAGCCAATGCTGGTTATCCACCATTTTTAATATCGACCCACTTCAGGGAACTGAACTATAAGCGCACCTTAACGCAATTACGTCCATTTTTCTTGGCCACGAATAATGCCATATCGGCACGCTTGACCATGGAAGGATAATCACCGGTATCATCGGTAATCGCGGCCACGCCAACACTCAAGGTAGCACTCTTCTCCCCATAGGCCGTTTTATAACGCGCATTGGCAACAAACTGGCGGATCATTTCAGCAAATTTCTCGGCCGCATTCATATCCACCTTGGGCATAAGCACACTCAATCCGTTTTGTCCGTATCGCCCGAGGATATCTTTTTCCTTGTCGACCTTGGAGAAAATATACTTGACGATTGCGGCGAACACTTTGTAGGCAACCTGGTCACCATCCCGTTCACGTAACTTGGATAAACCATCGACTTCTATAATCAAGATCGATAAGGGTTCACCCTCGACTGCGGCGGTACGATAACGATCGATCGCTATCTTGTCGGCATTTTCACGACTCATCAGGGTAATGGTTTTCTTCGCCGAGGCTTCCTCCTGTTTGAATTTGTCCACCACATCCCTGGGCACCAGGGTTTGATCAGACTCGATAAAAGTATGATCCGTCATCTCCATATCCCTGTTTTCGGAAGACGATACCGTGGAGGTCGATGTGATCGTGGAATTGACGGTTTTCTTTGGCCTGATGACCGGATCGGGGATCGTTTGATCCACAACCATGGCTGAACTGCGCGTAGAACGTTTGAAAATCAGCATCGCCTGTGCCGCAATGCTGACACTGGAAATCATATCCAGATCGTCAAAAGGCTGCGACTCACGACGCAGGCTTATCACGCCGAGCAGTTTCGAATCATTGAAAACCGGCACATCCAGACGGTAGGAAGTAAATCGTTGTTTTTCCGTGCCGAGAAAACCTTTTACGGTTTCATGTTCCGCACTTTTAGTCGCTTGCCGAGTCTGGGTCAGCTTTCCAAGCAAGTCTTCCGACCACAGGGTCTTTTCATCATTCTCAAACAGTTCTCCTTCGATTTTGTCGGCAATCGGTTTCGGTCCCTGCCCGTCGAGCGAAGTCAGAATATAGGAGTCGAACTCGATCACGGGCTCGAGGTGCTTTTTCAATAGTGTGATCAATTCCTTGAAATCTAGAATACCGCTCAGGGCCATATCCAGATCAATCAGCGTAAACGCCCACAATTCCTGCCGATTCGTCATGCTCTTGTTGATTTCGGTTTCGAGAAACAACATGCGTCGCGCACGTTCGGTCAAATAGCCGATATAGGCGCCCAGCGTAACGGCGGCCCCTAACAAAACCGAAACCAGCGAAATCCAGAACCCGGAAATCTCCGTGCCATACATTGCACCGATAAAGACCAGCGCTAACAACGCATTGATCGACACGGTGGCAATCAGGCGAACAGACTTCAAGCTGCCCATCCAGATGATCAGCAGTACGAACTCGAGAGCGTGGTAAGCGCTATATTTTTGCAGTGAAACCGCAGCGATAACAGTCAGCATTGTCAGCAAACCATTACCGATCAGGCGCCACTTGTGATAGTAGAGCTCGGCCGAAAAGCGACTGATTAAGAGATTTGCCAACGCCAGCACCGATGCTAGCAAGTATCCATACTTTGGCAGCTCGACATCGTGGCCGAAGGCGCGAACTTCAAGATAGGCAAAGGCCAGGCAGAGGAAAAAAAGTGCCAGGAAAGCGAATGCGCTGGAGCTTCGACCACGCAACTCCTGCATATCCCGATAACTGGCTTCGGTTGCTGCATTATGAAACTGAAGTCGAAACGAATTTTTATACCTGTTGATCAGGTCTTGCGACACTCTCGTTACCTTTAAAAATTTGACTAAGTAAAACGTCCAGACTCGAATCAGAGTTCTTCTAAAGCGTTATCCGATCGCTATCATCATTATTGTCACGGTCATTGTACAGGCCATTTTTCCGATCTTCGGGGAATGCTAGCCTGCCCCTGTTCTTGCAGGCCTGTCGCCGCACAATCCGCAAAATTTTCCGAAAAATCCTTCAACCGATACTGGATTATAGCGTATTTTCATTATTTTCAAAGGCTTATGTAATCTTGTTAAAGCTCCTATTTAACTGCAGATTCGACTCTTGATTATTGTCCCCGGGTGCCGATACCGATTATCAATACTAGCATTCGATAAAACCTCAACAACCACAGGAATCCACATGAAAGTTAAACCCTATCTGAAGATTCTCGCTGAAAAGGAAGGCTCGGACCTTTACCTGTCAACAGGCGCACCCCCCAGTGCGAAATTTAATGGTGTACTTAAACAACTCGGTAAAGACCCGGCACCGGTGGGCTGGGTAGATTCATTGGCTCAGGAAATCATGAGTGACAAGCAAAAGGCCTAGTTCAAGGATAAACCGGAAATGAACCTGGCCATATCACTCCCGGAAATCGGTCGTTTCCGTGTCAATATCTTCAAACAGCGTAACGAAGTATCGATGGTCGTTCGCAATATCGTCACCGATATCCCGGACAAGGACGATCTCGGCCTGCCCGAAATTCTATCCAAGGTTATCATGGCAAAGCGTGGTCTGATCCTGTTTGTCGGAGGGACTGGATCGGGAAAATCGACTTCGCTGGCGGCATTGATCGATTACCGCAACACCCATTCCAAGGGGCATATCATTACCATCGAAGACCCGATTGAATACATCCACCAGCACAAGGGCTGCATCATCAATCAGCGAGAAGTCGGCATGGACACCGATTCCTTCGAAGACGCTCTGAAGAACACCCTGCGCCAGGCGCCAGATGTCATTCTGATTGGTGAAATCAGAGATCGCGAAACCATGGAACACGCGCTCGCCTTTGCCGAAACCGGTCATCTTGCGATCTCGACCTTGCATGCGAACAACGCCAACCAGGCACTGGATCGTATTATCAATTTCTTCCCCGAAGAACGACGTAACCAGCTACTCAGGGATTTATCGACCAACCTGCAAGCCTTTGTATCGCAACGCCTGATTCCGACAACAGACGGAAAGCGCTGTGCCGCGATAGAAATTCTGTTAAATTCTGGACGTGTCGCAGACCTGATAAGCCAGGGTGTGGTACACGAGATCAAGGAAGTCATGGAGAAATCGGAGGCGATGGGAATGCGCACTTTCGACTCGGCGCTGTATCATCTCTACATAGACAGCAAAATCAGCCTGGAAGAAGCACTCAAGAACGCTGACGCCGAAAATAATCTACGCCTGCGGATTGAGCTTGGAGAGAAAGGACAGGGAACGGCGAACGCCGCGGGTGATGCATTTGGAGGCTTAAGCCTGGTTGAAGAACCGGAAGAAGAAGAGGAAGAAGAGACCGGCAAAGGCTTGATTCAGGTTGAAGCCCCGGACGGACAATAGCCCAAAATACAGAGGTCGAATGATCCAGTTAGTATTGGAACAGCAGTATCTGTTGTTCATCTTAATCGCATTTGCATTGATTTTTTCGCTGACCTTTCATGAATACGGGCATGGATTAGTTGCGTCGCTGATCGGTGACAATACCGCCGAACGCGCCGGCCGACTGACTTTAAACCCGATTCCGCACATCGACCCGATCGGTTTGCTGATGGTGTTATTGATTGGCATCGGCTATGCCAAACCAGTACCTACCGATCCTCGAAATTTCAATACCCGCTGGGGAATCATGTTGGTTGCGGCGGCCGGTCCCGCAATGAACCTGCTGCTGGCGATCATCACAGTGAATCTGTACTCGATTGGCCTGAAGGCCGGCATTCCCCTGTTTACCAGTCAGGCGGCCGCAGAATTCTTCTACTTTCTACCATTGATCAATATGCTGTTGATGTTGTTCAATCTGTTACCAATCGGTCCACTCGATGGTAGTTACATCCTGCCTTACCTGTTGCCGCGAGAGATGGCACGCAAGTACCTGCAGCTCAATCAGCGCTATGGCACCTATGCCCTGCTAGGCCTGATAGCTCTCAATTTCATGGGATTGCCGATTTTTCAATCGCTGTGGAAACTGGGCGGATTCATGCTGGATATCATTCGCATATTTTAAACTGGCCCTGTGCTCTTTCAAGGTGATATTGAAAGAGCGTTAGCCGGCATTTCTCACCACCTTTTGTAGCGAGACGACGAGAAGTCGTGCCCCGCCGATATTTTGCGACCACTCCGAACATTGCTTGCAGTTACCGGCAACCCATGTTCGGAAGGTGCGCAGGCATAGTTGACACTATCCTGAATCCGTAGGTTCAGGGCGGATGCAGGGCGTAAGATATT
>JAAESG010000162.1 GCA_024229615.1 Gammaproteobacteria bacterium | reverse complement strand
GTATTGGCCGATGATTCAAAATCTCACCGAACAAAGGACGATGGAAGATACGATTCAAACGCTGATCTCGGCGGACGCCCCGCAGGAGATGATGCTGATACTGTTTGGACTGAACCAGCGCGACTACACCCGCCTGCGTCGAACGCTACTGGTCGACCCGACTGTCGGACGCCCCCCGGAACTGGATGAAGAAAGTTCCCACCGGTTATGGGAGGCCTGGTCTGATCTCGCCGAGGGGGAAGAAACCGGGTTACTGACACCGGCACAGTATCTGGATATCCACCGACATACCGGGATATCGATGCGCGCCATCTGGAACCAGACGCAGCGCTGGGCTCAATATGGAAACCTGGAGGGTCAAACCGATAATATCGCTTTTCAGCCGGGCTCCAATGAATGAAGACCCAGCCGCGATTCGATCAGAAACGATTGCACTCGATGCATTAATCCAGCAAACCGTCAAGCAAGCCGAGGCCGCATCGGGGCAATCTCCGGTCGAGCGCATGCTATTCCTCGGCAATCGGCATCAGTCGTTTCCAAGCGTCGTAGTTAAAGACCCCGTACTCGAACCGGTCGACAAACTGATCTGGATGGTCATTATGCTCACCGTCCGTGAAACTTGTGGCACCACCGCCTTCCCGGGTTACGAGGCGATTGGCAAGATGGTCAATGTGTCGTCCCGCTCTACGATTGCACGCGGCATTGCCATACTGCGCGCGACGCGCTGGTTAACGCTGTGTGCGCGAATCCGCAGTCCCAACGGGCGGTTTAGCGGAAATGTCTATGCATTGCACGACGAACCGATTCCGCTCATCGATGCCCTGCATCTCGATTCCGACTATATGCAATTTCTCCGGAAATCTCTGGATCACGCTCATGCACGGGTCCGTATGGTGGCCGAGGCCGTACTGGATTCCTTCGATGAGGATGTCGAGGCAGGACAGGATGTCTGTGCTTGTAACCACCCGATCGAACATCGAGTCGAAAACACCACAACAACCAACAGAGATCATCCCCGCAGGTTTTTTGCATTGACGCAAAATGCAGTCAGGCGTTTAAGGAGCGATGAGATCGAATCTGATCGACTCGCCGCTCACCATGACCAAAATTCGAACCCGGGCCCCGAATCGCGTCAAATTTTGCACGCACAAAATTCGAACTCGGTTGGTAGTAGTAGTAATAATATAAAAACTACAACTACAGATACCAAACCCCCGTCGAATTTTACTCTGACCGGGGAGGGCGATCGTCCTCTGGTCTACCCGACGCGGCTGAGTGTTAATCACCGCGAGCTTGCAGCACACTGTCTCGCCAAGCTGGAACCAGAACAGCGCCAGCCCGTCCTCGATGAGCTGGAGGGGCGCTTTCAGGCCGAGCAGAAAGGGATGAAGCCGGTTTACGACGAGATCAGCTTTCTCATCTCGCTGTGCAGGCTCACAAAACAAGGGAAGTTCCAGCCCAATCTCGGAATCAAGGTCAGAGACAGTCGGATTGAACGCGAAGACATGCGGCAACGGGCGCGGACAGCGGCTGCGGCGACTGTGTCCCACGAGAGTGAGG
>JAAESG010000161.1 GCA_024229615.1 Gammaproteobacteria bacterium | reverse complement strand
TTTGTGAGTTCATCCCGCATTTCAAGCCAAGGAAGTTTGCTTTCATAATTGACATGAAAAGTTGGCTTAAAGTCTTCTGGATTGTCCAAAGATGCAGCATATAGGTGCATACCTCCTGCATAATGATCTGCTTCAAACCCTATAGGAGATCCGCAATTTCCACAGAAGTGTCTACGAACGCCATCAGAGGTCTCGTATGTGCTTGGGGCTAATCCAAGCCAGGTGAAATTCTTCAGTGGTACACCTAGCCATGCCACTACAGGTGCCGCACAGTTACGGCGGCAATCATCACAATGACAATAGCATGACCAAGTTATATCACCTTCAAACTCCCAGCCTGTTTTTCTACATAAACAATGCCCTTGCGTGGTCACGTCTCCCTCCCTTTTTGGTTGATTATTGACTGCTGCTAACTAGCGACATAACGCCTCGTGTCAGCGGTCGACCGAAGGCCACGAAACGGGCTTTGGGCGATCCGACTGCATGCGCTTATGATTTAAGTTTGACGGCTGTTCCATAAGCTAGTATTTCTGAAGAGTTGTCCATAATTGAACTCGTAGTGAAACGAATATTTACTACTGCATCAGCACCCTTGTCATGTGCCTCAGAAACAAGTCTTTTAATTGCCTCGTTGCGTGCATCCGATAACATTTCTGTATAGCCTCGAATTTCACCGCCAACTATCGTTTTTAGTCCCGCCATTATGTCTCGTCCAATGTGCTTTGACTGCACTATGTTCCCCATTACAACCCCGAGAACTTCTGAGATCTCTCTTCCTGGAATGTTTTCTGTTGTTGAAAATATCATCTATGCCTCGTTTAAATCATAACAGCTCAATTAGGCGGCAACGGCACCACGTACCCCCTCAAATATGCATTTGCGTGCCTACGACCGCAAGTATTAGCCCCATAAGGCGAGAGACAACCTTTACTCCATTCCGTCCTAGTAAAAACGGGAGACCCCCCAACTCTGCTGGGGAGGTATCCGTAGTTTGACAGATACGGAAATCTCATAGTAACTCTAATGCGTGAGCCGCCAAGCACCACGCAAAGGAGAAACCATGAGATCGGTAAACAGTTTAAATCACACCCGATGGGAGTGTAAGTATCACATCGTATTTATTCCGAAATATCGGAGAAAAGTATTATTCGGAGAAATACGCCGAGAGTTGGGAGAAGTGTTCCATAGATTAGCGAGACAGGAAGAAAGTTTGATCGAAGAAGGTCACCTGATGAGCGACCACGTGCATATGATGATATCGATCCCGCCCAAATATGCTGTGGCGCAGGTTATCGGTTATATCAAAGGCAAGAGTGCGATCCATATCGTTCGCATTTATTCAGGGCGGAAAAGGAATTACGTAGGTCAGCACTTTTGGGCTCGGGGGTACTTTGCCTCGACAGTCGGATGAGATGAGGAAATAATCCGAGCCTATATCAAGCATCAGGAGCAAGAGGGTCGGCGAGTCGATCAAATGCAGCTGGTGTAATCGACCCCTTTAGGGGGAACCAGGAGCCGACAGGCTCCATAACCGTCGCTTTGAGCGGCTCACAAATCTAAAGCCCCGGCTTTGCCGGGGGATACTTACTCGGTCTTGAACTGCGCCTGGATTGAGCGAATTTGCTGCAGGATATCATCGGGGATCTTTTCCGGCTGGTGCTCCTGCAGGATCTTTTCGATATCTTGATCGATCCGCTCGACGAGTGTTTGATCTGCCAGATTACCGGAACTAACCGGAAAATTAGCCCCGTAATAGCGTGCATTCCAGTATTCCTCGCGGCAATGCCTGGCGGTATGCGGGTGGGCCAGGTAGTTACCCCTTACACCCACTTCGCGGGTCAGGTCGCGCGCCAGCATCTCGTCATCGACCTTGATACCTTTCCATAGTTGCCGCAGCAAACCCACCTGTTCGTTGCAAAAAGCCAGGGCCTGGCGCGAATATGTGATGCCCTCGTCGAGTAATCCCAGGTAGTCGCAGGTGGCAGGTCGGGCGTAAAAGGCGTTCGTCATGTTGCAGGAAATCTCCCACACCGCATCCTCGTCAAAGCGTCTTGCCGACGAACCCCCTCCGATGCCGGTCGCCGAAGGCAGGTCCAGCGAACGCATCACCTGGCAGATGGCCAGATCCCCGAGGTACATCTGCGAGAAACCGCCGATTCCTCCCGTGGCCGATTCCATAAATGATACGTCGGAACCCAGCATGCAGAAACTGCCGGGACGTACCAGGTGGCTTAACACCAGGGCAGCCAGGTCGGTGGCCAGTGCGTGCACCAGGCACCCGGCCGTAGTGATCGGGGACGATGCCCCGCCAATCGTTACGGTACCGATAATCAACGGGATGCCGTATTCGGCGGCACGGATGATCTGGTCGGTATGGGTCCTGGCATAGTAGATGGGCAGCGGTGTGACGATATGCGCGAAGTAAGGTCGTTCAACCAAATTCTTGCGCCCCCCGCGGATGGCTTCGGCAATCTCGATCACGACATCGAGGCTCTCGGCGTATTCGCAAAGAAATTCCAGCGGTTTGGAAGTGTGTTCGGCCAGTACCGCGAATTCGTCAATCTCGCCATGAATATTGGATTGCTCGACGATCTTGCAAGGGACACTACTGCCATCGATATGTGGCAAGGCATCCACTAGCTGGGTGATTTTTACCAGGTCCTCGCGGCTGCTGTCGCGTGGTTCGCCGGTAAGCTCGTCATAAACCTTGATGCCGGTCATGCCGGCAAAGAACCAGGTGTGCCGCCTGTCCAGGGTAATGAAATCGGTACCGGGCCGGTTCCAGAGCCGGGCGCTGCGTGAAGTTGAACGAATCGCTTCACTGACTAAATCGGAGGGAAACCGAACGACTCCGTCGTGGCTCACCCGGCAGCCGCCTCGTGCCAAGATGTCCAGAGCATCGGTATCGCTATCGAAACCGATGCCGGTGTCGCGCATCAGCTCCAGGGCTGCATCGACTACCTGATCTGCGCCTTCTTCACTGAGCGGTTGGTAGGGCGGCAGGGCTCCCTCTACCAAACCGATGTCTTGCGTTCTGTCCACCATATCGGCAGTTTTTGCTGCCAGTAATTTTTTTGTACGTGCACTTCTTCTACGCATGGATCACCTGAACATTGGGCTGACCCGGGTCAGTGACTGGGAGATTTCCAAAAAAGCAATCTAAACAAAATGGATTAAGATGCCAAGTTAAATCTACACCAATCCGGTTTAGATCGATATCTAAAGTTACCGGGCGGCGCCTTCGTGCAATAGGCGGTCTAGAGATTGTGTCGTTGTTCATTAGTTTTCAGTGATTCGGCAGGTGACATGCGTTCTGGTTTGTTCATGGTTGATCAGCTCTGCCGGTACTGCGATCGATTTCAACAGGGCGTGTATTTTATGGAAAAACAGGAGTCCCTGGTAACTGCTATCGAATCATGCAACTCGGGTATAACGATCCAACAATGCGGGTAATTTTAATTTAACCTGATTTTTGGCCATCAGCTTTTGGGTGATCACCCATTTGACTGGTGGCAGATTGTTACTCAGGCGTAACACGGCCTTGCGTAACAATGTGGCCGGCAGGCTGTCGTTGGTAAACAACGACACGATCGAATTGGTGCCGTGGTAAAGTGGGCGGGTGGAAAGCATATGCTGTTGTTGATATCGGGCTAGTACAGTCGGATGCCAGAAATCCCGTCCCTGTGAAATCGCTGTCGACATTTCGTCGGCAAGTAAATCCTGTCCGCTTAGGCCGAGATTAAACCCATGGGCAGTAACCGGGTGCATGCCAACTGCCGCATCACCGATCAATGCAAATCGACGGGTAAAAAATCGATTGGCGTGCACCCCGACGAGTGGATAGGGATATCGCTTGCCTTTTTGTTTCATTGTGCCGAGTCTCCCATTCAGGCGTTTCTCGATATCCTGGTTAAAGCTGGTTTGTTTCATATCGAGTATTGTCTCCGCCTGGTCGGTGGCGGCAGTGATGACAATAGATGACAGGTTGCCGGACATCGGCAGTACCGCCAAGGTACGCTCGTAGTGAAAACATTCAAAAGCGGTTTGATGGTGGCTCTGTTGATGCTCCATCCAGCAGACAATCGCGGTACGGCCAAAGTCATGCGCGTCTGATGAAATACCCATTTGCCGGCGTGATGCGGAAAAACGCGTATCGGCAGCCACGATCATCGAGGCTTTAATGGGATCACCCGAGGCCAGGGTCACGGTTACACCCCTGTCGTCAGTCGAAACCCGGCTAACCTCGGTATTATCGATCAGCGTCACGGTTTCAAGGCTATCAAATTCTTCGAAAATAGCCTTGCGGATCCGAAAGTTGGATATCAGGAAGCCGAGTGCATCGGTATTGTCGGAGGGTGTGTCGAAAGCGAGTGTGTAGGGTGAATCACCGTCTATAACCTCGGCCCTTTGAATCGGAGAAATTTCGCCGGGATCGATTCGCCCCCAGATGCCCTGTTGCTGCATCAGCTTGCGCGATAAATGGGTGAGGGCAATGTCTCGTCCGTCTATCGGCGGATCGGCCAGCAACTGACGGCTTTGCTTCTCGATAACGGCAATGTTCAGACCACTGTTACGCAAAGAACAGGCAAAGCTTAAACCGGCAGGTCCCGCACCGATGATGACAAGATCGTAGTTCATTGATATTTCTCGAAAAGGTCAGTTTGGGCGCCGCTTTGATCGGTAATAATGACTCAGGTCAATCCGGGAGAATATAAAGCGCCTGTCGTTGTATTTCGATCTATTTGGGTGGGCTGATCATCGCTCTGGTTGGCGCTTGTGGTTTAACCGGGTTTCGATGGAGAGGCTACCGTCAGCAGTTACGGTAGTTAACCTGCATCTTGCAAGGAGGCAGCGCTGTTTGTTAAGTTAGGTTTCGATACCCAGAGGGCTAACCTGAATATTTCACCAGTCGGTCTCAAGCCTTGTCATAATCCATTGGATATGAAAGATTCATCGATAGTTTTTTTGCCAGGTGAGATTGTGCAATTTGTACCTGGCCTGAGCCCTATCCCGGCGCTGACTTGTCCAGCTACGCCTGAACTTGGGCTTCCTTCGAGCCATAGCTACGGCGATGACTCTCAGTCCAGCCCGGCGTTCAGACGTAGCTGTTCTGCGTCAGAGTGCCGCATCACATCACTCGGGATACTGGTGAAATATCCAGGCTAGTAGAAATTCGACCCGCGATAACATGCTTTATCTGCTCCACCATCGATACTGGCATCTAGTGCCGCGTCGTGACATGTGAGTTTCCTTTTCGCTTTTACCAACGGCCGCTAGCGGAATCCATACAGGCTTGCGAGATTTTAATCGGATAGCGTTCTCGTATCTTCTGGTTTGCGGTGCTATCAATACAGACCGGGTAATGTGACGTGAGGATGTTTGTTACCGCTTCCCGGCTTCGTTCAAATACATCCCTTGAGCCTTCCTGTTCCCAGGTACCGGACGCTGTCCGATCCATCAGTGTCGGATAGAGATACTCGCTTTCCATGTATTGTATTGTCTGACTGTTGCCCAGGAAGTGGCCCGGATCGATGGCGCAATCGTTGATCACGTCCAATGATAGCGTATCGTCTGTTATTTCGATTCCACGTGCGGTACGCAGTATCATACCGATTGCTTCATTGTCGATGAACATCGATTCGAAGCTGCATCCCATCAGGCTGCCCATCATTCCCGCCGCTTCGCATACGCGATTGCATCCGGCCAGCGCCGCCAGTGCCAGGGTGAGTCCTTTTTCATATCCCGCCTGGGTATCTGGAATTTTGGAATCGGTCATGCCGGCGCCAACGCTGTTAGGCAGGTTGTAGAATTTTCCCATCTGCACTGCCGCCGCCGCCAGCAGTGCCTGTTCACCGCTGCCGCCGGTAAACGATCCGGTTCGCAGGTCGGTGATGAAGGGCCATGCGGCAAAGGTCATCGGGCATCCTGGTTTGACGAGATTGACCACCGCCAGGCAGGCCAGGGTTTCGGCGATCACCTGCACCAGAATTCCCGCCAGCGGTGTTGGTGCGGTGGCCGCGCTCATCGGGGCAACCGCGATATCGCTGACCAGTCCGAGCTTGCTTGCATCGATCAAAACTTCCAGGTTCTCGCGACCGAATTTCAATGGTGAGACAATCGGGCAACCGCCGAATATACAAAACGGTTTCTTCAAGAAGCGGCCTTCGCCGCCGAGCACCAGGTCGAACATTTCAATTGCCGGCGCTATGAAGTCACGACTGCGAAACGACATGTTCAGGGGTTTCTCGGTACCCGCGGCAAGGGCGTATACGACGTTCATGTCGTGCTCGAAGTCATCCTCAAGATCGGTGGCAATGACCGTATCTCCACACATGTGCACATGCTCGAGGGTATCCGTCAGGCGGGTGAAGTCGTATACATCGAGAATGGTCGATGGCCGGTAAGTACGGGTTTCGGGATCGAAGGTGGTAACCGCCGAACCGGCGGTGGAGAAATGCAGCTTGCTGCCCTCGCAGTAGATGTCGTCTTTACCGGCTCTTTCGCCACGGGCGTAGACGACATATCCTTTGGCCGCTCCGCTTATGAGGTCTTCCATCAAGGTGACCGGAAAGCACAGGCGTCCGTGTTCGTTGAGCGTGCAACCCTTCGGCAGAGTTATGTCGAGTAATTCCTGAGGGGCGTCGGCAACGCCGGTGGTGGCGAGGATCTCGAGTGCGCCGCGATGCACCTTTTCCATGTCGGCCTGGCTTAGCGGCTTGAATTGACCCGCCTCTAATCCGGGCCATACCGCCTGTGCAGGCGTGTTTGCTTTGCGCTGCTTCAGGCGTTGCGCCCGCGCGTTACCCCTGCGGCGAGGTTTTCTGCCTTGACTGGCATCGGCAATGCGGGTGTCGGTAGGGTTATCGGTTGTCATATTATCAAGTTCCCGGTTTTTTAAAGGCGAAATCCTGGAGGGATGGCATTTCCCGTCGATAGATCGCTGCCGTGATCTCCTGCGGGTTCGCTTCGAAATTTCGGGCGGCCAGATGTCCCGAAAACACCGCGTCGGCGATCAATCCGGGGGCCAGGGCGTCACCGATGATTTCCAGCGTCTGAATTACCTTTCCAGGCGTATCGTCGCATAGCGATGCAAGCATCGTTGCGACAGTATTCTCCGAATTCCGCTCGGTGACAAGTACGAGGCTCTCACAGGGGATTCGTTTTTTCTGGCCCGAGAACACACAAGCGGTTTCGATCTGACCCGGTTCGGCGAGTGTTACGCTTTCGTTGGCACGAATTTCCACGCCCTGCTCGATCAGACCGCGCTGGATCCGTTCTTGCTCGAGGGTGAAAGCGGTCCAGGGCGAAACCACACTGGCGGAAGTCACCAGGACGATGTCATGTCCTAGCGTACTCAAGTGATCCGCAACGACACCACCCATATAACCCTGATCATCGTCATAAACGACCACCGGACCATTTGGCAGTGCGATGCCATCCATAATGTCGTCCGGGGTCAAGGCGTTTACCCGGTCGATACCGGTAATCGCCTGTCTGCGGCTGCGCCCTATGCCGTCACGACGCCACCTCGAGCCGGTGGCAATAAATACGTTGGCAAACTCGAACTGCAGAATTTCTTCGGCGCTCAGGCTGCTTTCGAGGAAAATCTCCACATTTGCCAGGCGCTCGAGTTCATAAACGCGGTTGTCGCGTACGCGCAACCAGGCTGCGAGACCTTTCAGGCTGGATTCACCTAGAACACGGCCGCCGAGCTGGTCGGATGCCTCGGCGAGGGTGACCGGATAGCCACGGCGGGCCAGTTGCAGCGCGCATTCAAGCCCCGCCGGGCCCGCGCCGACAATCAAAGCCGGGCTGTCGGAAACCTTCGGTGAAATGATCTCTGGATGCCACCGGCGTCGCCACTCTTCCCCCATGGTCGGATTCTGCGTACAGCGGATCGGAATCCCCATGGTGTCACTTGATGCACAGATATTGCAGCCGATACACTCACGGATTTCATCGACACGATCCTCGCGGATTTTGTTCGGTAAATAGGGGTCCGCAATGGAAGGCCGGGCAGCACCGATAAGGTCAAGCACCCCGCGTTTAATCAGTGATACCATCAGATCCGGGGAGGAGCTTCTGCTGACCCCGACAACCGGCTTCTGCGTTACCTGTTTAACCCAATCGATATAAGGAACCTGGTAACCGTCTTGCGGTTCGAAGCGGGTTGTTTGGGAGTCGTTATCCCAGCCCGCCACATTGACATCCCAAATATCCGGCAGCTCTGCCAGCAGTTCGACCACTGCCCGGCCTTCTTCATGCGCCTGCATGCCCTCGCTACCGGCGAGTTCGTCCACGGCGAAGCGAAAAGCGACAGCACAACTGTCACCAATTTCTTCCCGCATTTCTTCGAGTACTTCGCGGATCAGACGGACCCGATTTTCAATGCTTCCACCATACTCATCGCTGCGCTGGTTGTACTGTGGCAGTAGAAAATGATGTAACAGGCTCATCTTGTGGCCTGCGTATGCGTAGACGATATCGAAACCCGCCATTTTCGCGTTGCGAGCCGCGGTCCGGTGCCAGCGGCGAAACTCGGCGATGTCACGCTTGCTCATGGCGCGTGCCTGGCGCGGATAGCTGATATCCAACGACATGCTGGACGGTGCCAGAGCCGGCAGACGCGAAAAGAGGTTGGGGGCATGGTGACCATTGTGCACTAATTCGATGGCTGCCAGTGCCCCGTGTCGATGCACCGAGTCGGTCATCAGCTGCAATGCCGGTATATCCCGTTCGTCCCAGATGCGTTGCTCGGAATAAGGTGACAGATCAGAACTGGGATGAATCTCCGCTTCTTCGGTACTGACCACAGCCCAGCCGCCCTCGGCCTTGACGCCACGCATGGCAGCGTGCGCATTGGGCCGGAGGTGTCCCATACCACAGGCATGGGGTACCTGGTAGAAGCGGTTCTTTGCGATAACCGGACCGATAGCCACAGGCTCAAACAGGATATCGTAGGCGTTTTGTTTTGCCATCAACAGATTTTCAATGATATTTTGATTGTCAAGGATACAGCCATTTCCATGGATAGGCTCGAATTATGATGTCACCAGGCTGATTTATAAATTTATTTGCTATGCCGAATCTCTCAGGTCAACCGTTTTAGCATTCGGAGCTTTGCGGGTATCGGCTGTGCATTGTTTTGCTTGGTGATGCATATCCCCGCGACGGACACTCATCAAGTTATTGAAAAATAGAGAAATACAAAATACCGATCTTTCTGAAAATCCTGGTGTGGGTGTCGCGCGCGGATCGCCGAATGCGGACCCCGGGCGCGGATCGAGTCGATTCCGCCCCTGGGCACCATTCTCCATAGTTTTTTAAAGTCTTAGTGATCTGATCCACAAACTGACAGTGAGGTTGGTAAAAGCAAGGAGTACTAGATTAGGGAAAGGCTTAAACGGATTTTGCGTTTGAACAATAATGACACAAGAAAATAATAACGTTGCTAGCGAAACCTGGTATTGCCAAATCACATCTCACAGTTGCATCAACATCTTGCTTAATCTTCATAGGCTCTTCTTTTTCTTAAACCGTTTATATGCCCATTGATATTGTTCTGGCGCCTGCCTTACAACAGCCTCAATACCATCATTCAACGTTGCAACAGACACTGATAGCTCTTCAGAATATAAACCCTCAGCAGGCTCAACACACACAATATCAAATTGGCCATTATTTAGACGTTTAGCATAAGCAAAAACAGCAGCTGCACCTGTCTTTTGCAGTAATGTTGAAAGCAACGTCATTGTCTGCGCCTGATGCCCAAAAAAAGGGGCTTCTATCATACCGTTTCCGGCTTCCGGTACCTGGTCAGGCAGAATGCCGATTAGCTCACCTGCCTTCAGACTCTTTATCAATTGCATAACGCCTTTTCGGTTAGTAGGCGCCAACTTACTTCCGTTCGCAGTACGTCCCTCAATAACAAGCTTATCAATTGCTTCACTTTTGCTCGGCTTATACAGGTTTGTAATAGAGTAGTCTTTTGCTAAGTAGGCGCCTAAAACCTCCCAATTACCCAAGTGCGGCGCAATAATAATAACGCCTTTTCCTCTGTCATAGGCAGCCCTCAACAGCTCTGCATTTTCAACATGACGAACTAAACCTAATGTTTTTGCTTGCGAGCGCAGCCAAACCCTGGGCATTTCCATCACAGCTAAAAGTGTATGTAATAAAGACGCTTTACTGAGTTCTTCCTGCTCCTCATTCGATAACACAGGGAAGCAGCGTTGAATATTTTCTACCGTTCTTCGCCAGTTTTTAGCCTTCATTTTCCATGCAAGAAAGACGATAAGCAGAGCCATTTTTTTTGCCACGCAGCGAGGCAACCATGCAATAGCATGCAAAACGGCAATAGCTAGGGTCGATCTAATTTGTTCGCTCATCTTCTTTGCTGATTCTATCGACAACACAGGCTACAATTCCCGCCTTTTGGTATCGCTTATTGAAGGTGCACTGCGTATTCTGGTGATTCCGATCACCGATTCTGGTTTTATTCGATCACTTGATCATCCCAGCGCATGGGGTGCCATGTTATCAGCCTGAGTAATCGGATTCACTGATTTTGCCGATGATTTTCCGCATGGGTTCTCTTTTAAGTTCTAGCTTGTGACTGTTGAGTATTAATCGATCGAGAATGGCATCAGCCAGGGTCGCATCCCCCGATCGCTTTGTGCCATTGATCGATGGGTAATTGGCTGGTGATCAGGGTGGATTTTAGGCCCTGCCGATCCTCCATGATTTCGAGTAATCTCGAGGTACAGAAGTAACGTACCGATAAACCATGGCGGCAAGCCCGGGCGGCTTGCTAATCGTTTTGCTGTTGCCATCGAGCGTCTTCGCCGAGGGATACCATATCATGCCGATTGTCGGCGATCGCTTCGGCGGTGAATTTGAAGAATTCGCCTCGGGGACGCGCCTGAAGCTCGATGACAACGAGTCCTACGGTCTGATTTCCGGCTGGCAGCAGGACGGCGGCGAGTTCGAAGTGCAGTACAGCCTGCAGCCGACTTGGCTGTCCGCAAGCAGCACGGTATCGGCACCTTCGTCAACACCGACAGTGGCGCTTTCCGTAATTCAACCGACGGTTGCCCGATCGTCGTTGACGACAGCCTGATGTGGCAGTGGGATATTGTCGACTGGACTCAGTTTCCGCTTTTAGGTTTGCACTGTTAACCGGCGTGTCGACGGTCCGGTGTTTTCTGATACGAGGCCCGAGAGATTTCGTCGGTTAAGCGGTCGATCTCGAGGTAGCTGAGCTGGCGCCAGGTATCGCGCGCCAGGTGCAGCTCGTTCAACAGGGCATCGATCAGAAACCGGTTCGGTTTGTAGAGGTACAACTGACCGTAGATCGGTACCTCGGTGAGCGCCATGAAACCCAGGCACTCCTGAATTCGGTAACGCGCGCATTCATCGGTGAAACGGGGTTCTGCTTCGGCAGGTTCGGATTGTGGATTCTCAGATGCGATAGAACTGTAACCTTTCCCGAAATCGAACTCGGGATTACGCGCCGGCGCAATTTCACGTTCGAACACGTGATCCAGCAGGCTGAGCGACAATAGCTGCGGTTTGTACTCGCCGACAGCAATAACGCCGTCGACCGTGATTTCCGGTATCATGCCGGGTCTGATGAAAGCGTATTGTTCGCCTGACCTGACGGCGACGAATTGGTCGATCCAGATACCCTGGCGCACCGCGCCCTGACCTGTTACACCGGCCTGGTTGATCATCGCCACCAGCGGTGCACTGCTGCCGTCCAAAATCGGTACCTCACCGGTGCTGACTTCGATCAGCGCGTTATCGACGCCACATCCACGCAACGCGGCCAGTAAGGGTTCCACCTTGCTGATGCTGACCCCGTAATCGTTGATCAGTACGGTGTAGGGATGCAAGTCGAAAAGATTATGCCAGTTGGCGGGGATAACGGCGCGGGTGATATCGACGTCGCGGCGCAGGAAATGTACGCCGCTGTTGGCCGGCGCCGGCAGCAGGCTCATCGATACCCTGTTACCGCTGTGCAGGCCGTAACCGACACAGTGAATCGGCTCTTTCAGTGTCCCCTGGGTGGTACGGATATCCGGTTGTGAAAAAAGCATCTCGAGCTGTCCATGAAATCGTTGATCATTGCTTGTTACTATGCGGCCGATTGTTACAATAGCGATAATCTCCACCCGCCAATTTCCTATCCCGAAACTGAAAATGCCTTCGAGTACGCCTAATTCTATTATCGCTTCCTGGGTGTTGTTAATCGCACGCACGATCGATGACTGTGGGCATGACAGCCGCGCACTTTTCCGGCAGGCGGGGCTTGACTACAGTCACCTGAATGAGCCCGGCGCTCGCTATTCTTATACCGCGGTGTACCGATTGTGGGAGCTGGCGGCGGCCAGCATTCCCGACCCCTGCCTCGGTATGCGCGTTGCGAGCCTGTGGCATCCGACGACCATCCATGCGCTAGGGTATTCCTGGATGGCGAGTTACAACCTCGACGAAGCGTACCGGCGTATCGTACGCTTTGGGCGTTTTCTCAATTCGGCCACGAACGCCGTGCTGAAAATTCATGAGAGCGAACATGCCTACGGATTACTTCTCGGGACCAGCGTGCTCAATCACGAGGCGCCTCAGGTGGGGCAGGAAGCCGGCCTTGCTCTGATTCTGAACATGAGCCACGCTGCCTACGGCACCGGCTTCAGGCCGGTCAGCGTGTCGGTGCGTCGAGCCCTGCCCGATTGCGTGGATCGGTTTTGTGGTTTTTTCGATGCGCCGGTCGATTTCTTGCAGGATCGTAACGCGATCTGGTTCGATCCGGCGCAGGTGCAGGAGCCGCTGGCGACGGCGAACCCTGAGCTGGTGCGCATTAACGACCAGATAGTGATCGACTATCTGGCGAGAATGGATAGCAACGACGTCGTTACCCGGGTACGCTCGAAAATCACCGAGCGCTTACCTACAGGCCGCATCGACGAAGCCGAGATCGCGTCCGCGATCAACCTGAGTCAGCGCAGCCTGCAGCGTCGTCTTGGCGAACAGGACCTGTCTTTTGTGCGGTTGCTGGAAAATACTCGACGCGATTTGAGCCGGGAGTATGTGCGCGACCCTCAGCGCTCGATCAACGAAGTCGCTTACCTGCTGGGTTTTACCGAGCCGGGAAATTTTTCACGCGCGTTCAAGCGTTGGTATGGTAAAACACCGAGCGAATACCGCGGATAAAAGTCCATAAAATGTCTCTACACCTCGCTCACAGATTGAATTTTCAGTTGGGCTAATATCGCGCCACTTGGAATTTGTACGCATAAAAATCCTCCACACCGGTCAGTTGAGACTATGAGCCTGGACACACATAGCCAGTTACCAAGTTAGGTAACCTCACTCATCCATGATTTCTCAGCTACCTGTTCTTTCCCGATGCGGTGGTTGATCTCCTCGTAAGTCAGCCTGCTCCAGGCGTCCTCATGTGCGAACATTTCTCGTAGCAAGGCGTTATTGAGCCGGTGTCCGGGTTTGCGTGTGTATAGGTGTCCGAAGATAGGCGCCTCTGCCAGAGCCAGATCACCCAAGCAGTCGAGAATTTTATGACGCGCAAATTCGTCAGCGAAACGCAGTCCTTCTTCATTGACAACGCGATCATCGTCCAGCAACACTGCATTGCGTATCGAACCCCCGAGCGCGAGGCCCTGTTCGTGCAGCTGCTGAAGTTCATCGGCGAAGCCGAAGGTGCGTGCCGGTGCAATTTCTTCTGTGAAAACGTTATCGATCAAATCGACCGATACACATTGTGAGCCGATCACTGCATTTGCGAACTCGATGTCCACGGTGATTCGCGGCACGTCGCTCGGTGCCAACACCGCGTAATGCTCGCCTTGCCTGACTTCGATTGGGCGTTCGATCCAGATGCCGAACCGTGGAAGACGTTGGCCAACTACGCCCGCCTGGTTAATCAGGTCGACCAGTGGAGCACAGCTGCCATCGAGTATCGGCACTTCGTCGCCGCTGATCTCGATCAGCAGGTTGTCAACTCCACAGCTGCGCAGCGCTGCCAACAAATGTTCTACCGTGCCGACAGTGACCCCATGCTCGTTACCGAGGACAGTGCACAGGCGGGTGTCGATGACATTTTTCCACGAGGCCCGAATCAACATATGCTCAGGATCAACATCGTTGCGCAGGAAACAAATGCCGGTGTTGGGTGCTGCCGGGTACAGGGTCATAGAGACGTTGTGCCCGTTATGCAGGCCTATGCCAACGTAGTGAATGATCTCGTTGGTGGTGCACTGGGATGCGCCGGTACTCGGATTAGAATAGACCATGGTTGCATACCTCGAAATTAAAACTCGTATGCGTGCTACTTTGGTGCTGGTGGGTTAAAGGCTGCTAATCAGTGCGCGCCAATCAGCTATCCGGGTTTAAAATAACGTAAAAATGATTGCAAATTGCTGACTATTCAATTTTTGGAATCAAAGTCGAGACGCAAATTTTCATTTATGAAGACTTCAGCATAACCTGAGTATTTTTTACCTGATCATATCTTGCCCGGATTTTTTTTGACTAAAAATCTCAGTTTCCGACCTGTTCTTTGCCTCAGATCAGCTTTTAGGCGCTATTCGTCTAACCTGCATATTGCATCAGTATCCCGGATGCTGACGCCGGACAGATGAGGCTGAATGCCGGACTGGACCGAAATCCATAGCTCTAGCTATGGATTGAGGGAAGACCAAGTTCAGGCGTATCTGGACAAGTCAGCGCCGGGATAGGGCTTGGGCCGGTTACAAACAGTATTTTTGGTAGTATCCGAAATATTGCCAGCTTACTCCAACAATTCAATAGGTTAAGTCGAACCGTAAATCTGTGATATGTTCAGGCTAAGAGCGCCTGATCAGAATTCCAGTCCCAGGGTCGTCAACCACTGGATGTCGTTCTGCTCCGGCACGCTGCCGTCGGAGCGCGGCTGTGGATCGCGCGTGCGATCCCACGCCAGCGAAATATCGAAATCGAGGTTCGACGTCAGCTCGATGTTGAAAGTCGCCTTGGCATAGTGGGTATAACTACCCGATTCGCGGTTGGCGATGCTGGAGTTGTAGAGCGTCTTGAAATCGACTGTACTGGTTAGTTCCCTATCGAAAAAGGTACCGGCAACCAGCGCGGGCGTATCCGCTTCGTCTTCATTACCGGACTGCACGCTATCGTATTGAATCACCCGGTAAGCCGGCCCGCCGGATATATTCCAGGTAACGCTCGGCTTGTTGAGCAGGTGATAACCCGCGCCGAAACCGATTGTCGCGCGGTGGTCGATGTTCTGAAGCGGATCGTGGTAAAACTCGAAGAATATCGGGCGCCAGAAAAACCCGCGTTCCGGGTAGACATCGTAAAGCAGGTTCAGGCGATGGTTGTTGATGGTCTCGGCGTCGTTCACGTCGGAGATCTGTCCCTGGTAATTGATCAGCAGCCGATTTTCCGAAGTGCGACGGTGAATCAGCAGACTTGCGATCTTGTCGGTCTGGTCGGTGTTACCGCGCGCGTAGTTGAAGCCGAAGCTGACTTTCCCCGACCAGTTGTCCATTTCGGTGGCCGCGTTGGGGGCTATCGAGATTAGCTGGCTCCGGTCGAAGCTTTGCATGTCTTCGCGCGAAACCACGATTACCCGTTGCCTGTCGATGGTGACCACGCCGTCTACGGTTCGATTGCCGCTTGGCGTTTCGATACTGATTCGCTTGATGCCGTGGCCGAGGTATCTCGCCACATCTTCCATTTTGAGCGTGCGTAATTTGAACTTTTTGCTATCGAATTCGAGGTTGCCCGAGTACAGGGCCTTGAGCTCACCTTTCAGCCACTCGCCCGAAGTGGTTTGAAGCCAGTCGAAGCGGTCGGTCGGCGGTAGCGCGGTTGTCCAGTTTCTGCCGGCGTCTGGTGCGGCCGGCGCCTGTGCCAGCAAGCGTGGCGCCGCTTCGGTTTCACTTACCAGGCAGCAGGTTAGCGAGAGCAACACGAAACAACGCGAGGCCGTTGTAAAAGTGGCTCCCATACAAGATTTCAACAGTGACATGACGCCGGGCAGTATATCTAGAAAATCCAGCGAAACACGGAATTCTACTGGCATTTTTCGATCGCAAGTTGACTCAAAGTTCACTGCGAAGCTGTAGTAAAGGTTCACGGGGTCTTTCCGTCTAGCCGCGGGTACGCAGCATCTTAACTGCGAACTCAATTTCACTGAGTCTCGGGTGGAGACAGTGTGGCCATCGTTATGCCATTCGTGCAGGTTTGGCGTTACGCGACAAAGAATTTCGCTCGAATACTCAGATCAGTTTCCAGAGAAGTTGGACTATCTCTTGAGT
>JAAESG010000160.1 GCA_024229615.1 Gammaproteobacteria bacterium | reverse complement strand
GGTGGTGAGAAATGCGGGCCAGGACCGGATAAACGGTGAAAGTTTTCGCGAATGCCTCGGCGGCTGCGCCGCCTGCGGTTTAGTTCGCGAAAACTTTCACCGTTTATCCAGTCTTGAAGTTTATTGAGCATTTAAACTCCGGATATGTTTTGAAAATCGATGCTTTCGGTCTTAATGTTAAGTGCCATTGTAAACTGTCCCCCTGTCGCAGCCTTGTGGATTAGATACCTGCCAGTTTCGAACGGCGCTCCAGAATCAGCGTGTCACGCCAGCGCCCATCCTGTTGTGCGATGCGTTGACGAATGCCAACTTCGCGAAAACCGTGTCGCAAATGCATTTTCAGAGTCGCCTGATTTTCCGGGAATATCGATGAATAAAGACTCCAGATGCCGTTTTCCTCCGATTGCGTAACCAGTGCCGACATGAGCTGGCTACCGATACCCTGTCCGGCGGCGGCGCTGGCGACATAGATGCTGACTTCGCTGACACCGCGATAACAATCCCGGGCCGATACACCGGCGAGCGCTGCCCACCCCAGTACCTGGCCATCCTGATCCCAGGCCAGTCGACAATGGCGCAGGTATTTTCGATCCCAGGTTTCCCCGTCGGGCGCGTTGGTTTCGAAGGAGGCTTCGCCGCCATCCAGCCCCTGTTGATAGATATCCAGACCCGCTGCGGCATCGGAGTACTGCAGGTTTCTGATCATAAAACGGTTTAATATCGGCAGTGTGAT
>JAAESG010000159.1 GCA_024229615.1 Gammaproteobacteria bacterium | reverse complement strand
CGTCGCGAGCGCCGTGAGAGCAAGGCACTTTTTGCAGCGAAGGCGCGAGCGTACTCAAGAGTACGTGAGCGTCTCGCTACAAAAAGTAACGCCGCTATCGCGGTGCGCAGCAGGCGAAATTACATCATGCCGCCCATGCCGCCCATGCCGCCGCCCATTCCACCCATATCAGGCATAGCAGGAGCAGCTTCCTTAGGTGCATCAGCAATCATGGCTTCAGTGGTGATCAGAAGACCGGCAACCGATGCCGCGTTTTGCAGCGCCGAACGGGTTACCTTGGTAGGATCCAGGATACCCATATCAATCATGTCACCGTACTCACCGGTCGTGGCGTTATAACCATAGTTACCTTCACCCTCTTCGACATTGTTGGTGATCACGGAAGCTTCATCACCGGCATTGGCCACAATTTGACGAATCGGCTCTTCCAGGGCACGACGCGCAATATCGACACCGATGCTCTGATCGTGATTGTCTCCCTTGATGTCGGTAATCGCGGCACGCGCACGAATCAGCGCGACACCACCACCGGCAACCACACCTTCTTCAACCGCAGCGCGAGTCGAGTGCAACGCATCTTCGACGCGAGCCTTCTTCTCTTTCATTTCGATTTCAGTTGCGGCACCGACTTTGATGACGGCAACACCACCGGCCAGCTTGGCGAGGCGCTCCTGCATTTTCTCGGTATCGTAATCAGAAGTCGATTCAGCGATCTGAGCCTTGATCTGGCTGATACGAGCCTGGATATCGTCGGCTGAACCAGCCCCATCGACAACAGTCGTATTTTCCTTGGTAATGGAAACTTTCTTGGCGGAACCAAGATCTTCCATGGTGACTTTTTCCAGGCTCAGGCCAACTTCTTCAGAAATCACCTGACCACCGGTCAGTACCGCGATGTCCTGCAGCATAGCTTTGCGACGATCGCCGAAACCAGGTGCCTTGACCGCGCAGACCTTGACGATGCCGCGCATGCTGTTGACCACCAGAGTGGCCAGTGCCTCGCCTTCGATATCTTCGGCGATGATCAGTAACGGCTTGCTAGCCTTGGCAACAGATTCCAGGATCGGCAACAGTTCGCGGATGTTGGAAATTTTCTTGTCGAACAACAGGATCATCGGCTCTTCGAGTTCGGCAGACATGGTGGACTGGTCGTTGACGAAGTAAGGAGACAGGTAACCGCGATCGAACTGCATACCTTCCACGACTTCCAGTTCGTTGTCGAAAGATGAACCTTCTTCAACCGTGATAACACCTTCCTTGCCAACTTTGTCCATCGCGTCCGCAATGATGTCGCCGACGCTGTTGTCGGAGTTTGCAGAGATGGTACCCACCTGGGCGATCGCCTTGGTGTCGGCACAAGGTGTCGAGTTGGCCTGCAAATGCTCAACCGCACCTGCAACCGCCTTGTCGATGCCGCGTTTCAGATCCATCGGATTCATGCCAGCAGCAACCGCCTTCATGCCTTCGCGAACAATCGCCTGGGCCAGTACGGTAGCCGTGGTGGTGCCGTCACCGGCCACGTCGGAAGTCTGTGAAGCAACTTCCTTGACCATCTGTGCACCCATGTTTTCGAACTTGTCTTCGAGCTCGATTTCCTTCGCAACGGAAACACCGTCTTTGGTCACAGTCGGCGCACCAAAGCTTTTGTCCAGAACCACGTTACGTCCCTTAGGGCCCAGGGTTATCTTAACCGCGTTAGCCAGAACGTTAACACCATTGACCATGCGCGAACGCGCATCATCACCAAATTTTACGTCTTTTGCACTCATTTGAGTTAAACCTCTTAAGTATCCGAATTATTCAACAATCGCGATGATGTCATCTTCGCGCATGATCAGCAGTTCTTCGCCGTCGACCTTGATCTCGGTGCCGGAATACTTGCCGAAATATACGGTGTCACCCACCTTTACATCCAGGGCACGTACATCACCCGAATCGGTGACTTTGCCGTTACCAGATGCAAGGATTTCTCCCATACTGGGTTTTTCAGTGGCGGAATCGGGGATTACAATACCACCTGCGGTGGTACGCTCCTCTTCCTTGCGCCTGACGATGACTCGATCATGCAGGGGACGAATATTCATTATTGCTACGCTCCGTAATTATCGTTAATGTTCTGCCACCTAAGGATTTGATGGCTTGTAAATCTAGTCGCGAATTAGCACTCGCTTACCGGGAGTGCTAATAATATTCAGCGCTATTTCTTAGTCAAGCGAAATGGGGGGGAATTTCGGGGATTCAAGTCAGATATTGCGAAAAAATGGTTTTTCCGGCGATTTTTGCCGGAATTAGTCTTCTCTGTGGTACTTGACACCTTCGATGACATTGCCTTCGCGGCGTTCATGACTTTCATTATAACCCTGCACATTGACACTGCTAGCGACTACCATGCGTGCCGCAATACGGCTTACCAGCCAGATACGGGTCGGTGGAAAGAGCAGTACAAAACCGAGCACATCGGTAAAAAAACCAGGGGTCAGCAATAGTGCACCGGCAACAACAAGCCCCATACCCTCGAGAATCTCACCGGCAGGTAACTCGTTTTCCTGCATCTTTTGCTGTGCCCGGGTCAGGGTAGACAGACCCTGTATTCTCAGCAACCAGACGCCGAGAACAGCAGTCAAGACCACCAGAAAGATTGTCCAGCCAGCCCCAATGACCTGCCCCACCTGAATTAACAGGTAGATCTCGATGATCGGGACCAGCAAAAAGATTGTCGCTATCAGGGGAAACATTGGGCTAACAAATGGTTAACATTGGCTGATTTAAAATTGAAGCTATTACTAGAGTAATAAAGATATTTGGCCTATATGTGGTTAGCATACCACTTATTCAATTATATCCACGGAAAAATCGATGCAGGACCATTACCTGGTGATCACCTCCTGGCCTGACCTCGGCGGGGCAAAAACCCAGGCACGGCACTGGCTGCAAAAAAAACTTGTGGCGAGTGTAAACATTTTGCCGAAAATGGACTCTATATATGTTTGGCAGGAACAACCGCGACAGGATACGGCACATAAAATATTGATTAAGACCTGTGCCTACCGAATCGACGCCTTGCAACGGGAGAACCGAGCCGCTCATCCCTATGTGATAGCCGAAATACCGCAATTTTAAGATAGACTCTGGCGAGCCCGAATATATCAACTGGATGACTCAATCGAAACGATGACGATCTACAAAAAATTTATAGCTCTTTGCCTCCTGTTAGCGATTGCAGTAAGCACGCAATTACAGGCACAGGATGAGGAATTGCTGCCACCCGAAGAAGCTTTTAACTTGAGCGCATGGGTCGAAGGCGATCAATTGGTAGCCGAATATCAGATCGCGCCAGGTTACTACATGTACCGTGAGCGCTTCGATTTCAAAGTCGAGTCCAGCGACGCTCCCGCACGCTTCGACGTTGCGCAAATTCCCGATGGCAAGATCAAGCAAGACGAATTCTTCGGCGCAATGGAAACTTACCGCGACAGTGTGCGAATCGTCTTACCGTTAATATTCGACGGCCCCAGCGCCAGCAGTTTGCAGGTCAAAGCCATCAGCCAGGGATGTGCGGATATCGGCGTCTGTTACCCGCCGCAGAAACAGGCCCTGGCGGTAGATATGGCCTCCAACGCGCGTATTACACCGGTCGCATGGGTCGCCAGCGCTCCCGCTGAAGACCTGGGTGGCGACGTTGCCGCATTACAGGCACTGCTCAGTGAAGCGACCTCCAGTCTCGATCAACGGCAGTCGGGTAGCATCGCGCAAAACGATAGCTCGGACGCGCTCTCCGTATTGCAGTCACTCGGTGATGATATCGGGCTCGACGACGATGATGAAATACTACACCCGGATCAGGCATTTATCCTGTCAGCCCGCCTCGATGCGAACAACGTCATTCAAACCAATATCCTGCTGGCGGAGCATATCTACCTGTACCGTGACAAAATCAAAATCGCGATGGTCGAGGGCAATGGCCACGAAGTTGGCGCCATATCGGTGCCGCGGGGCAAAAAGAAGAACGACGAATTTCTCGGCCCGACCGAGGTCATTTATGATCAGGTCAATGTTTCGATTCCTCTGCTATCCGTGGCTAACGCGAGCAACCAGATCACGCTGTCCTACCAGTATCAGGGCTGTGTTGAAGATCGAATATGCTATCCGCCGGTAACCAAATATCTCAGCATTGACTCGGCCGAAGGACTGATACAGGTTGTCAGCGAACTCGCCGATGCCGGCGCCACAGCTCAAATTACTACCATCCATGCGAAGCAACAATCCCCCGCACCGGTGTCGGAACAGGATCAATTTGCACAACTGCTGAAAGACGAGAGCCTGTTGTTAATTATCACTTTGTTCTTCGTGGCTGGTATCGGTCTGACCTTTACGCCCTGCGTGTTTCCGATGATACCCATCCTGTCCAGCATCATCGCCGGTCAGGGTTCAAATATCACCACTGGAAAAGCATTTTCATTGTCTCTGGTGTACGTACTCTCGATGGCAGCCACCTATGCCGTAGCGGGCGCCATCGTTGGTTATTACGGTGCCGAATTCAATATCCAGATCTGGTTCCAGGATCCGATAATCCTCAGTGGTTTTGCCGCCGTGTTCGTATTGCTCTCATTATCGATGTTCGGCTTTTACGAATTACAGATGCCCAATGCCATTCAATCGCGACTGACCGCGATCAGCAACAGCCAGCAGGGCGGTACGCTGGTCGGCGTCGGCCTGATGGGCCTGTTCTCGGCGATCATCGTTGGCCCCTGTATTACGGCACCGCTGGTGGGTGCGTTGATCTTCATCTCACAAACCCAGGACTGGCAACTGGGCGGCCTGGCACTGTTTGCCCTCGGTCTCGGCATGGGTGTGCCGCTACTGCTGATTGGAACCTCGGCCGGAAAACTGCTGCCGCGCGCGGGCGGCTGGATGGATACCGTCAAGGCGGTATTTGGAGTGGTACTGCTCGGAGTCGCTATCTGGCTGCTGGAACGAATTCTGCCGGTTGAAGTCACCATGGCACTGATCGCAGCGCTGTTGATCGCATCGGCTATCTATATGGGCGCACTGGACACGCTGAACGAAAAGACAAGTGGCTGGAACCGATTCTTCAAGTCCCTGGGACTACTGATGCTGATTTACGGGGTCGCCTATCTGATCGGTGCAGCGGCCGGCAGTAAGGACCTGATTCAACCCTTGCGTGGCCTGTCGGCCTCCCTTGGAAACAACAGTCAATCGGAACAGCATCTTGCCTTCCGCCAAATCAAGGGGCGCCAGGGGCTGCAACTTGCGCTGAGTGACTCGGTTCAACGCAATAGTGAAACCATGCTCGATTTTTATGCCGACTGGTGCATCTCTTGCAAGGAAATGGAAAAATATGCTTTTAGCCACCCGAAGGTACTGAAAGCGCTCAACAATGTAGCTACCTTGCAGGCAGACGTAACCGATAACGACACGGTCGATACCGATTTGATGACTTCGCTCGGAATTTATGGCCCACCAGCGATATTGTTTTTTGACGCTAATGGTAACGAGATTCGAAACCGTCGCGTGGTTGGAGAAATGTCAGGCGAGCAATTTGCCGCACATATTGCCGCCACTTTTCAGTGAAGCGTAATCAACTCGCGGTTGGCGCCATCGCACTGGTTTCGATGCTGGCCGGCACCCTGCTCTTCAACCTGCTGCAAACCGATCCAGCAAGCCAGGCTACGGCTGAAACCTCGCTTGAACTGCACTCCATCCCTTTAGTAGATTTAAACGGTCAGCAAACCAGCATCGGCGACTGGAAAGGCGATATCCTGATCGTCAATTTCTGGGCTCCGTGGTGCGCACCCTGCCGACGCGAAGTGCCGACCCTGATCAAATACCATCGGCAATATGTGCCGCAAGGCGTAAGGGTGATCGGTATCGCCTATGACAACGAGCCTCAGGTGAGTCGGTTTGCAGACGATTATCAGATTAACTACCCGTTGTTTCTGGCCGGGAATCGCAGCGCGACGTACAACATAGCCTTCGGTAATCATAGCGGCAGCCTGCCTTTTACAGCGATACTGAATCGTAATCAGGACATCGTTTTTCAACATAATGGCGAACTCAGCGATGCACAGTTGCACGAGCAGCTAGTACTCCTTCAATGAAGGAGTACTAGAACCGCTGCTATCAGTATCTGAGACAACGCCTAATTATTTGAAAATTGTCGATAACTTCGCCAATCTGGTGCTTATCTCGCAAAAACTGGACTCTATTTTGCCGATATGTGAGAATCGCGGATTATTCAATCCAGTCCTGGAACCGTTCCAAATGACTAACATTCTGGTCATACATGGCCCAAATCTGAATATGCTAGGCAAGCGAGAACCCGAGGTTTACGGTTCCGATACACTGGCCGTGATCAATCAGAATCTGAATCAGATGGCAGATCAAAACGGCGTGCAACTGCAAACCTTTCAGTCAAACACCGAAGGTGACATCGTCAGCTGTATTCAACAGGCTGGCGTCAAGGAAATCGAATTCATCATTATCAACCCGGCCGCCTATACCCACACCAGTATTGCAATTCGAGATGCATTTCTGGCTACGCGTATTCCATTCATCGAAGTTCACCTTTCCAACGTCTACGCGCGTGAAGAATTCAGAATGCACTCGTATCTTTCCGATCTCGCGGTGGGCGTCATCAGCGGGTTTGGTAAAAATAGCTATTTGCTGGCGTTCGAGGCCGCCATCATCCATTGCAAACAATCCTCTAATAAGAGAACCCAATAAATGGATATTCGTAAGATAAAAAAATTAATCGAGTTACTTGAAGAGTCGGGTATTGCCGAACTGGAAATTAAGGAAGGAGAAGAATCGGTGCGTATCAGCCGTCAGTCTTCGACCATTCCCCAGCAAATGGCTCCGCTGGCCGCACCGATGGCAGCGGCGCCTGCTCCGATCGCTGCAGCACCAGCGGCCGCAGAGGAAGTGAGCGGGTACCAGGTGAAGTCACCGATGGTGGGAACTTTTTACGGTGCGGCCTCGCCCACTTCGGGACCGTTTGTGACACAGGGTCAGCAGGTCAGTGTCGGTGATACTCTGTGCATCATCGAAGCCATGAAAATGATGAACCAGATTGAAGCCGACAAGGCAGGTACGGTACGGTCTATCCTGGTTGAGAACGGCAGCCCGGTCGAATTCGACCAGGTCCTGTTTATCATCGAGTAAACATTCGATGTTAGAAAAAATTGTAATCGCCAATCGAGGTGAAATCGCGCTGCGCATTCTGCGGGCCTGCCGGGAAATGGATATCAAGACGGTCGCGGTACATTCGACCGCAGACCGAGATCTGAAACACGTCAGGCTGGCGGACGAATCGGTTTGTATAGGCCCGGCTTCATCGCTGGAAAGCTATCTGAATATCCCCGCGCTGATTTGTGCGGCTGAATTAACCAATGCCGATGGCATTCACCCCGGATACGGTTTTCTTTCCGAAAACGCCGAATTTGCCGAGCAGGTCGATTCAAGTGGATTTAAATTTATCGGCCCCAGTGCCGCGGCAATTAGGACGATGGGTGATAAGGTCGCGGCGATAAAAGCGATGAAATCCGCTGGTGTCCCAACCGTACCGGGTTCGGACGGGCCACTCGATGACAACAATGAAAGAAATCTCGAGATGGGTCGCAAGGTCGGGTATCCGGTGATCATCAAGGCGGCCGGTGGTGGTGGTGGTCGCGGGATGCGAGTGGTGCACGCCGAAGGCAGCCTGCTCAACTCGATACAGTTGACCAAATCCGAGGCTGCGGCAGCTTTCAACAACGACACCGTTTACATGGAGAAATTCCTGGGCACACCGCGTCATATCGAAATCCAGATTCTCGCCGACGCGCATGGCAACGCGATTCACCTGGCGGAGCGCGACTGTTCGATGCAGCGACGCCATCAGAAAGTCGTCGAGGAAGCTCCGGCGCCGGGAATAAGTGATCAACAGCGCGAAGAAATCGGTAACCGCTGTGCCCAGGCCTGCATCAAGATGGGGTATGAGGGCGCCGGAACATTCGAATTCTTGTACGAAAACGACGAGTTTTATTTTATCGAAATGAACACAAGAGTCCAGGTCGAGCACCCGGTCACCGAGATGATTACCTGGGTCGATATTATCAAGGAACAGATCTCAATCGCCTCAGGTAATCCGCTCCGCTACAAACAGCAAGACATCCAGGTTCACGGTCACGCGATCGAATGCCGAATCAATGCCGAAGATTCACGCACATTCCTGCCTTCCCCCGGGAAAATAACGCTATACCATGCGCCTGGTGGCCCCGGGGTTCGCATGGACTCGCATATTTACAACGGCTACACCGTACCGCCCTACTATGACTCGATGATCGGTAAGCTGATTACCTATGGCAGTTCACGCGAGTCTGCTATCGCACGCATGAATGGCGCACTTTCTGAAATCGTGATCGAGGGAATCAAAACCAATATCGAATTGCAGAAAGATATTCTCAGCGATGGAAATTTTGCGGCCGGTGGTTGCGATATCCATTACCTCGAGAAGAAACTCGGGATCGACTAGTGCTTTTTCAAGGAGATATAGATCTTCTATTATGACCTGGTGGCAATTCAGCCTCAATTGTCAGGCGCCCGAGCTCGAGCAGGTCGAGGAATTGATGCAGGAAATGGGGGCACTCAGCATCTCACTCGCCGATGCAGGAGACGAGCCAATTTACGAACCACTGCCAGGTGACAATCCCGTATGGCAGGAATCAATTATTACCGCAACCTTCGATACCTCGACTAGCCACGAAAATCTTTACCGGATGTTAACCGCCACACTACCGGCCCACCTGGCAAGCAGTGTTCGTCACACGACCCTGCTGGAGCAGGACTGGGACCAGGCCTACAAGCAACACTTTCAAGCGATGCAATTTGCCCCTGATCTGTGGATCGTCCCCAGTTGGGTCGAGCCTCCCGATCCGCAAGCAACCGTCATTCGACTCGATCCGGGACTGGCTTTTGGCACCGGTAACCATGCTACCACCGCGTTATGCCTGAGCTGGTTGGGCACCAACAGGCCAGACGGCCTCAGGGTCATCGACTTTGGCTGTGGATCCGGAATTTTGGCGATTGCGGCCACCAAACTGGGAGCGAAACAGGTCGTCGCGGCCGATATAGACGAACAGGCTCTCATCGCCTGCCGATCCAATATGAAAGTAAATGATATCGGTACAGAACAGATTGAAGTGTCGCTAGCGGAGCAAATGGATGACACCGAGGCCGATTTGTTAATTGCCAATATTCTCGCTGGACCATTGATCGAGCTGGCACCCCGGTTTGCCATGCTGGTCAAAACAGGAGGGCAGATTTTGCTTTCAGGGATACTCAAAGCACAGTTAAAGGATATACAATCAGCCTATCAGCACTACTTTAAACTTGATCCGGCCCAGATTCGCGAGGAATGGGTCTGTATCGGCGGTCAACGGTTGTGATAGGCAAATCATGGTTAGCAGCACACATCTGGGCGACGTAATGGAAACCACTTGCCAGAATTGCAGTAGTCGATTCCGACTTACCGAGAGGCAATTGCAACAGGCCTTTGGCAAGGTCCGTTGTGGTGAGTGCGACAGCATATTCAATGCCTTGATTGAATTGAAGAACTACAGCGGCGAATTGCCACCGGATTATCTGCAACAACTGCAGGACGAAGAAGAATTTCAACAGGACAAGACCTTACCGATAACCGGTTTCGAGTCCGAAACGGAATTTGAGCAACGTCCGGAACTCAGTTTGCACGAAGCCATGTATGGCTCCGAAGGTCGCTCATTTTTCAGCCTCGGACCGCTGGCATGGTTTATCGGGATCCTGTTGTTAAGCGCGGTTGGCATCGCCCAGGCAATTTATTATCAACGTTACCAGTTGGTTGAAAACCCGCGTTATCAGCAACAGGTAATCAACCTGTGCCGGGTTTTACCCTGTGCCCAGGCAGACTTTTCCAGCACCGAACAAATTCGGTTACTGGAGCGCAACGTATTCACTCATCCAGTCACCAACAATGCACTCATGGTGACGGGATCTTTTATCAACGAGGCTCCCTTTGCACAAAAAATGCCGGAGCTGCTGATCAGTCTGTTTGATGTTAACGGTAAGCTGATCGCCAATCGACTTTTCAGCGCTTCCGAGTATCTCTCCGATGGCAGGAATCGAGGGGTGATCAATCCGGGTTTGCCGGTACAGTTTCGACTCGAAATTGTCGATCCTGGAACCGATGCCCTGACCTACGAGTTTGAGTTCTACTAGATCCTAAATAAATCTGATTAATACCGTGATCGAAATATACTGGTATCTGCACGCGCTAACTCGGAGTATATTGCTGCTGCTTCGGATAACGCCGATTGCGCCTGAAAACCTCAAGGATTGAACAACCACCCGAATATGAAATCTCAATTCCAGTCAATCAAGTTCCTGCCGTTTCTACGTTGGGGTAGAAACATGAGCCGCAGCAGCGTGCGAGCCGATGCCCTGGCAGGATTGACCGGTGCCGCCATCGTGCTACCTCAGGGTGTTGCATTTGCCGCAATAGCCGGTATGCCGCCCGAGTACGGTCTTTACACCAGCATGGTGCCGGCGGTGATCGCGGCATTGTTTGGCTCTTCCTGGCACCTGGTCTCGGGGCCCACCACCGCAGCCTCGGTCATCATGTTTGCCTCGCTGAGCGGGATCGCGCATCCGGGAAGCCCGCAGTATATTTCGCTTGCGATTACGCTGGCCTTGATGGTCGGTGTACTGCAACTCGTTATGGGCATGGTGCGCCTGGGGGCACTGGTCAATTTTATTTCGCATTCGGTGATAGTCGGGTTTACCGCCGGTGCGGCCTGCCTGATCGCTGCCAAACAGGCCAGCAGTTTTTTCGGCATTGCCATTCCGGCGGGCAGTCACCTGGTCGAATCGATCGAGTTCCTGTGGCTGTTCCGTGAGTATTTGCATCCACTGGTCAGTGTGGTCGCGATAGTTACCCTGCTTGCCGGTATTCTCACGCAGCGCCGATTCGGCGGTATGAGCATGATCATTGCACTGCTTACCGGTAGCGCCGCTGCGGCGCTGTTCAATCTGGTGTTCGGCGAGCAAACTTCGGGCATCAAGATGGTGGGCGCTTTGCCGCAAAATTTACCACCGCTGTCGATGCCGGACTTTTCACTCGAAACCTTACGCCAGCTGTCACCGCTGGCGCTGGCGATGACTATATTTGCCTTGACCGAGGCGGTTTCGATCGCGCGCTCGATCTCGCTGAAATCCGGGCAGTCGATAGATGGCAACCAGGAATTCATCGGCCAGGGCCTGTCGAATATCTGTGGCAGTTTCTTTTCTTCCTATGTCGCTACCGGCTCGTTCAATCGCAGCGGCGCCAACTACGATGCCGGTGCGCGCACCCCGCTCGCGGCCGCCATGGCCGGTGTATTGCTCGTAGTGCTGGTATTACTGATAGCGCCGCTGACATCTTATTTGCCGAAGGCTGCCGTGGCCGGATTGCTATTCCTGGTCGCCTGGCGTCTGATCAACTTTGGCCAGATTCACAAAATCCTGCGCGCCGATAAGAATGAAGCGATCATCCTTGGTATCGTTTTTTTCGGTACCATCTTTTTCTCGATCGAGTTCGCGATCCTGGCGGGCGTCATCCTGTCGCTGATGATATTCCTGCGCAAAACATCGCGCCCCAGAATATCGCCAAGAGTACCTGATCCCGAATCGCGGACACGAAAATTTGTTTATGGTCAGTTCCATCCCGAATGCCCTCAACTCAAAATACTGCGTATCGATGACTCACTGTATTTCGGTTCGGTTGCACATGTAGGCGAATTGTTCCGTCGCTATCGCGAACACTACCCGGAACAGAAGCACTTGTTTCTGCTCACCAAGGGAATCGCCCAGGTCGATGTCGCCGGTTCAGAGCTGATCGTCAATGAAGCGCGTGAACGGCGTGCCATCGGTGGAGATCTTTACATGTACCAGCTCAGGAATACGGCGTCGAAGGTGTTTGATCGGGGCGGCTACCACGAGGAAATTGGCGATGCCAATATATTCGAAGCCAAGGAGGAAGCGATCCCGGCAATTTTTGACCGGCTGGACAAGGATATTTGCGCAAGCTGCGAAAATCGTATCTTCCTCGAATGCAAATCGATCAAAAAAATAGCTCCGGACTCCAACGAGTAATCCTCGATGTCGTTTGCCATAGGCCCATATCGCTTTACCAACCGCCTGGTGCTGGCACCCATGGCCGGCGTCACCGACCGTCCGTTTCGCCAGCTATGCCGACAGCTCGGTGCCGGCATGACGGTTTCCGAAATGATTAGCAGCCGGGCCGACCTGCGCGACACTCGCAAGACCAGGCTACGCATGGATCACAGCGGTGAACCCGGACCGATTATCGTGCAAATTGCCGGCGGCGTTCCACAGATGATGGCGGATGCGGCAGCCTACAATGTCGCACAGGGCGCACAAATCATCGATATCAACATGGGTTGTCCAGCCAAAAAAGTGTGCAAGATTGACGCGGGATCGGCCCTGCTCAAAGACAGTAAGCTGGTAGAAGCAATTTTAAGCGCGGTCGTCGGCGCAGTATCGGTGCCAGTGACGCTAAAAATGCGCACCGGATGGGCTCGAAATCAAATCAATGCACTCGAAATCGCACTGATTGCGGAGGCTAACGGAATCCAGGCGCTGAGCATTCATGGACGGACTCGCGAAGACAAGTACCTGGGTTCGGCCGAGTACGACAACATTCGCCTGGTCAAGCAGAACGTTCGCATTCCGGTAATCGCAAATGGCGACATCGATTCTGCCAAAAAAGCAAAAATGGTCATGGACTTCACGGCTGCTGATGCTATTATGGTCGGCCGTACTGCGCAGCAGCGTCCATGGATTTTTGGCCAGATTGATCAGTATCTAAGCACAGGTATTGAAGCCGAAGAACCATCGGACGAACTAAAACACGAATGGCTGTTAGGCCATTTACACAATCTGTACGCATTTTACGGGGAGCATCAGGGGGTGCAGATCGCGCGTAAGCATTTTAACTGGCAGCTTGGGCAAGACAAAAACTACTACAAGGTCAAGCCACTGCTAATGCAGGCACGAACAGCTGCAAAGCAACTGGAATCGATAGGGGCTTACTTTAACGACTGTTACCTGGAGAGCTATGAGCGGGCATCATGAAGAGAACCCGTGGCGCAACTTGGTTAGTGAGTGTGGCAAAAAAGAAAAATACAAGCTTATTGCAGCAATCCGTAGAGGGGGCAATCCGTAAGTATCTGGACGATCTGGACGGTGAGCTACCCTGCAATCTGTTCGACACGGTCATTTCAGAAATTGAACAACCCATGCTGAAAACCGTGCTCAGGCACTGCGACAACAACCAGTCCAGGACCGCATCCTGTCTCGGAATCAACCGCGGCACCCTGCGCAAAAAACTTAAGCAATATCATATCGAACATTAATACTGGCAAGCCACCCAATCGGCTATAATGCCGCCTCATCATTGTCGACCCGGACCCAATATGCCCCAAGTTATTCGCCGCGCTCTGATCAGCGTTTCAGACAAATCCGGCATCGTCGAACTGGCTCAAATTCTGCAAAACAAAGGGGTTGAACTGATCTCCACCGGCGGTACCGCCAAACTGATCGCAGATCAGGGAATACCGGTCACGGAAATCTCCGATTACACGGGCTTCCCGGAAATGATGGCAGGACGAGTCAAGACACTGCATCCCAAGGTACACGGCGGGATTCTCGGACGCCGCGGAATCGACGACGCGGTCATGCAGGAACATGAAATCGCACCGATTGATCTGGTTATTATCAATCTTTACCCATTCCAGAAAACCGTCGCTAATCCCGATTGCAGCCTGGAAGATGCGATCGAAAATATCGATATAGGCGGCCCTGCGATGGTCCGCGCTGCGGCCAAAAATCATGCCAGTGTGACCGTCGTGGTGGATCCTGAAGACTATACGCTACTGATTGACGAGATCGAGCCCGCGGGTGAAATCAGTGATGCGAGCAGATTCTCACTGGCGATAAAAGCATACGAACATACGGCGCAGTACGATGGTGCCATCGCAAACTACTTTGGGCACATGGTGCAAAAGCCTGAGGAGCAGGCTTTCCCGCGCACTATCAACCTGCAGTTTAAACATACCCTGTCGATGCGCTACGGCGAAAACCCGCACCAGGCTGCCGCATTCTACAGCGCACCCGGAGTTCGCGAACCCAGCGTTGCCAGCGCGCGACAAATCCAGGGCAAGGCACTTTCGTTTAACAACATCGCCGATACCGACGCCGCACTGGAGTGCGTCAAGCAATTCGAAGAACCGTGCTGCGTCATCGTCAAGCACGCAAACCCTTGCGGTGTCGCGTTGGCGGATAACATTTTAAACGCCTATCAGCGTGCATTCAAAACGGATCCGGAATCCGCCTTCGGCGGCATTATCGCCTTCAATCGCAAGCTCGACGCTGAAACCGCGCAGGCGATCGTCGAGCAGCAGTTCGTCGAGGTCATTATCGCCCCGGAAGTTGACGAATCTGCCATCGAGGTTGTTGCCAGCAAGGAAAACGTCCGCCTGCTCAGCTGCGGACAGTGGCAACAGTCCGATACCCGCTTCGACTACAAATATGTCAATGGCGGGATACTGGTACAGGATGCCGACCAGTCGCTGTACGAGGGATTGAACGTAGTCAGCGCTAGCAAACCCGATGATCGGCAAATGCAGGATATGATATTTGCGTGGCAGGTTGCCAAGTTTGTCAAATCAAACGCCATCATATATGCACACGACAGCATGACCATTGGCGTTGGTGCGGGCCAGATGTCGCGCATTAACAGCGCCCGCATCGCGGCAATCAAGGCGGAGCATGCGGGCCTCAAGGTCGCCGGTTCGGTCATGGCATCGGATGCCTTTTTCCCGTTTCGTGACGGCATTGACGCTGCCAACGAAGTTGGTATTCGCGCCGTAATCCAGCCCGGCGGTTCGATGCGAGACGACGAAGTTATCGCGGCCGCGAATGAATACGGCATGTCGATGGTGTTTACCGGCATGCGCCATTTCAGGCACTAGTGCTCTTTCAACATGATAATTGCGAGTTCAGTTAGCTTGTCAAGGTTCACGGCAAGGCGCGCCTCGAAGGCAATGGCCGCTCCCTTGGCAAGAGGCGCAACGCAGTCCGTGGGCCTTGACAAGCTAACCCGCAGGGCGCTCCTGTGGTGTTCCGCAGCCGCGTTGCAGTGCTTGACAAGGGTACGGGCCATTGCCTGCGCACAGCGCCTTGCTGCGAAACACCACAGGAGTGCTGAATCCGTAATTATCAAGTTGAAAGAGCACTCGGGTCGAGCCTGAAATCGATGAATGTATTAATCGTAGGTGGGGGTGGAAGAGAACACGCGCTTGCCTGGAAAGCAGTGCAATCGACCCTGGTAGAACGGGTATTCATTGCGCCAGGTAATGCCGGTAGTGCACTCGAAGAAGGTGTCGAGAACATAGAAATTGGTGCCGAAAACATCGATGCGTTGTTCGAATTTGCCAGCAGAAATCAAATAGAATTGACTATCGTCGGTCCTGAAGCACCGCTGGTAGCGGGCATCGTCGATCGATTCGAGGCAGGCGGACTGACTATTTTTGGACCTCGCGCAGGGGCCGCCCAGCTCGAGGGTTCAAAGACCTTCACCAAGGAATTCCTCGACCGTCATGGAATTCCTAGCGCCGCTTACCAGAGCTTTACCGAGATCGATGCGGCCCTTGCCTACGTCGGCGAACAGGGTACGCCGATCGTCATCAAGGCCGATGGTCTGGCCGCGGGCAAGGGAGTGATTATCGCAAATACCCAAAATGAAGCTGATCACGCGATCCGCGATATGCTTTCCGGAAACCGCTTTGGCGAAGCCGGTCACCGTGTCGTTATCGAAGAATTCATGATCGGCGAAGAAGCCAGCTATATCTGTATCGTGGACGGTGAGCATGTATTACCGATGGCCAGTTCCCAGGACCATAAAGCGCGTGACAATGGCGATCTTGGACCGAATACAGGCGGTATGGGAGCCTACTCTCCTGCCCCGCTCGTCAACGCCGAGATCGAGTCCCAGATAATACAGAATATTATCCTGCCAACGGTGCGCGGTATGAATGCCGAAGGTAATCGTTATCGGGGTTTCCTGTACGCGGGATTGATGATCGGTTCCGATGGTGTCGCCCGGGTGGTCGAGTACAATTGTCGATTCGGAGATCCGGAAACACAGCCGATCATGATGCGTCTGCAATCCGACCTGGTCGAACTCTGCCTCGCCGCATGTCAGGGCGACCTGGACGCAAAGTCTGCGCACTGGGACCCGCGCAGCAGCCTCGGTGTCGTCCTGGCTGCAAAAGGATATCCCGATAGCTATACCCGGGGTGACGTCATCGATAACATTCCACTGGAATCGTCTACCGGCAAGGTTTTCCATGCCGGAACCCGCAGCGATTCAAGTGGCAGTATCCTGTCGGACGGTGGTCGGGTTTTGTGTGCTGTCGGCCTCGGAGAAAATCTGCAGGAAGCACAACAACAGGCTTACAAAATGGTCGACGAAATTCACTGGGAATCGGCTTATTTTCGCACCGATATCGGCTTTAAGGCACTTTAATCAATTTAACTTAGGGTTGGCTTTTGAAGTGCTTTGTGAGCTTGGTTGTTTAAGTGATTGACGGCTAAGAAGAAAAAATCACGTCCCTGTGAAATTGACACAACCACCACATATTGTATGTGCAAATAAATCATACCGCAATATATTGTGATTTGATTTTTAATGATTATACTACGTGGAACCTCACCAGGGATCCTCCAATATGAAGTGCCCCAACTGCAGTTCGCAGATGTTTGTTACCGATGAAACCGCCAATACGAAGAGCCATGTGACCTTTTATCGATGCAGCATCTGCGTCAGCGAGCACGTGTCTTCGCATCCGGTTTCTACAGCGGTGAGTCATGAATCAACTGAATATTTTGATGCCCCGGCAGGCGACACGAAGCGCTACCTAATGGTCTAGTCATTACCGGCAGACCAGCATCCTGAGCAGTCAGGGCACTATAGGAGAACATCGATGCTCAATATGAAAAACCGCCTGCCGGTCAAAGAAACAGACATCAGGCTACGCTTGCGGGATCGGTTGGTGTATGTTCCGGGCGCCCTGATTCTTTTATACGGGTTCTGGTTATCGCTAACCGTTTAGTGGCCTGACCACTAGTCCGGCCTGACCACTTTCTCAAATCGTCTGAAAGCCGAGAGTAACTCTCAATCCACCTGAGTCAGCCCTGCTGAAAATGAGTTCGATGTTGTAAGACTCGACGATATCGGCAACCACCGCGAGACCAATTCCCTGCCCTTCGGCCGCCTCATCGAGGCGAGTACCGCGATTCATAATTTGCTCTATCGCATCAGTATCAAGGCCTTCGCCGTCGTCATCGATAACCAGGCTCATCGATTTCCCCTCTTGCGACCTACCCTTGATAACAATTCTTTTATGACCGTATTTAAAGGCATTGTCGAGCAGGTTGCCGACCACTTCGAGACAGTCACCTTCATCCATACGTAGCAACATCTGCGCAGGCAGCCTGCGTTCAACCAGCACGGCTTTTTCCTGGTAAACTTTTTCCAGGGCCGATACCAGCTTGTCGATTAGCTTAACCAGATCGACCGGTTTATTGATGCGGATATCAGACGCACCAGTCGTTCTTTGTAATTGGTAAGAAACAATTTGATTCATACGATCGGTCTGTTCGCGTAAGGTTTCAATTTGAGATTGAGCGATATCGCTCTGGTCGCTGAGGCCGGTTAATACCGCAAGTGGTGTTTTCAGGCTATGTGCAAGGTCGTCCATCGCATTGCGATAGCGCTGGCGCTGATACTGTTCTCGCTTGAGCAAAATATTCAGATTCTCGGTCAGCGGTGCAATCTCGTCGGGATAGTCCTGTTCGAAAACCTGCTGCTTCTGATCCTCGATCGCTTTCACTTCCTGACCAATTTTCTGTAACGGACGCAGGCTCCAGCGAGTGACCAGGTACATGATCACCAGCAACAGGACTGTAGTCACGATAAGCCAGGCCCACAGCGTCTGCCGAAATCGATTGAGTTGTTCGAAATAATCGACTGCGTTGCGCCAGACCACTACATCATAGCGTTGTAACCTGTCTTTGATGTCCGGCCATTGCAACGAGAAACCGAGTCGAAAATAGGGCCTTGCCAGATGATCCGTTATCTCAAACCGCCACTCTCCCAACTCCATTTCCCCAGGCTCTGGAAAACTCAGAGTCAATGATTCGGAGCGCCAGATTTCATGTTTTCGATGATCGTACAGAAGGGCATACAATCCCGAATTACGGATTATCAGACTGGGTTCGAACAGGCGATCTGAGGATACGGTTATACTCAACCCTCGTTTGTCCCGATCAACCGCGCCAAGTAAGCTGTATACCAACGACTGTAATACCTCTTCCTCCGCCTGCAACGCGCGTTTCACGACGGCGCGTTCCAGCGCAATCGCGGTCAGCACCATAAACACGACCAGTACGACCATCGATACCAGCGTTAACCTGGATTTTATCGATTTCACTCCCGGCTAACCCTCATATTGCAGGAATGAAATCAAGGCAGGGAAACTCCGGCCCAGGTCAGACGCGCACTTTGTTTGCTGAACAACATATCAGGTAACGACCAGCCTCCAGTATTTCGACAACCCGATTAAGCGGCTGCATCATTGCCTTCGTTCAACAAGCGGGCTACACCTGCTCGGCACGTTGCAAAGTGAAGCGATAACCTCGACCGCGCAGGGTTTCTATCGGTTTCAGGTTTTCCTCGGGATCCAGTTTCTGACGCAAACGACGGATGAATACTTCGATCACGTTGCTATCATTATCGGATTCATCGTCGTATAAATGTTCGGTCAATACCGTCTTGGAAATGACTTCACCGGCATGCAACATCAGGTATTCGAGTACCTTGTACTCGTATGCCGTCAAATCCAGCTCACGGTCGTCGACATAGGTTCGTTGAGTAGCCGTATCGAGGCTGACCGGCGAACAGACGATACGCGAATCCGACCAGCCGGAAGCACGTCGAATCAACACGCGAATCCGAGCCATCATTTCCTCGTGGTGAAACGGTTTAACCAGGTAGTCATCCGCACCTGCGTCCAGTCCCTCCACCTTATCCTGCCAACGTCCTCGGGCAGTAAGGATCAGAATAGGAATTTTATTACCCTGGTCACGGATTTGATTAATCACCTCGAGGCCAGACATTTCAGGCAAACCCAGGTCGATAATGGCAACATCGGCGGGATACTCCTGGACCAGGTAAAGACCCTCTGCACCATTATCCGCGCTATCGACAGCAAATCCCTCGGTTTTCAGCCGCTCGACAATTTGCTGCTGAATATCGATATCATCCTCTATGACTATCGCTCGCATTGAATATCTCGCATGGTTCTTAACAAAGATTAGATCACAGGTGTAAATTGAATGCGCATTTTAATACGCTTGCCCGGATCGTAGGGCATTTCGAGATGATATCGTTGACCACGATAACGATAGGTCACGTCATATCCATCTACTACCTCTTCATAACTGATCTGTTGGCGGGTTTGACAATGTTCTTCGTAACCCGCTACGCTATCCTGGTGCTCTTGGGCATGTCCGTTAACTGCATCATGTCCGATCTGAGCACCGATTAACGTACCAACCGCGGTGGCTACCTTGTTGCCCCGTCCCTTGCCGAATTGATGACCAATTATTCCGCCGATCAGACCCCCGGCAAGCATGCCACCAGCCGATTTATGTTCATGTCTACGCGTATGATAAACCGGCTCCTGCCAACATTCACGCAGCGGTTTTGATACCTGCACCTCGCGGTAAATCGGCTGCACCTCGAGCACTTTTGCATACTCGAAAAGATCTTGCCTGGGTTCATGGTCATATTTCTTATGAGTATGGTTGTTGTTGCCGGCGCCGGCCGAGCTGGCGAACACCAGAACTGCTACTGCAATCGTACTTGTTAGCGCTTTCATATCGTTCTCCTGCCTGTTAAGTGATGGCTCGTACTATATTCAGAACAAACTGAATCGAGCCTTAACACCCTGTATCGGTGCTACTTTTGTGAACTTGTTAACAACGTGATTTAACAAAAAGACAGGTCCGTCAAACCTGGAGCCTAAACAGCTGGCGGGGGTTGATTTTTAAAAGCGATACCCTAAGCTTGTCGGCTGTTTGAATACCGAACGGTCGTATGCACGCTCTAGAAATATCGAATCTTGAAAAAACCTACGCCAGCGGCTTGCAGGCACTTAAGGGTATCGATTTGACGGTTGAAGAAGGTGATTTCTTTGCCCTGCTCGGCCCCAATGGTGCCGGTAAATCAACCTGCATCGGCATCATTTCCGGCCTGGTCAACAAGACTGCCGGCAGCGTCAGGATTTTCGACCATTCGATAGACCAGGAATTTATTTTGGCCAAATCCTTGCTCGGTTCGGTACCCCAGGAGTTCAATTTCAATACCTTCGAGCCAACCGAAGAGATCGTCATCAACCAGGCCGGCTTTTACGGCGTACCCTCTCGCGTCGCCAGAAAGGAAACTGAGCACTATTTAAAGCAACTCGGTCTGTGGCAACATCGACGTTCGCAGGCACGCAGACTATCAGGAGGAATGAAGCGTCGCCTGATGATTGCACGCGCACTGATTCACAAGCCGCGCCTGTTGATTCTGGATGAACCAACTGCCGGAGTCGACATCGAATTGCGACGCTCGATGTGGGATTTCCTCGAACAAATCAACGACCAGGGAACTACGATCATCCTGACCACGCATTACCTGGAAGAAGCGGAACGAATGTGTCGCAATGTCGCTATTATCGACGAAGGCAACATTATTCAGGACACCAGCATGAAACTGTTGCTCAAACAATTGAACAGCGAGACTTTAGTATTTTATCTGCGCGACAACCTGGAACAGGTGCCGCGCCTGGCAAGTTTCGACAACATCATCAAACTCGATCACCACAGCATCGAGGTCGAGATCCCCGAGCAGCATTCAATTAACGATTTAATCGCAGAACTCGAAGCGCAGAATATTGTCGTCCAGCGCATGCGCAACAAGGTTAACCGGCTCGAAGAGTTGTTCGTAAAACTGACCAGCAAAACCGATCGCACGAGCGCGGCCTGATGCTTTATCAGTTCTGGATAGCCTATCTGACGATCACCCGTAAGGAAATCATGCGCTTCACCCGGATCTGGGTGCAAACCATTGTCCCACCTGTGGTTATGGTAGCGCTGTACTTCATTATCTTCGGCAACCTGATCGGACAACGCATCGGTGAAATGGACGGCATGAACTACATCGACTTTCTCATGCCCGGGCTGGTCATGATGTCGATTATCACCAATTCGTATACCAATGTGGTGTCGTCGTTTTATGGCGCCAAGTATTCACGTCACATCGAAGAAATGCAGATTGCGCCGGTTCCAGATCTAGTCATCCTGCTGGGTTTTGTCAGTGGCGGAATGGTTCGCGGGATTAGCGTCGGCATCGCGGTCACCCTGGTTTCGCTGCTATTTACCGAGTTCAGTATTTACAACCCGTTTATCGTTCTTTTGGTGGCATTACTGACGTCCTGCCTGTTCGCCCTGGCTGGGTTAATCAACGCCATCTTTGCCAACAGTTTCGACGATATCACCATCGTACCGACCTTCGTTTTAACGCCCCTGACCTATCTCGGCGGAATCTTCTATTCGATCAAGCTACTGCCCGAAATCTGGCAACAGGTTTCACTGGGCAATCCTATTCTCTACATGGTAAACAGTTTTCGCTACGGCTTCCGTGGCAGCAGTGATATCGATCCGTTGACCGCGATCCTGGTGATACTGTTTTTCATCTCGGTGTTGTTTACGGTCTGTTTAATGCTGTTAGCTCGCGGAACCGGCATTCGCCAATGATCGAATTGATCGACGTCGGTGTAAACCTGACCAACAAAAGCCTGCTCGATGACCTCGAGGGCGTCATACTGCGCGCACAACAGGCTGGTGTAAACCAGATGGTGGTAACCGGCACCTCGGTGAGTGATAGTCGGATGGCGATCGAGCTTAGCGAACGATATCCCGGACGCCTGGTTTCAACCTGCGGCATCCACCCTCACCACGCCGATGAATGGCATCAACGAAGCTTTAGCGAACTCGAAGCCCTGGCGCAGCATCGCTGTGTGCGTGCGATTGGAGAGGCCGGCCTCGATTTCAATCGCAATTACTCACCCCACCCGGCCCAGGAAACGGCATTTGAGCAGCAAATGGAATTGGCCGTCGCACTACAGCTACCGCTGTTTTGCCATCAGCGCGATGCACATAAGCGTTTCGTGGAAATGCTTGCCGGATATCGCGATCGCATCAAACGTTTGGTGGTGCACTGTTTTACTGATACGCGCGAAGCCTTGATGGACTATCTCGATCTCGATTGTTATATCGGCATCACTGGCTGGATCTGCGATGAGCGCAGAGGACTGGATTTGCAGCAGCAGGTGAAATTGATCCCGGCCGATCGGTTGCTACTGGAAACCGACGCACCTTACCTGCTACCGCGAACTCTGCAACCAAGGCCCGCAAGTCGCATCAACGAACCCGCTTATCTACCCCATATACTAAAAAATGTCGCCTGTCACCAGGGTAAACCCGTGCAACAGCTGGCAGATCAATGTCTGCAAAACAGTCGCCTATTTTTCGACCTGTGAACAACCAGCGGCTAAAGCCGGTGGCTTCCGGTTACGGCTAAAAGCCGGATCGATCGGCCATTCGGCCGATTATCCTGACCGAGTGCACCGGCGCGCGTCACCACACACCTGTCATCCCTAACACACCTGCCATCCCGCCTAACACACCTGCCATCCCGCCTAACACACCTGCCATCCCGCCTAACACGCCTGTCATCCCGCCT
>JAAESG010000158.1 GCA_024229615.1 Gammaproteobacteria bacterium | reverse complement strand
TCAGCCGAAACCGGGGGTACGCTCGCATCGGCGACTACTTCAAAATCTATGTTCTTCTCGCGGGCACGCAAATGAAACTGGTGCGAGATATCGAAGGCCAGCTCCGCCAATGAGAACTGTTCCTGCTGTGGCTGAATTTCATTGGCGTCGAGCTTGGCGAGTTCAAATAATTCCTCGACCAGGGAAGTCAGGCGCTGCGAGTTATCATAGGCAATTTTCAGATAGGCTTGCTTTTCAGCCTCGCTGAGGTCATCAGATTTCAGTTGCAGGGTTTGTAGAAATCCGCTGAGCGAAGCCAGCGGTGTACGCAAATCATGTGATACGTTGGCCACCATTTCCCGGCGTAGTGATTCCATTTCCTGCAGGTGGTTCATTTGCGAATGGATGCGCTGTGCCATTTCCTGAAAAGTGATCGTCATGGCCTCAATTTCGTCATGGGGTCTGATTTCATTGCGCGACAGGGGTTCACCCTGTTGCAGGTTGTTATGTTTGAACTCCTGCATTGCGAGGCTGAGCACGCGTAATTTTCGCATCAGAAAAAAGAACAGTAACAACCCGGCAATGAAGGCAAATACAAGCGCCATGACGACCGCGCTACTACTCCATTTCATGATCAGACTACGCTGCAGGACATCGGTAATATTGCTGCTTTTCTCGCTGCCGAGAATGGCATAGATATATCCCTGGCGCTTGCTATCGTAGTCGATCGGCGCCACGGTAAAGCTGTTAAGACTGCTTTCATTGCCGGGATCGTCACCCATGATCAAGCCGTGACTTTCGGGCGCGAGGAAGCTATTGATGGGTTCCAGCGAAACCTGTTTACGTTTGACCTTGTCCGGCGCCATCGAATGCGCGACCACCTGTCCATCCGGGTCGAGCAGGTAAAGCTCGAGACTGGGATTGATAATCATGACATTGTGAAACAGATCCGCGAGCGCGTCCTGTTGTACCTCGCCATCCTCGATGAGCACATGCTCGCGTACGATATACCTGGCCAGATCGTGGTTGAGCTGCTGGTTGACTTCCTGCTGATACATGGGTGCGGTATGTAGTGCCACGGTCAGGAATACGCCACCTATCAAAATAAACAGGAAAAACAAAACCAGCACCAGCTTGATATACAGGCTGTGCAACATGGAAGCTAGTTCGCTTCCCGGAATCGATAACCCACACCCCAGACAGTTTCTATGGTTTGCGAGCGCTTCGTATCGGCATCAATTTTCTTACGTAGGCGATTGATATGTGAATTGACAGTGTGTTCATAGCCATTGTGACTGTAGCCCCAGACCTGGTCGAGCAACTGGCCACGGCTGAAAACCCGGCCTGGATTACGTGCGAAATGAAGCAGTAAATCAAACTCCTTGGCAGTGAGCTCAACCGCCTGCCGATCCACCATGACATTGCGACCCGACACATCGATGCTCAGATTACCCGCTTCGATCCGGTCTGCCTGCTCGTCGGATTGATGTCGCGCGGTGATCTCGGCACGGCGCAGTATCGCCTTGACCCGCGCCTGTAGTTCCAGGATAGAAAAAGGTTTTGTCAGATAATCATCGGCGCCGAGTTCGAGCCCCAGCACGTGATCCAGTTCAGACGATTTCGCGGTCAGCATCAGAATCGGTATGGTAATCGCCTGGTTACGCAAGCGCCGACATATCTCCAGACCATCTAGTCCCGGCAACATCAAATCCAGCACGATCAATTGATAGACCTGAGTACATGCGCGTTCCAGACCATCGATGCCGTTAGCGACGACATCGACCTGGTAGTCATTGTCCCTGAGATGGATTTCCAGCAGGTGACTGATGTCAGGATCATCCTCAACCACCAGTATGCGCCGGTGACCAG
>JAAESG010000157.1 GCA_024229615.1 Gammaproteobacteria bacterium | reverse complement strand
GCCGCTTCTGCTGACGGAACATGATCCAGGCGGCCAGCAGCACACCGGTTGCGACCACGAGTATAATAATCGTCGCCAATGCGTTTATGTCCGGACGTAAGCCGAGTTTCACGCGTGAATAAATCAGCATCGGTAGTGTGACTGCGCCGGGGCCGGAGACAAAACTGGCGATAATCAGGTCATCGAGCGATAGTGTAAACGACAATAACCAACCTGCCATCATGCCGGGTGCGAGCAATGGCAGGGTGATATCGGTGAGTACGCGAAAAGGTTTCGCGCCGAGATCTTCCGCCGCTTCTTCGAGATCCTGTGCCATGCCGGCGAGCCGCGACTGGATGATGACTGCGACGTAGGCCATGGAAAAGGTGATATGCGCGATCGTGATTGTGTTGAAACCGCGCTCATCGGGCCAGCCGATGAATTCCTTGAGTGTGATAAATAATAACAGCAGCGACAGGCCAGTGATGACCTCGGGCATAACCAGCGGCGCGGAAATCATGCCGCTGAACAGCATACGGCCCTTGAAGCGACCGAAACGCACCAGCGCCAGGCCCGCGAGGGTGCCGAGCAAAGTCGCGAAGCAGGCGTTGATCGAGGCAATCTTCAGACTTAGCGCAACCGCTTCCCAGATTTCCTCGCTTTCAAACAAAACCCCATACCACCGGGTCGAAAAGCCGCCCCATACTGGGACCAGTTTGGACTTATTGAACGAAAACACGATTAGCAGGACTATCGGGATGTACAGGAACGCGAACCCGAAGCAGG
>JAAESG010000156.1 GCA_024229615.1 Gammaproteobacteria bacterium | reverse complement strand
GAATATGGTCGCGGGATGACAGAATATGGTCGCGGGATGACGGAATATGGCCGCGGGATGACGGAATATGGCTGCGGGATGACGGAATATGGCCGCGGGATGACGGAATATGGCCGCGGGATGACGGAATATGGCCGCGGGATGACGGAATATGGCTGCGGGATGACGGAATATGGCTGCGGGATGGCAGAATATGGTCGCGGGATGACAGGGCGTGGGGATGCGGTAACCAGTTCTGTTCAGGTTAACGGTTAAGTGTCATGGCCGCTTTTGAATACCAGGCTGTCGATGCCGATGGTAAAACCCGTAAAGGATTAATCGAGGCGGATACCGCAAGGCAAGCGCGTCAACAATTGCGTGGCATGAGCCTGATGCCGCTGGAGATCGGTGAAGTCACATCTCGGGAATCGGATGGTGGCAAAGGCCAGAATCGTCGCAGCAAGATCAACGTCGCCTCCCTGTCACTGATTACGCGCCAACTCGCCACGCTGATCAGTGCCGGGCAGCCAATCGAATCCGCTTACCATGCGGTCTCCCGCCAGACACCGAAGCAGAACGCCAAACATGTGATGCTGGCGGTGCGTGCACGTGTACTGGAGGGTTTTCCGCTGTCTGAGGCGCTGCGCGAATTTCCGCGTATTTTCGACCCGATGTATTGCGCCTCGGTACATGCCGGTGAGCAATCCGGTTTACTCGATGTAGTCATGGAACGCCTCGCTGACTTCATGGAAGCGAAACAGGATTTGCAGCGCCGTACCGGACAGGCCCTGATTTACCCGATTTTGCTGTCGGTGGTCGCCTTCGGGCTGGTGGCCGCACTGTTGACCTTCGTCGTGCCCAAGATCGTGCAAGTGTTCGAGGGATTCGACCAGGAGCTACCCATGGTCACTACGTGGTTGATCGCAATATCGGATTTTTTCAAGGATCATGGCCTCGGTCTGATCATCGGTATCATCGTCGCGATTCTGATCTACTTTCAGCTCGTCAAGATACCCAGATTCCGCAGTTTACGCGATCGATTCTACCTGCGGCTGCCTTATGTTTCATACCTGGTGCGCCTGTCCAACACGGCACGCTTTACACGCACCATGAGTATCCTCGTCTCCAGCGGGGTAACGGCGCTCGATTCGATGCATATTTCGACCGAAGTCATCAACAGCCATCCCATCAAGGTGGCGACATTAAAAGCCGCGGATCGGGTGCGCGAGGGCGAACACATTTCAGTGGCGCTCGAAAATACCGGTTATTTCAGCCCGCTGGTGCTGCAACTGATCGAAAATGGTGAAGCCAGCGGCAAGCTCGGCGAGATGCTGGAGCGCTCGGCACGCGCCGAGGAAAATGAATTTGCCGGCGTGACCGCGTTGTTTATCGGTTTGTTCGAACCGGCGATGATTCTGTTCATGGGAATGGTGGTGCTGTTTATCGTGCTGGCTATCCTGATCCCGATTTTCGACATGAACGAGCTGGTCTAACCGTGTTGGAACGTATCAAAAACTCGCCGGACTGGCATTTCGTGGGCATTCATCTGCTGCTGGTGGTTTCGCTCCAGGTGATAGGGCCGGAGTATTTTCTTTATGAACGCGGCTGGTTCGATAGCGGCCAGGTGTGGCGCATAGTCACCGCGCACTGGGTTCATGCCGGCTGGGAGCATTTGTTGCTGAATGCACTGGGTCTGGCCATCTGCGTGAGCCTGGCCAATCCGATGTGGAGTCTCAAGCGTTGGGCTCTGCAAAGCCTGTGCCTGGCTCTCGGCATTTCGATCCTGTTCACGTTGCAAAATCCCGAGCTATACAGATACGTCGGTTTTTCAGGCGTGTTGTTTGGACTCTACTTTCTCGCGGCGCACGACTTATATGCCCGCGATCGACTGATCGCCGTGCTCATGGGCGGTACCATCGTAACCAAGGTGATCATCGAGCAGTACACGACCCTGGAATTTTCAACCGCTGACATTATCGGCGCGCCGGTTATCGTCGATGCCCACCTGTACGGACTGCTGATAGCAATTGCAATTGCGCTTGTATTGGCGACGTATACAATGAACCATAGCCCAATCCGACAATCTAACTGACATGAAAAAATTACGCACAAACCGGGGTTTTACCCTACTCGAAATCATCGTCGTGGTCACAATTATCGCGATCCTCGCTGCTTATATTGCGCCCAAGGTGGCCGGGCGAGTGGACGATGCACGGATCAGCAAGGCAAAGAGCGATATTCGCGTGCTGGAATCCTCGCTCGAACTCTACAAGCTCGACAATTTTCTCTATCCCTCCAGCGAACAGGGACTCATTTCGCTGGTCAATAAACCCTCGGGGGAAGGCAGCAAGAACTGGCGCGAAGGCGGTTACATCAAGAAACTCACCAAGGACCCCTGGGGTAATCCATATCTGTACCTGTTCCCGGGTTCGAATGGCGAGTTCGATGTTTATTCGCTAGGCGCTGACGCTGCGGTCGGAGGAGAAGGTGAAGCTGCCGACATCGGAAACTGGAATCTCGATTCATAGGTGCGTCTTGCCACGCGCCGATTCCCAGAGAGGCTTTACCCTCTGGGAATTGCTGATTGTTGTCGCCATCGTGGCAATCACGATATCGATGGTGCAGCTGTCAATGGGCCTGAGCGACGAAACCCGCGATCTGAAACGTGTCGGCAAGGACCTGGGTAAATTGTTTCATCTACTGAATCAGGAGGCGGTTTTTGAAAGTCGTAATTATGCGATCTCGGTGCAGGATAAGGGATTTGTCGTGCTCGAATTCAACGAGGAAGGCTGGGTGCCAGCCACGCAATCTTTTTTCAGCAAAATCAAGATGACTGAAACGCAGAGTTCGCAACTGCTGATAGATGACCGGGTAATTGACATCACTACCAATACCAACCCGGAACCACACATCCTGATTCTCTCCAGCGGAGAAATGACGCCTTTCGAGTGGCGCATCAGAGATGAACTCACACAATCGGGCATCGTCCTGCAGGGTAATATGCTGGGTGGCGTGTTGATGTCAGGACCGGAGCCGTTGGGATGAGTTTCCGGAAACTTCCTTTTATGCTGTTTTCCGGCGGCTTGACTTCTAAACTGTCATCCCGCGGCTTGACTTCTAAACCGTCATCCCGCGACCTGACTTCTAAACTGTCATCCCGCGGCCTGACTTCTAAACTGTCGTCCCGCGGCTTGACCGCGGGATCCAGAAGACCCCTTTCATCACCAGATCCCGACGGTTCGATGTATCGGGTCAAACCGTGGGACGACGGGAATTTGGGTGGGATTGGAGTGGTTGGATGGTTCCCGCGGTCAAGCCGTGGGATGACAGATGGGGTGCGAGACGACAAGTCAGGGGTGCGAGACGACAAGTTAGGGGTGCGAGACGGCGGTGATTGCAGGGTACAAGGCGGCGGTGATCGCAGGGTTCGGGCGTTTACCCTGATCGAGGTTATGATTGCGTTGTTGGTAATCGCCATCGGCATGGGTGCGGTGATCAATACGACCGGTGAATCCGGCTGGAAATCAGCCGTGTTACGGCAAAAGACCATTGCCAGCTGGGTCGCGCAGAACCAGATTGCGCTGTATCGCGCAAAACGCACCTGGGGCAGTACCAAAACAAAATCGGGCGTGGTCGAGATGGCGAATGTCAAATGGGCATGGGAAATGAAAATTTCGACCACGGACGATCCCTCGCTGCGCCGTCTCGATGTCGATGTTTCGCTCAAGGATGACAGCGACATCAAGGCGAGTCTCACCGGGTTTATCGCGCGCCTATGAAAACCAGTCGAGACCAGGGTTTTACGCTGTTCGAGATGCTGATCGCGGTGTCGATCTTCGCCTTGATGGGGGCCTTCGCCTTTTTCGCGTTGGGACAACTGACGCGCAATGGACAGGCTGTGGGCGAGGCCAACGACCGGCTCTCGGACATGCAATTCGCGGTGGTGTATTTCAATCGCGACTGGACGCAGGTGTCGCCGCGCAAGATTCGCAACCAGTACGGCGACGAGGAGTCCAACATCATCATCGAGGACAATGTCATCACCTTTACGCGCGGTGGCTGGAGTAACCTGCTGCAGCATCCCCGGAGTAGTTTACAGCGCGTGCAATACCTCGTGCTCGATAACAAGCTTTTGCGCCGGCACTGGCGCTCGCTGGACCAGGGCATTGCCGAAGAACCCGTTCAAGCGGTTTTACTCGACAATGTCGAATCGATGGAAGTTGAATTTCTCGACGTGCTGGGGGAACCGATTCGTTCCTGGCCCATGCAAGTGGGCCCGGGCGATGCCGCTCCGATTCTGCTCGCGTTCCGACTCGAGTTGCCCGATATGGGTGAAATAACGCGTTTGCTGGAGGTGCCTGGTGGTGCCATCTAGCGCAGCTAGACAGCGAGGCATGGCCTTGTTGATGGCAATGTTAATTGTCGTTATCGCCACCGCTGTCTCGGTCAGTGTGATACACGAGGAAAAATTCACCATCCGCAAAACAGCGCATATCTATCTCCAGGATCGCGCCCGACTGTACGCCTTCGGGCTCGAGGACTGGGCGCAAATTTACCTGCGCGAAGATCGCCAGGAGTCGGAAGTCGACAGTCTCGATGAATACTGGGCTACCGGAATTCCGGGATTGCCGATCGAAGGCGGTTACCTGACCGGTTACATCGAAGACGAACAGGCTAAATTCAATGTCAACACGTTGATCGCCTCCGAAGTCGCGTTAACCCGGTTTACCCGCTTGTGCGATAATCTCGGCGTCGATGACACCTTCATTCCCGCTTTGATGGACTGGATCGATGAAGACTTCGAGGTTCGGTATCCCGATGGCATGGAAGAAAACTACGAAACTTATCGTGTCGCCAATCGCGAAATGGCGGATATCAGCGAGTTGAGGCTGGTGCATAATGTGACCCCGGAAATATATGAAAAATTGCTACCGCACATCACGGCTCTGCCGGTAACGTCTACACTTAACGTCAATACCATGTCTGAAATTGTGTTCCAGAGTCTTGGAGAAGATCTCGATGTGGGCAAGTTTATCGAGGAGCGTGATGACGAAGCTTTTGACAGCATTGAGCAATTTATCGAACGCCTGCAATTGCCGGTGCCGATCGAGGGCCTGTCGGTGAATACCGAGTATTTTCGAGCCCACGGACAGGTTGTGCAGGGAGAACAAATATTTAATTTGACCTCGCTGGTTTATCGCAGCGATGGCGGCAAAACAATTGTGATGAATCGTACCCTCGGACTGTTTTAACCATGCGCCTGCTAATTCAATTTACAGATGAAGAACTCGCGGATTTCCGCTGGGCAATTTATGACGAAAGCGTGAGATCAGGGGAGCTTCGCTGGCAGGCCGCTGCTGCGCAGGAACTGGCATCAATCGCATCGAAAAACCCACACCCGCTGATTATCGTCATCCCGCAGCAATGCGTGTACCTGACCCAGGTCGATTTGCCGGAAAAGGCGAGCCGGCAGGTGTTATCTGCGATCGAATTCCAGGTCGAGGATCAGCTCGCCCAGGATATCGAATCCCAGCACTTTGCACTCGGCGATACGTCGAAGAACCCGATCGCGATCGCGGTTGTGGCCCGCACCATCATGGAACGCTGTATCGCCCTGGCACAAAGCAATGGCTTGCGCCTCGTGCAGATACTGCCCGAGCTGTTTCTTTGCCCGTGGAAGGACGACGCGGTCACTCTGACAGCGGGTCATGATGGCTACCTGCTGCGCTATGGTGATTACCGCGGCCTGAAATGCAATACCCAGTCTTTGCCGGCGATGCTGGAATTGGTGAAACGCAGTATTGAAGTGGACAGGATTGTATATTACGCCACTGACGCCGATGAAACACCTCAACTCGACGGATATACCCTCGAGCGACAACCTCTGGCATCCAGCCACCCGGGTTTTGTCGATGCCCCGTTGATCGACCTGCAACAGCGTGACTATCAACTTTCATCGGCCTGGCAGGGGCTGGCCAAGGCCTGGAAATGGGTCGCCCTGTTGTTCGCGGCCTTACTCGCGGTCAGTGCCTATAACAAAGCGATCGCGCTGAACGAGCTCGAAACCGAACTCGATGCGATCAAACAGCAACAATATGAATTACTCAAACCGTTTTTGCCCGACGCGAGCGCCGATGCAAACCTGAAAAAACTGCTGATCGAGCATCTAAAGAAGATCCAGTCCGATCAACGCGAACAGGGATTTTTGAAGATGTTGCTCGACTTCACCCAGGCGCACAAGAAATACCCCGGGGTTGCGGTCAGTCGCGTCGGCTTCCAGGGCAATCGATTGAGTTTCGATGTCAGTAGCAGCCAGTTGAAAGACATCGAAGCATTGTTGGAAAGCATCAGGAAACAAGGCCTCAACGCTAAACTGGAAGGCCTGAATATCAAGCCGGAACAGAGTTCGGGGCGCCTGGTACTGCAGGGGAGCGACAATGTCTGATTTTCTCGCCCAGTACTCGATGCGCGAAAAAATGATCGTCGTGCTGGCCTTGCTGGTGATGATTGTTATCGGCGCTCACGCCCTTGTGATCGAGCCCTACCAGGAACGTGTTGCAGTCTTGGAGGAGGAGATTGAGCAGCATCGGGATGACCTTGGATGGATGAAGTCGGCGGTTGCGAACATGCCTGCCGCGGGCGTGAATACAGCCAGCACAGAGATCAACGGCACGCTTGCCAATTTCATCGACCAGGTCGTCCGCAAGCAGGGTCTGAGGGGACAGTTATCGCAAATGTCGCCGATCGGTAATGATGAGATCCGCATGCGCTATAGTGCGGTCGAATTCAATCGTCTGGTTGTGTTCATCGCGCAGGTCAGTTCGAGCGGACTCATGGTTAAGGATATCCGCATTTCTTCTGCCGACAATCCCGGTATTGTCGATAGCAATATCGTTCTCGTTCGACGTTAGATGATCAAGTCCTGGAAGTTTACGCTGTTTTTCTTGCTGTGCCTGGTGATTGCACTGTTGCTCAACTTGCCGATCCAGCATGTATTGCCCCAGGTTAAGTTACCCGACACGGTACGCCTGTCAGGCATCAACGGCACCGTGGTGCGGGGTACGGCCGAGGAAATCAGCATCAATAACTTCCCGGTGCGCGCGGTTAATTATCGCTACATGCCGTCCTGTATCCCGTTGTTGAAGGTCTGTTACAAAATCGATTACGAGCAGGGAGAATTTCAGTTCGCATACGACATTCTCAATGGCGATTCCGAGGTTAGCAAAACCGTCATCGAATACCAGGCGGCCGAGTTGATCAGACATATACCGACTTCCCTGGTAAAGCCGGCCGGACGTCTCGAACTGAAAATTGATAATTTAACCCTGCTGGAGGGCAAGCCCGCGGCCGTCAATGGCCAGCTGATATGGCGCGATCTGGGTATCGATGACGACGGCATAAAGATCAATGTTGGCGACTACCAGGTCGATTTTAGCGGTAATCCACAAAAGTATGATTTCCGCATAAAAGACCTCGATGCCGATCTCGATGTTTCGGGCAAGGGTGAGATTAGCCCTGACGGGCAGTACATGGTGGATGTCAGGATAGCTTCGGATGACAGCATCGACCCGAATGTTAAAAATGTGCTCAGCCTGGTCGCGGGTGAGCTTGGCTACAATAAATACAGGCTCGAACGGAAGGGCCGTCTTCCGCCACACATCACGCGCCAACTGTTCAAATAAGTCTTTATAGTCGGCATACCCCGCCCACAGCTGTCATATGACCCAAAACTGACCTTTTATTGCGGCCTGACCCGATACGTCGGACGAACGGGATCCAGGACATCTGCAATTACCGCTATTTCGACACTGTCATACCGCGGCTTGACCGCGGTACCCAGTTTAACCGAATGGTGTCGTGGCAATGGATCCCGCGGTTAAACCGCGGGATGACATAAAAAACCTGTACGAGGATGACAAAAACTATACGAGGGTGACATAAAAATCTGCACGAGGATGGCCTGTATACTGTGCGGGATCCAGCATCCTTGAGAATCAAGTTGTCTAATCTAAAGCCTGGTTACTTGCCGATGGCGTAATAGGTAAAGCCCAGTGACTCGATCTTTTCGCGATTATAGACATTGCGCCCGTCGATGATCACCGGGGTTTTCATCTGCTTTAGCATCACCTCGAAATCGGGTGACCAGTATTCAGGCCACTCGGTGAGCAGTAACAGCGCGTCTACATTTTTCAGCGCATCGTACTTGCCATTGATGATCTTCACATAGGGATTGTCGTGATAATGGTGGTGCACGTTTTCAAGCGCTTCCGGGTCGTGAATGCGCACCTCTGCCTGTTGCGCAACGATCGCATCGATGACCTTGAGGCTCGGCGCCGCGTCGAGTGAAGCCGAACCGGGTTTGAACGAAGCCCCCCAGATGGCGATCTTGCGATCGTGCAGATCCGCCTTGTAGTGCTGCCAGAGCTTGCGAAACGGCAGTTCCTTCTGCTTTTCGTTTTCCTGCAGCACGGTATGCATCAGCGTCGATTCGTTTTTTTCCGAGAGCAACTGCGCAAGGCTGTCGAGTGTTTGCGGGAAGGTGTTGCCGCCGAAGCCGCAACCCGGCGCGAGATGGTGTCTTCCGATCCGCGGGTCCGCCCCCATAGCGCGACGAATCACGTCGATGTCGACACCGAGCTGTTCGCCCAGATTGGCGAGTTCGTTGATATAACCGATACGCAGCGCGAGCATGCCGATGATCGAAAGTTTGGTGAATTCGGCCTCCGTCGGGGTCATCACATACAGATTTTCGAGCTGTGAGCTGAAAGCCTTGAACAGGGACTCGATCTCGAGCGTAGCCTGGTAGTCGTTGCTACCGAGAATCATCGACTTCGGATTACGGATTCTCTCCAGTGCTTCACCCTCGGAGATGTTCTCCGCCAAGTAGACGACATGCTGCTTTTTACGGATGTTCAACAGGGCCTGCAGCTGCTCAGTGGAACCGACTCCGAAATGGCTCTGGTTGATGATTAACAGCGGTCCTTCGGCCTTGCCGGCCAGCTTTTCGACGATTTCACGTGCGCTGTCGAATTCGTTCGGGTTCATGCTGATAATATGCACCTGCAGACCGAGCGCTGTACGGGTCTGTGCGAAGCGAATGCGTTTGTGCTCGAACTCATCGCAGATCAGGTCTCGCAGGCCAGGTTCATTGCGTATGCTGCTGCCCATTAATGTCACCGGATCCTTGATCTGGCTGTTGCTGACGAAATATATGTCATTACCGGTTTCGGCGAGCGCGCCGGCGGTCGCCCACGCGGTCAGTTCATTACCCCAGATGGCAATCTTCATGCGTCGTGATCCTGTTGTTTGAAGATCGATGCGAGCAAACCGTTGGTCGAACTGTCGAATTCCCCATCGGCCGAACAGCGTTCCAGCGGATCCATCAGTGTGGTCGCCACCTGTTTGCCGAGTTCGACGCCCCATTGGTCGAAAGGATTGATGTCCCAGATGACCGATTGTACGAACACCTTGTGTTCGTACAGTGCAATCAATTGCCCGAAGTTGTAAGGCGTGAGTTCATCGAGCATGATCGTCGTGCTCGGTTGATTGCCGCGATAATGCTTGAAAAAAGGCGCGGTTTCTTCGTCGTCGATGACAGTGTCGCCGAGTGCAAGAATGCGCGACTGCGCGAGGCAGTTGGCGAGTGTTAATTGGTGTTGCTGTTGCAACTCCGGGTTGCCGCTTTCCTGGTAGCGCCGCGCCGGCACGACGAAATCGCACATCACCGACTCGGTGCCCTGGTGCAGCAACTGGTAGAACGCGTGCTGAGCGTTGGGCCCGATTTCGCCCCACAGGATCGGGCAGGTATTGTAATCGATGTGATTGCCGTCGCGACTCACGCTCTTGCCGTTGCTTTCCATCTCGAGTTGCTCGAGGTAGGAGGGCAGGTGGCTCATACGACCGTCGTAGGGCAGGATCGCATGCGCGCGGATGTTCAGAAAGTTGATGTTCCAGATGCCGATCATCGCCAGCATCACCGGCAGGTTCGCCTCGAAACGGGTCTGACGAAAATGTTCATCCATGGCATGTGCGCCGGCGAGCAGTTGTCTGAACCCCGGCATGCCGATTTCGAGCGCGATTGGCAGACCTATCGCCGACCACATCGAGTAGCGCCCGCCGATCCAGTCCCACAGTGAGAGCCGGCTGTTGGGTGGTATCCCCCACGCGGCCATCTTGTCGTTGTCGGCCGAGATGCCGATAAAGTGACGCCGATACAGTATCTCGTCGTCGGCGCCGCTGGCCTGGCGCAGCCATTGCAATGCGGTGTTGGCATTGGACAACGTGTCGATCGTGGTGAAGGATTTGGAAGAGATAATAAACAACGTGGTCGCGGGATTGAGCGTGTTCAAACGGTCGGCAATTTGACTGCCGTCCATGGTCGACACAAAAATCATTTGCAGGCCACGCATTCCCTTTACGCGTCCCTCGGCCAGCGCCTTGGACGCCATGAAGGGCCCGAGATCGGAGCCACCGACGCCGATGTTGACGATGGCGTCGACCGGCATGCCGGAATAGCCACGCCATTGGCCGGCATGAATACGCGTCACAATCTGCTCCATGCGCTCTAGCGTCTCATGGATGCCGTGTACGATATTCACCCCGTGCAGGCTGAGTTCACTGTCGGCGGGCAGCCGCAGTGCGGTGTGCAGGGCAGGACGATTCTCCGAGTTGTTAACCGCGTCGCCTGAGAACAGTTTTTCTATCCAGCCACTCAAATCGCACTCACGCGCCAGGCCGCACAATAATTCGGTGGTTTTGCGGGTCACGCGTTGCTTGGAATAATCGAGCAACAGGTTGCCTTCGCGCAGGCTGCAGCTGTTGAATCTGCCATCGTCGTCGGCAAACAGTGCGCTCAGGTGTAGATTGCCGGTCTTGATCGCGTGTTTGCGCAGGCTCTTCCAGGTTTTTTTATCGGTCAACGCCATTGTCTTACAGGTCCTGTTTTTTCAGCCAGGCGGCGAGTTCGGCGCCGATTTCGGGGTGATTCAAGCCATACTGAATGTTTGCCACCAGGTAGCCGAGCTTGTTACCACAATCGTAGGTACGCCCTTGCATGCTGTTGGCCTGTACCGGCATTTCAGCGATCAACGCGTCGATCGCATCGGTCAGCTGAATTTCACCACCGGCGCCGGGTGACGTTTGTTTTAGCAGGGCCATAGTGCGTGCCGGCAGGATGTAACGCCCGATGATGGACTGGTTCGACGGCGCCGATTCCAGCGACGGCTTTTCCACCATCGCGATAACGTTATGACTCTCCCCGGGATGAAACTCGGCGCCACCGCAATCGACGATGCCATAGCTGCTGACCTGATCGTCCGGCACCGCTTCGACCATGATTTGAGCGGCATGGTTTTGTTTAAATGCGGCGACGATGGCTTTCAGGTCGTGCGCGTGATCGCCATCCGCATGAAAGATCAGTACATCCGGCAGGCTGACCGCGAAATCGTCATCGCCGATCAAATCAGCCGCGCACAGCACTGCGTGCCCGAGACCCAGCGGTTGGTTTTGAAATGCCGTTGAAATAGCGACATTGGCCGGCAGGATATCGCGTACCGAATCGAGCAGGGCGGTCTTGCCCTTGGCTTCGAGCGCCGATTCCAGTTCGGGATGCGGCGCAAAGTGATCCTCGATGGATTTCTTGCTCGCCCGCGTCACCAGGATGATTTCAGTGAAGCCGGCATCGACCGCTTCTTCGATCACGTACTGAATCACCGGTTTATCGACAACGGTCAGCATTTCCTTCGGAATGACCTTGCTCGCAGGCAAAACCCGGGTTCCGAGACCCGCGACCGGAATTACAATTTTTCTCAGATCTGTCATATGTTAGAAGACACACTTCAAGTTAATTCGAGGATAGGACGTTATTCTAAGGTGAAATGTGGCGAACCACTAGCCCTAATCAATTCTAGACCAATTAGAGTATTTGGAGGGTCAAAACTGGGTAAAAAACTTGGCCTGAATGGCATTTTTGGGCACATTTGGCCATACTGCAAGCAAGATTGCGCAAATTTGACCTGCTGAAACAATAATAAAGGCGACGGCTACCGGGATTGGTTAGCCAGGCCAACAAGCACAACCCAGGGAGATAACTGATGAAGATTGTCTGTCATACCATTATCTGCGCGGCGTTTTTGATCGTCGGTGTTTCTAATGCCCACGCCGTGTCGATCTTCGGTACTTATACGAGTGGGTCCGAGCTGGATACCCCCGGCACCGTCACCGACGGTGGGCCAGGCAGCGTCAGTGCGTCGATCAGCCGCAGCAATTTCAACGCCGATGCCGGTTTCCTGTCCACCTCGACCTATCTGCCCGAGTTGACCGCCTATGCGAACAACCCGTCGGTTGAAAATGACGACGACAGGACCTGGGGCCACGCCCAGGCCTACCGGGTCTTCAACAATTCAGGTCCGGGCCCGATTAATCTGAACGTCAGCCTGCACGGCATTGTTAACGATGGAATCGACACCGGATCCTATGTTCTGGCCGATGTCTGGATCTATGGTGGCAGCACCTTCGAGGTTGTCAGCGGACCGCAATGCTCGGACGGTACGTACAATAGCCGCTATATGTTTGACAGCACCTATTTATGCGGCAACCGCGCGGACCGGGCCAACCTGTATATCGGTTCAGACGGCGACATCACCATACCGCATATGTTGACCATCGACACCACCGGGAACTTCGGCGTCTATGCCATTTTACGCGCCAACGCCAAGGGCGGGAACGCGGATGCCACGCAGACTTTAAAACTCGATTTCGAAAACGATGAATTCATCACCGCGCTGGGTACGACGCCATCCGCGGTTCCATTGCCGGCGGCGGTGTGGCTGTTTGGTGCGGGATTGCTTGGAGCGCTTGGTCTATCCAGAGGAAAGGCATATAAAACAATAAGTTAAAAGCTAAACTTAAGGTTAAAGGTCACTGCATTATACAGCCGATTTCGATTACTTTACAATAACAAAGGTTTTGGGAACCGCAATCAGTTCCGCGGTCTGACAAATTGTCAGAATTAAAATGGTAAAGCTCGATGGATCGAAGCAGGACATATAACTGGGCAGGGAGCCGGGAGATATTACTGGCTAGTTGCTTTGCTCTGGCATCAACAACGGCTCCCGCCGGGGATGTTGTGACCGATGGCGCATCCAATACGACTCTGGACAGGGCGCAGAATGGTGTGCCCATTGTCAACATAGCCAATCCGAATGCTCGCGGACTGTCGCATAACAGCTACAACAAGTTCAATGTTAGTAATTCAGGTCTGATACTCAATAACGCCAACAAAAACGTGGTGAGCACTCAGCTTGGTGGGCAAATTCTCGGAAATCCGCATCTATACAAGCCAGCCCAGGTCATTCTGAATGAAGTTACGAGCACAAATCCCAGCATCCTGAATGGATTCACCGAGGTCGCGGGGCAGCGGGCCGACGTCGTTATCGCGAATCCAAATGGAATTTCAATTAACGGTGCCGGTTTTATCAACTCTTCCAGGGTTACGCTGACGACAGGAGTTCCCACCATTGATGCGTCGGGAAATCTCCGTGGATTCGATGTCGATACGGGTGAAATAACGATCGATGGCAATGGCTTGAATACCACGATGCAGGATATGACCTCAATTTACACCCGCTTTTTAAATTTGAATGCGACTCTGCATGCGCAAGACCTGGATATAGCCCTGGGGACAAATCAAATCGACTATCCCGGTCGAAAAATAGTCCGTGGCAGAGCAACCACGATGAATCGGGTCTTGCTCGATTCATCCATGCTGGGTGGAATGTATGCCAATAAAATTGTACTGGTTGGCACCGGACAGGGTTTGGGGATGAAATTGCCGCCTGAAGTAATTGCGTCAAGCGGTGATATAAGCATTTCCAATGAAGGCTGGCTGGTATTGCGTCAACTAGATGCGGGTCGTGATATCGCATTACGATCGAACGAGGGTATTGAAAGCACCGATACGGTTTATGCTGCTGGTGATATTGATGTTCAGGCCCTGGGGGAGGTTACCGTTGAATCGGGAATGGTTGCCGCCAGAAACCGAGTAACAATAAATGCAAGCCGCTTTGAAAATAGTGGAATTATTATTGCCGGGCTGAATGAAGATAGTGGTGTGAATAGCCACGGTGAGGTGAGTATCCGGACTCGGGATCTGCTCAATTCGGGT
>JAAESG010000155.1 GCA_024229615.1 Gammaproteobacteria bacterium | reverse complement strand
GAGGTCGTGCCCTGCCTGTATTTTGCGACCACTGCGAACATTGCTTGCAGTTACCGGCAACCCATGTTCGGAGGGTGCGCAGGCATAGTTGACACTATGTCGAGCGCTCTGACCGAGCCAAATGCAGGCAGGGTGCGGCATTGCGTCGTCGCAGTAGATAAGGTGGTGAGAAATGCGGGATAGCTACCCGGGGAGCAGTGCCATGTGGTATCAAGTTGACCTAAAACAGTGTATAGACGAACCGGGAGATTAATTTTCCGCGCTTTCAACAGCGTGAGAACCATTATTATTGCTGCCGTTGTCGGAAAATATGATGACGATCCTGGCGAGCTTCCACCTGACCCGGATTCTGGATAGGAATGCTGGCGTCAATATCACGCTCAAAGGAAAATAAATAGGGCCTGTATCAGGCCTGCACCGCCGCTTCGGCAAAGTGACAGGCGACCTGTCGCTCAAACTTCAATTGCAACTCGGGCGCGGTGATACCGCATTCGGGCTGGACAAACCGACAACGGGTATGGAAGGCGCAACCGGGCGGTGGGTTCAGCGGAGACGGTAATTCACCGGTCAATTTAACGCGCTCGCGGCGCAGGCTGGGGTCGACCGCCGGCGTAGCCCCGAGCAGGGCCTGGGTATAAGGATGAGACGGATTGTCGAAAATGACTTTGGCGTCGCCCTGTTCGACTACCTTGCCCAGGTACATGACCATGACCTGGTCGGCGATACGCCGCACCACGCTGAGGTCATGTGAAATAAACACCAGGGCCAGATCCATTTCTTCCTGCAAGTCCATCAGGATATTCAGAACCTGGGCCTGAATCGATATGTCCAGCGCCGACACCGGCTCATCCGCGATCAGAACCTTGGGCTTCAACATCAGCGCTCGCGCGATGGCGATACGTTGACGCTGCCCACCTGAAAACATATGTGGATAGCGCTCGTAATGCTCGGGTCGCAGTCCGACCTTGGCCAGCATCGTTTCCGCCAGTTGCCGACGTTCGCCGGCAGAGACCTTTTGGTTGATAACCACCGGCTCCTCGAGAATGGTACCTACCTTTTTACGCGGATTTAGCGAACCATAGGGGTTTTGAAATATGATCTGCACATCTTGCCGCAAACGCGGAATATCAGCGCCGCCTTTGGCATGGGGGTCAGCGCCACCGATAAAAATATTCCCCGCAGTAGGCTTCTCGATCATCGTCGCCAGCCTCGCCAAGGTGGATTTGCCACAACCCGATTCACCTACGATGGCCAGGGTTTCTCCCGACTCAAGCGCAAAACTGGCACCATCGACCGCCTTCAGAGTAGCTGGCTTGGCCAGGAAACCTTCACCCTTGACATTGTAGTAGCGCTTCAGGTCGCGACCTTCGATTGCAACGCTCATTAGCCCTGGCCCGTGTAATCGATCGGATGAAAACACCTAAATGCACCCAACTCGGTTGCTTGCAGGCCAGGAATATTCTGACTGCAATCATCCTGTACAAATTCGCAACGTGGTGCAAACAAACAACCCGGCGGCCGGTCTCCAGCGCCCGGCACGACACCTTCTATGGTCGGCAGCCGATCCAGATGCAGCGAGCGTTCCGGAAGTGCGTTCAGCAGTGCATGCGTATAAGGATGGCGCGGTTTTGCGAACAGGGAGTCGACTTCCTGTTGCTCCACCTGCTGCCCGGCATACATGACGATAACCTGTTTCGCGGTTTCCGCGACCACGCCCATGTCGTGCGTGATCAACACCAGCGCCATGCCTTTTTCATTTTGCAAATCAACCAGAAGATCGATGATTTGCGCCTGTATGGTGACATCGAGCGCGGTACTGGGTTCATCCGCGATCAGTAACTTGGGATTGCAGGCGATTGCCATGGCGATCATTACTCGTTGGCTCATCCCGCCTGACAATTGGTGAGGGAAGGCCTTGAGGCGCTCCGCCGGCGCAGGAATCCCGACCAGGTCCAGTAACTCGATACTGCGCTTTTTGCGGGCCGCACCACCCAGACCGAGATGCTGTTTCAATGATTCACCGATTTGAAAACCGACCGTAAAGCAGGGATTCAGGCTACTCATGGGTTCCTGAAAAATCATCGATATATCCTTGCCGATAATCTTGCGCCGCGCCCGGTTCGAGATGGTCCGCAGGTCCAGACCCGCAAATTCCATCTTGTCGGCGGTCACGTTCGCAGTCCAGGGCAACAATCCCATCAACGCCAGCATGGATACGGATTTACCCGAACCGGATTCACCGACGATGGAAAGCAAATCGGTTTCCTTGATATCCAGATCCACACCATCGACTGCCCGGAAACTGCCACTAACGGTTTGAAACTCGACCGAGAGATTGCGAATTTCGAGCAGGCTCATGACCTTTTCATCTTCGGATCGAGCGCATCACGCAAGCCGTCACCCATCAGGTTGATGGCGAGCACTGCTAACAAAATGGCGAGTCCTGGAAAGGTCACAGTCCACGGGGCTGACAACATCAGATCGCGATTTTCCGCGATCAGGGTGCCCCACTCAGGTGCGGGCGGTTGCGCGCCCATGCCGAGGAAACCCAGTGCGGCCGTGTCCAGGATAGCTGTCGAAAAACTCAGTGTTGCCTGCACGATCAGTGGCGCCATACAATTGGGCAGAATCGTGATAAACATGATGCGAAACTTTCCGGCACCGGCAACCTTGCTCGCTATGACGTACTCCTTGGTGCTTTCGGTAATATACGATGATCGCGTCAGACGCACGAAATGCGGTAGATAGGTGATTGAAATCGCGATCATCGCGTTGAGCAATCCAGGCCCCAAAATGGCGACCAGCACCAGCGCCATGAGCAGACCAGGCACCGATAAAATCGTATCCATGATACGCATGATGGCGATATCCACCCAGCCGCGGAAATACCCTGCTACCACACCGAACACGATACCGATACTCAGGCACAGAATCACAACCATGCCACCGGCGACCAGTGACAAGCGCGTGCCATAGATGATGCGCGATAACATGTCACGACCGGCGTAGTCGGTGCCGAAAGCGAAATTGCATTTTTCCGCGCCCCAGGTCGGCGGTTGCTCGAGGCATTCGCGGTATTGAACCGCGGGATCGTGCGGGGCGATGACATCCGCGGTCAAAGCCATCAGAATGATGCCCACCAGAAAGGCCAGGCCGATAACAGCGGTCTTGCTTTCGGAAAAGTAATACCAGAATTCGATCAGGCTCTGACGCAGCGCGCTGGTTCTGCGGTTCCCGGCGGGTATCGAGTCGACTGCGTTATTGCTCATGACGAAACTCCATTTACGCTCATGAGCTGGTGTGCAAAATGCGTGGATTGATCAGACCGTACAACACATCGACGATAAGATTCACCGCCATGATAATCATCGCAATCAACACCAGGCCACCCTGAACCGCGTAGTAATCGCGGCTGAATACCGAGAAAATGATCCATTTACCAATGCCGGGCCAACTGAATATGGTTTCCGTCAAAATGGCGCCTGCCATCAGCGTGCCCACCTGTAGCCCGATCACCGTAATGACGGTAATCATCGCGTTGCGCAATGCGTGCAGACCATACACTCGCAAAGGAGACAGGCCTTTCGCCCTCGCGGTACGCACATAGTCTTCGCTCAACACTTCGAGCATGGCCGAGCGGGTTTGCCTGGCGATTATCGCGAGCGGAATGGTACCCAGCACAATCGTCGGCAATATCATGTGGTGCATGGCGGAGGCGAATGCACCTTCTTCGCCACTCAGCAAGGTATCGATGAGCAGGAATCCGGTGACAGTTGGGACATCGTACAGAAAAGAAATACGGCCCGAAATCGGGGTCAGCCCCCAGATGCCGCTAAACAAAATGATTAACAACAGACCCCACCAGAAAATCGGCATCGAATAGCCGACCAGCGAGAGGCCCATGATACCCTGGTCATAAAAGGTACCACGCTTGACCGCGGCGAAAATTCCGATCGGTACGCCGATGACAACCGCGAGCATCATTGCGGTGACACCCAGTTCAATGGTCGCCGGGAACAATTCCATGAATTCATCCAGGATTGGACGATTGGTCAGTACCGAGGTACCGAAATCCCCATGCAACAAATTCCATACGTAGTCCAGGTATTGTTGCCAGGCCGGCTTGTCCAGTCCCAGCTTGGCCATCATTTCCGCATGTCTTTCCGGAGTCATATCGCGTTCACCGGCCAGTGCCACGACCGGATCTCCCGGCAACATTCTGATGAAGCCGAAGGAAACCAGGGTCACTCCGAAAAATATCGGAACCAGCAACGCGATGCGATTGAGTATGAATGCAAACATTTTATTGTTGCTTATTTATTGGGCTTATAAAAAACGGCGTGAGATTTTACCCTCACGCCGATTATACCGATTACGGTATTCAAATACCCTACTGTAGATCCACGTATTTGAAGATATGGCTACCGAGTGGGTGGATCTTGAAATTCTTCACCTCTTTGCGAACCGGGCGGAACTGCACCGAATGCGCAACGGTAAACCATGGTGCTTCCTGCTTGAACACGACCTGAGCCTTCTCGTAAAGCTTGGTTCGTTCTGCCTGGTTTGAGGTTTTCTTGGCGGCGCGAAGATAACCGTCAAACTCTTCGTTACACCAGCGTGCTACGTTTGATTTCGCAGCGGCACAACCCAGCAGTACGAACATGAAGTTGTCGGGGTCGCCATTGTCACCGGTCCAGCCCAGCAGCGCGGTTTCATGCTCACCGGCACGAATGCGCTCACGATACTCACCCCACTCGTAAGACTTGATTTCAGCGGTAACGCCTACCTTGGCCCAGTCAGCCTGAATCAGCTCGGCCATACGGCGCGCATTCGGGTTGTAGGGACGTTGTACCGGCATGGCCCAGATATCGGTCTTCAGGTTCTTGACCCCGGCGGCATCCAGCAGTTTCTTGGCTGTCGCGGGATCGTAAGGGTAATCGGCAATCTTGTCGTTGTAAGACCACATGGTCGGAGGAATCGGGTTTTTAGCCGCGGAACCAGCGCCCTTGAATACCACATCCAGAATCGCCTGCTTGTCGATCGCCATGCTCAGGGCTTGACGAACGCTCTTGTTGTTGAAAGGTGCTTTCTGGGTGTTAAATCCCAGGTAACCCACATTCAGACCTTCCTGGCTCAGCAGGTTGATATTTGGATCTTTTCCCATCGCATCGAGATCGGCCGAGTTCGGATAAGGCATGATGTGACACTCGCCCGCTTTCAATTTCTGGAAACGAACCGTAGCATCGGTGGTGATCGCGTAAATCAGCTTGTCGATCTTTGGCGCGCCTTCCCAGTAATCCTTGAAGCCGTTAAAACGGATGACCGAATCCTTCTTGTAGGAAACAAACTCGAAAGGACCGGTACCGATAGGTGAATTGTCGACGGTTTCCATGGTGCCGGCAGCCGCCATTTTATCGGCGTATTCGGCGGAAAGAATCGACGCGAAATCCATCGCCAGGTTCGAGATGAAGGGCGCATCGGGTCCATTCAACGTAAAGCGGACGGTGTAGTCGTCGAGCTTGTCGATCGACTTGAGCGCGGGTCCCATGTCCATCCAGCCGAAATACAGGTACTTACCACCGGAAACACTGTGATACGGGTGGTCTTCCTTCCACTGGCGGTTGAAACTGTAGAGTATATCGTCGGCGTTGAAATCGCGGGTCGGGGTAAAGTGCTTATTGGAGTGCCACTTTACGCCTTTACGTAATTTGAAAGTGTACACGGTACCATCATCAGAAACCGTCCAGGACTCGGCCAGGCCGGGAACGACCTTGGTGGTGCCGGGTTCGAATTCGGTTAAACGGTTGTAGATGGGTTGTGCGGACGCGTCAAAATCGGTACCCGCAGAATGCAAGCTCGGGTTAAATCCACCAGGGCTACCTTCTGAGCAAAACACGAGTGTCTTGTCGGCTCCGAGGGCGGTTGCGGCAGTGACCGACAGTGAAATCGCCAGCGCTGCGCGGGTTATGGTTTTTATCATTTTCATTCCTCCGTACGTACTTCGGGTTGTGAGATTGTAGGTAGTTAAATGGTTTATTATTGGTCAATACAGCACACGAAACGCTGAATTGGCCATGAAGCTACTCGCCGCCCGATCAATTGTCAAGGTAGTGAGAATTTGAGACGCACTAATTCTCACTTTAAACTAGTGGGCTCAGTCGTAGTCGCTCGGGTTTGTTCGCTGCAGCTGGTAACATCTGAGTTCTGGACTAATTAACCCGCGAAGATCTCGGCTCCATACCTGCGACCGGACCAGGGCCTGTTGACACGCATTGCGAACGAAATTCATCGCCCCTGAAACTGTGCATAGCAACGGATGCGGGCTACGGCCGCTTCTGCTAGGATGCTCGAATTCGTTAATACCGTTAGGTCATCCTGGCGATGAAATTCGAGTAAGAGACCCCATGCCGTTATCCCGTTTTCCAGTCACCCCGGTCCAGCAAAGCCGTCTTTCCCAGGTCGATTTCAACCACCTCGGTTTCGGCTCGATATTTTGCGATCATATGTTCAGCATGACATATGAAAATGGCGCATGGATGAATCCACAAATACAGCCCTACCAGGCACTGGCGATCGAGCCCGGCGTCGCTATGCTGCATTACGGTCAGACGGTATTCGATGGTTACAAGTCCTTTCGCGGAATAGATGGCGAAGTACGCATCTTTCGACCGGAAATGAACGCCCGTCGGCTGCATGCTTCCTGTCTGCGACTGTGTATTCCAATCATGGGTGCCGACGAACTTGGCGAAATCATGGTCCAGGCGACCCGACAGCTAATTGAACTGGACCGTGACTGGATACCATCGCAGTGGGGCCAGTCCTTATATATTAGACCGCTCATAATCGGCACCGAATCCACGCTGGAAGTGCGCGCCGCCAATAGTTATCGTTTTATCATCATGACCTCGCCGGTGGGCAGTTACTTTACCAATTTGAAAAAAGGCGTGTCGTTGCGTGTCGAAGACCGCTTTACCCGTGCCGCTAGCCTCGGCGGCCTGGGCGCTGCGAAGACCGCTGCCAACTACGCCGCGAGCCTGTTACCAGGATCTGAAAGCAGAAGCGAGGGGTTCGACCAGGTACTCTGGCTAGATAGTAATGAGCACCGCTACGTGGAGGAAGTGGGCGCGATGAACATCTTCTTCAAGATCGGCGGAAAAGTAGTGACCCCGCCGCTCGGTGGCTCGATCCTGCCCGGCATAGTACGCGACAGCGCCCTGACATTGCTTAGAGACTGGGGCCTGGAGGTTGAAGAACGGCGCATTGCGATCGACGAGGTCGTGGCTGCATTTAGTTCGGGTGAGCTCGAGGAAGTGTTCGGCGCGGGTACCGCGGCGGTCATCTGCCCGGTGGCCAGCATCGGATACAAGGGTGAAATTTACCCGGTGTCGAGTTCGCCACCCGGAGAACTGACCCTGCGACTCTACGACGAACTCACCGGAATTCAGTACGGCAAACTGCCGGATCGACACGGCTGGATTGTCGGCGCGCCCGTCAGCGCATAGCTCAGGAGCGACTCAATGCAATAAAGGCGGGTTAGCTGTGAACCATGCCCGAGCGAACTAGAAGTGATAGTAGGCCTGGTTCAGATAAGCGATAACATCATCGACTTCATCGTCAAACCAGGTGAGGCTCAGGCTATTCTTGCAGAATCGCACCTGCGTACCGAGGCGATCCAACGACTGGACGTTGCGGCTGGCACGCGTATAGACAGCCGAATCGTGACATCCGGTACAGTGCTCAAAATGTAGATCGTCACCGTTTTCGAGATCGGCTGCATGCGCTGAGCCGAGCATTAAAAAGATGCCGGCTCCTGCTATTAATTTCATCTTTATCTCCTTGTCTGCCACCAGTCATGCCTGAGCCAGAAAAAACCGCATCATCCATTCACCCCAGATATGCGAGTCAGGCTCATCCATCTCGATACAGCGGACGGCCCTGGCACGTTCTTCTGCGGACAGGCCGTCAGTCGTATTCAGAAAATTGACCATCGCCCGATAGGGTTGCTCGGGATGCCCTTGAAAACACATGATATTGTCGCCAATTGTATAGCCGTAGTCACTGTATTCATCGGTGTGCGCAAACGAAACAGCATCCTGTGGCAAGCGTGTTACACGCTCCTGGTTGAAATGATACAAGCCGGTAGCGCTCACCGAAGGCTGCATCCACGGGTAGGCATTTGTTATCTTCACCGGGTAATTGCCGATCACCCAACCGTTTTCGTTGCGACCCACCTCACCGCCGAATGCCTTCGCCACCAACTGGTGCCCGAAACAGGAGCCAATCACTTTCAGGCCCCTGGCATGCGCTTTTCTGATCAATTCGACGAGCCTGTCTATCCAGTCATGACCATCGTGAACGCTGCAGGGACTACCGGTTACCAGCAGCGCATCATAGATACCGATATCGTTTGGAAACTGCTTTTTCGAGGTGAAATAGACATCGAAGCATGCACGCTCGTTCAAGGGCTTTAGTAAATCGATGAATTTTTGTGCATCGGTGATTCCATGGTCATCGACCCAGTAAATTTCGGGTACCGAATCCAGAATTGCGATTCTGATCGTTTTGTTCATTTTAGGCTTCACGGAATATTCATTGACTCTTAAAGCAACGATACCTGAAAATTCTGATTTTAAAACCTTACACATGCACCCAGAGCAAATCCATGACACCTGAAGAATTCCGCCAGGCCGGCCACGAGCTGATCGACTGGATCGCCGACTACCGCAGCAACCTGGAACAACGACCGGTTCGAGCGCAGGTGGCACCGGCTCAAATCAAAAACAGCTTGCCGAGCGAAGCACCGACATCTCCCCGCTCCGCACAACAAATGCTGTACGATCTCGAAGACAAAATTGTTCCCGGCATCACCCAGGTACAACATCCGATGCATTTCGGCTGGTTTCCATCGAATGCCTCGCTGGCCTCAACGCTAGGCGATATCGCAAGTTCGGGGCTCGGTACCCTCGGCATATCATGGGAAAGCTGTCCCGCATTGACCGAAGTTGAAGAAGTGGTCTGCGACTGGCTACGACAACTGACCGGGTTATCCGAAAACTGGGAAGGCTGTATCCAGGATACCGCTTCCACTTCCTGCTTGACGGCACTGCTACTGGCACGCGAGCGCGCCAGTGAGTTCTCGCAGAACAAGGGCGGCCTGCAGTCACATCCCCACGCAATGGTGATTTATACCACCGCAGAGGCGCATTCTTCGGTGATCAAATCCGCATTACTCGCCGGCTTTGGCAAGGACAACCTGCGCTTGATCGAGATGGATCCTCTAAGCCGTGCAATGCGGGCACAGAACCTGAAAGAGCAGGTCGCAAACGACATCCGCGCCGGTTTGAAGCCGGCAGCTGTGGTCGCATCGGTGGGTTCGACCGGCGTGACTGCCTTCGATCCGGTCGCCGAAATAGCCGAAATTGCGACGCGCCATGGAATCTGGCTTCACGTCGACGCGGCGATGGCCGGCAGCGCCATGTTGCTGCCCGAATGCCGTCACCTATGGGAAGGCGTTGAAGCGGCCGACTCCATTTCGTGGAACCCGCACAAATGGATGGGCACCATTCTCGACTGCTCGTTGTTTTACGTGCGCGACGTACAACACCTGGTTCGGGTGATGTCGACCAACCCGAGCTACCTGCGCTCGACCGTGGACGCGGAAGTCAGGCAATACCGTGACTGGGGCATTCCGCTGGGACGGCGCTTCCGTGCACTCAAGCTCTGGTATCACCTCGGCATCGACGGAATCGATTCGATTCGCGAACGCCTGCGCCGCGACCTCGACAACAGTCGCTGGTTTGCGCAACAAGTTGAGGCAGCCAAGGACTGGCGAGTACTGGCACCGGTCGACCTGCAAACTGTCTGCATTCGCCATGAGCCCCCGGGGGTCACGGGCGAGGCGCTCGATCAACACACCCTCGCCTGGGTCAACGCCATCAATCAGTCCGGCGAGGCATTTATGAGTCCGTCAATACTGGACGGGCGCTGGATGCTGCGCGTTTCAATCGGTGTCGAGGCCACCACTCGAGCGCATATCGAGAGGCTGTGGCAATTGATCCGGCAACGCGCACAGGGGCCGATCTCGTGACACTGAGCGCGCACGAATTTGATAAGACAATCGTAAAAAAAAAGGATACATTACACCTTTTTTTCGTCCGATACCCGTAAGCGCTAAACTATGGCATTAATCACCTGGAAAATGGAAGATGGCAGCGAAATTACCGCTGACGTCAAAGACGGCTTAAACCTGATGGAAGCCGCGGCCTCAAACAATGTTCCGCATATAGAAGGGGAATGTGGTGGCTGTCTTTCCTGTGCTACCTGCCATGTATTTGTTGACTCCGATTGGTTTGCTAAAACCGGCGAAGTTGACGACATCGAAGACACCATGCTCGAGATGACGGATGTCGAGCGCGAAGACAATAGTCGTCTGAGCTGCCAGATTGTCGCCTCGGCGGACCTCGATGGACTGATCCTGTACGTACCCGAACCAGAGTAAATCATGACCGCACCCATCGTTGTCATCGGTGCAGGACAGGCAGCGGCATCCTTCATTTCACGGCATGTCGCGCTGGGCAACGAAAATCCCGTATTGCTGATCGGGGAAGAACCACATCCGCCCTATCAACGACCGCCACTTTCGAAAAAGTACCTGCTTGGGGAACTCGAACGCGAGCGCCTGTTTATTCGACCTTTGCAATGGTATGCGGAACAAAATGTAGCGTTACGGCTGGACACTCGCGTTGCGACGATCGAGCCCGACAACAAGCGAGTTGTCACGAAAAATGGCGAAGCCATCGCTTATGATAAATTGCTGTTATGCACAGGGTCCAGCGCACGCAAATTGCCCGACGACGTGGGTGGATCACTAGCGGGCATTTTTACCCTGCGCAGTATCGCCGACATCGATACCATTTCCGCGGAATTTAAGGCAGGACGCAAACTGCTCATCATCGGTGGGGGCTATATCGGCCTGGAAGCCGCCGCAGTCGGTCGCCAGCTCGGCCTCGAGGTAACACTACTGGAAATGGCCGATCGCATCCTGCAACGCGTGGCCGCCGCCACAACATCGGAATATTTTCGAAATCTGCATCTACAACATGGAGTGAGTTTACATGAGTCCACTGCCATGACTCGACTACTGGATGATGATGGCAAAGTCTGCGGGGTCGAACTCGAATCAGGCGATGTCATCGATGCCGACCTGGTACTGGTGGGCATTGGCGGCAGTCCGAATACCGAACTTGCGCTATCTGCAGGGCTCGACTGCGACAACGGCATTCGCGTCAACGAGACCTGCCAAACCTCCAATACAGATATTTACGCCGCGGGGGATTGCTGTAGCTTCAAACGCAACGGGCAATCTATCCGCCTCGAATCGGTACAGAACGCCGCCGACCAGGGTGACCTGGTGGCCCGCGTTCTGGCCGGTGAAGCTCTGATCTATACGGCATTGCCCTGGTTCTGGTCGGATCAATACGACTGCAAATTACAGATTGTCGGCCTCAACCATGGTCACAACCAGACCATTGTGCGTCCCGGTGCGACAGACTCCAGCCTGTCGACCTGGTACTACCGTGATGATCAGCTGCTCGCGATCGATGCCATAAATGAACCCAAATCATACGCTTTTGGCAGGAAAATCATCGAGGCGGGCAAGAATCCAACGCAACAGCAAGTAGCCGACCCGGCGACCGATTTGAAAGCCCTCGCATTAGGAAAATAAGAATACCGCTATTCGCGAACATGCAGTTCGCGGCTCAGGCTGGATCTAGGTATCGAGCTCTTGCTATGGCGGCACTGTTACGAATTGCCCGCGTGCGTAACGCTCCGATACCGGGGGATGGCAAACTTTGAAGATTGAGCGGCGCCGGCTCGGTATCCTGAATCGAATCGAGTTCGGCGATATCCCTGCTCAAATCGACATAGGCTTCGAAGCGTTGTCTGATGTCACGCACGTAGTTTACCGATTCTCGACCGTTGACATATCCATAACGGGCTTTCTTCGCATATTGTTTCTTCGATAGTAACAACATTGCTTCCTCAGTGTGCCCGAACCAGCGATCCGGATTGTGCCCCAACTGGCCTGCGAGGCGCCGGGCATCATGCACGTGACCCGCACCGGCATTGTACGCGGCCAGGGTAAACCAGAGCCGTTCAGAAATCGGCAACTTGGAATCGAATCGATCGCGCAGCCAGTCGAGATACTTGATTCCGCCCTGAATACTATGGGCCGGATCGCTGACGTTTTTAACTCCCATGGCCTTAGCGGTGCGGGGCATGAGCTGCATCAGGCCACGCGCACCCACATGCGATTTCGCCTTCGGGTTGAATCTGCTTTCCTGGTACATCTGTGCAGTCACCAGGCGCCAGTCAAATCCGTATCGATCCGAGTACTTGCGTACCAGCTTGTCGTAGGGAGAGATCTGCCCCTTAAGCGCGTCAATCACACGACCACGCGCCAGGTTTTGTACCGAGCGTCGGCTCTTGAAATACTTGTTGTAAGTTACGTTATAAAATTCACTTTTATAGACTCGCTTGATGAACTCGTCCAGCGCCTTCTTCAGCTTCGGATTGCGTTTACGTAAGGCGACAGAGTGCGCGACCTGATCATCCAGTACATAGGCCGAACGCACCGCAACTCCCTTGGCCAATTCAATATCCAGCAAGTGTTCGTCGGTCAGTGTCGCCTTGTACTTTCCCCTTGAAACCATCTGTATTAATT
>JAAESG010000154.1 GCA_024229615.1 Gammaproteobacteria bacterium | reverse complement strand
TGTTGGCAAACTCGTGCAAAGGCCAATAGCGTCGCTGGACCACTTTACGGTAATCAATTCCACCGGTCTGTTCGGCTAACATCTGTTTGTGCTGGCGGATCAAAAGCTCGGTGTAGCTGTGCTTGGGTTTTCCCAGTGGTTGTTGGGGGGCTTGCAGCACATCGGTCGTACGATCGTGAAGGGTACCGGTTGCCAGATATTCACCGGCAAGCGAATAGATGTGGACGGTATCTGCCGATGAGAACGGATCGTATTTAACCTGTACGCGGTCGCCGCGCAGTTTGGCATCGACGCGGTAAAGACGTTTATCGAGTTGGACATCAGAAAATGTTTTATTGACGGTGCGATTAACGCTTTGCATGAAAGACTCGATGACTTTCGTCATATCGACTTGGCGTATGAGCGTCAGCCCGTTTTGATAGCGCTGCTCGGGTGGCTGTTTGGTCTCGCTGTGTATGTTTTTATGGTAACTGACGGCCAGCCATGCAGACAGGCACCGGTTGAGTTGTTGCAGGGTTAGAATATCACCGGCACGGATTTCTGCTTCCAGTTGCATTTGAATGGTCTGGATGAGCCGTTCGATCAAACCGCCTGCCGGGGGATCTTTGGGGGGTCGATGCAGCAGTTTGATGTTGAGTCGATAACAGGCCGCTCTTAACGCATTTGCCAGGTAGATTTTGGCACGATCTACATAAAGCTGCATCGGTGCGCCATGAGTGGAAAGTGCGCGGATCAGAGAATCGATCAAGACATCCAGATTTTGCCTGAAGTAGTATCGGGCCTCCACCGCATATCGGCTGTAGCAGTCGATGAAAACCGACAGATAGGTGGGTACCACCTGACCGTTTTGCAACACATAGGGTCCATCTTCAAAATCACCGACCCATAGATCATGGGTATGATTGCGGGTCCATCGTTTGCGGACTTTTTTGCGAAGTACGCCAAGTTTAATGCGGGTAGCGTTGGCCTGCTTAAGATGCCTGTAAAGAGTCGAACGGGGGACGGTTAGCCCGTAGATCTCTTTGAGCAGTCGGTTAATGATATCAGGGCTTCGAAAAGGCTGTTCTTTTTTCAACTCAACGGCTGTGTTGATGATCTCAGCAGCAATATTACGGGATTTTCCACGATCGTTTCGGCCTTTACGTGCCAATGCGTCAAATCCTCCCTGCTGGTAGCGATTGAATTTACGGCGCAGGGTTGAAAGCGATGGGTTGCCGATTCGCCCGTCGGGGAAACGGATCTTTTTTTTGGTCAATTGCTTGAGAAACCGGTTGATCAGTTCCGGTTCAATCTCGCCATAAATGACCGGACTGAGAAGATCGCACCAGAAGATGGCCCACTTTTCCTGCTCTTTGTCCAAGCGCATACCTCCTTTTTTACCTGTGGAGGCAAGCTTATCTCAGCTAAAGGCGAAGCGCGTTGCCAACTTGGTGAAAATTGATGTTTTAAAAGTGGCTTGAAAAAAAGCTTCGATAATCACCAGGTGTTGGCAACCGGTAAGCTGTTTTTTGCGTTGAATGGTTTTGT
>JAAESG010000153.1 GCA_024229615.1 Gammaproteobacteria bacterium | reverse complement strand
TATCGATTCGCCAATCATCAATCCAGTCAATGCTCTCAGGCACCGAATACTCATGAAGATAGTTCACGAAATAGCGACCAGCAGGTTCATCAACATCGAGCGGTCCAGCCCCCCTTCGGTCGCAACGTTGAACCGGTAGATGGCGACGATCAGCCTGGCCCTCTTCTCCGAGTCCATGGCTTTACCCGACGCTTCCATCAGTTCGTCTGCGATTTCGATCGCCGTGCGCAACCCCGCTTCGTCGATAGATGCCTTCTGGACCCGTCGTTCCCAGGCAAGATCACGCCACAAGATCAACTCCTCTTCGGTAATTCCAGCAATATCGCCAATCGAGCCGATCTCAAACTGGCCCTCATTGTATTCCCTGACGAAGGCCCTGATCGCGCTCCGACTACCAGCATCGGCCCGCCGCTGGGCATAACGCTCAAACTCCAGCACAACGGCTAAGCGCGACGGTGTCACACTATCCCAAACCGCCGCCGCACTCTGCGCTCCTTCGCCGGTCACCAGCCAGTGCAGGTTGACACCAGCGACCTGCGCGATTCGCAACAGTTTGTCGACCCCGGGGGTGGCTTCACCCATCAGGTATTTTCGGAGGGTGCCTTCATTAAGGCCACATTTTCGTGCAAACCGAGAGGCCGGATTTTTACCGATCATCGACTTCAACCGGGTCGCAAAAAGCGCTGAACTCCAGCCCGGTTGTGAGCTCACTTTTTTATCTTCTATCGATTTATCGATCATAATCTTGCCGGAAAACAAGCAGCGCAAAAATTATAATAATTCGAATAACCGTGCATTACCGTGAAATGATTACGCTTTAGGACAGAAACTACTTTTATATTACAGCCACATAATGGTAGATCGCGCACATTTCAAACACCGCTCTCTCACTATAATTATCAAATCTAAGGAAAACAGCACTCAAAGCCGACTAT
>JAAESG010000152.1 GCA_024229615.1 Gammaproteobacteria bacterium | reverse complement strand
CACACGCGCAGTTGCAGGTGCAAATGGGATTGTACGGCGCGGTAACCAATGTCAAAGCCACGGCCGTGGGCACCAACGCCGGGCTAGCTTATACCGGCGTGCCCTACACGCATGAAATCGTGCTGTTCTACAGCGAAATCGACCGCGCGATGCACGACGACGTGGTGACCGCAGGCGGATTCGACTACGACGAGGGCGACATGCAGAGCACGTTCGACTACGCGCCGAAACATTTCATGATCGACGTCGAAACCAACGGCTCGACGGATCTCAGTTTCGACCAGAACGCGTTCCCGCCGCAGATTACGATTCCGGCCGGCAGCAGGCCGCTGGTGCGGGTTTTCAACGCCGGTCAGCGAATCCATATTCCGACCCTGATGCAAGGCGGTTTTACCGTATACGCCGAGGACGGCAAGCTCTATCCGACCGCGCACGAGCTATACGCGCTGGATATGCCGCCGCTCAAGACCCGCGACGCATTATTGAATCTAACTGCCGGACCGGGCGGCGCCAGCTTCAAGCTGCTCGACAGCACGATGGCGCTGAGCAATCCGAACGAGCTCGGTGGCGTGGCGACAGCGCTGGCCTCGGGCAGCGAGATTGCCAACGGCGATGGCAACGGCATGGTGTTGCAAATCGTGAGCCTGCCCGAAGACGGTTACGCTCCGCCTGCATCGAGCGCGGATGCACCGTCAGCGCAGCGCGACCAGATGAGCGTGCGCGAGGGTGGGTCGATCGGCAATATTTTAACGTTGGCCATGGATAACGACGGCAATGCGTCGGGAACCGTCGCCAGCATCCTGTCCTACCCGGCCCATGGCGAGCTGGTCAACAATGGTCAGGATTACGACTATAATCACGATGGCGGTGAAGACGAGGTCGACTCACTGGTTTACCAGTTGACTAACGCCGCCGGCGAATCGTCGCTGGCCGGCATCGTCATCGACGTCGCCCCGATCAATGACGCGCCGGTCGCCAACGACGATACCATATCGACGAAGGTCGGACAGACCATCGAAATCCGTGTCCTGGTCAACGATAAGGACGTCGATTCGGACCGGATCAGCATTACCGAGGTCGACGCTTCGGGTCTCGGTGCGATCGAGGCGCAGGACCAGGTCATCGTCTTCAGCGCCGAAACCGAGGGTGAGGAAGTATTGGCCTACGCCATCGCCGATTCGGAAGGCGGTCGTGCGGGGGCGAGTATCCACCTGACCGTTAGCGCTGCTGAGGCTGCCGACGGCGGCAACTTTACCGGCAGCGGCAGCGGCGCGCGTTCGGCTGAACCCGAGATCATGGAGTTAGCCCCACTCGCCAAAGGCGATTACTATAGCGTAGCCGCGGGTGGTACTTTACGGGTTACCACTGCGATTCTCGGCGTTACCGCCAACGACTCGCAGGACGCACAGGTCAGTACCGACCTGGCCAGGTATCCGCGGCACGGAGCGATCCAGATGAACGCCGACGGTACCTTCAGCTACATCCATGATGGCAGCGAAAGCACCACCGACATGTTTGTCTACGAGCTGTACAACGACGCCGGTTCCGACAGGGCCCGGGTCGACATCACCATAACGCGCTAGATATTGGAAGCAAGCGCAAGGAAGACAGTCTTTATTCGGCCACAGGGAAGTGGCCCAGGATTCCCGGGCACAGGATTGGCTCGCGGGGATCACTCCCAGCGGCCACTGTTGATGAAAATCAATAGCGGCCTTTGTTTTTCTGGCAGGATACAGTCCGCGCGAACGTAGACAGCAATTTCCACTGATTAACGGATTTATGCATAATGGCCCAACCACTCGCATCAGACGATCAACAATTGCAACAGACAGAAGGCCCGATGGCCGATCCTGACAATAATTTCCTGTTCGGCCTGGACCCGCAGCAGTTTATCCAGGCGCTGAATCAAAGCGATATTATCGGTAACGCCGAGGCCCGCAAGCTGGTTTACCTGCTGCAATCGGGGCAGACCGAATTGTCGGTGGTACAACTGGTATTGAACCTCGGCATGTCTTCTGAAACCGAGTTGCTGAATTATTTTTCGGCAAGTCTCGGATTGCGCATACTCGATGCCGAAGCCTACCCGACCGAGCTTTTTTGTGTCGACAGCTTCAATCAGAAATTCCTGCGTGAGCAGAATGTTATCGTCGTATCCGAAAACGAGCAATTCATCGAAATCTGCATTAACGATCCGTTCAGCCCGGAGCTCAGCCATGCGCTGTCATTCGCGATCGGCAACCGCTTCCTGAAAATCCGGCTAGGATTCAAGAAGGATATCGGTGAGGCGCTGGACCTGATACTGCGCGGCGGCGACGAGATACAGTCGGGCGACAGGCTCGACGCCGGCGACGAAATCCTGCTGGAAAAGGATATCCAGCAGCTCAAGGAGCTGGCCAGCGAAGCCCCGGTGATCAAGACCGTGAATCTGTTCATCAAAGCTGCGATTCAGGGTAACGCTTCGGATATTCATATCGAGCCGCACGCGGATCATCTCAGGATACGCAACCGTATCGATGGCGTGCTCGTCACCGTGCGCGAAATACCGATGAAACTCGCGGCGGCGGTCGTGTCCCGGGTCAAGATCCTGAGCGCCCTCGATATCGCGCAGCGACGCGTACCGCAGGACGGCCGCTTCGATATGAATATCGACGGCCAGGATATCGATATCCGGGTTTCGGTGATTCCGACGATACACGGCGAAAGCATCGTGTTGCGCCTGCTGTACAAGAAATCGATCAGCTTCGATTTTGAAAGCCTCGGGTATTCCGTCGACAACAAGATCAAAATTCTGCAAATGCTGAACAAGCCGCATGGCATGATACTCGTCACCGGGCCGACGGGTAGTGGAAAATCGACCACGCTTTACGGGATGCTGCAGCGTATCAACAATTCCGAAAAGAAAATCGTATCGGTCGAAGACCCGGTCGAATACAAGGTCGAAGGGGTCAACCAGATCCAGGTAAACCCGGAAATCGGGGTCGGGTTTTCCAATGCGCTGAGCGCTATCGTGCGCCACGATCCCGAGGTCATCATGGTGGGTGAAATGCGCGATGCCGAAACCGCCGAGATCGCCGTGCGTGCATCGTTGACCGGACATTTAATCCTGACCACCCTGCACACCAACAGCGCCGCATCGAGTATCGATCGACTGGTGGACCTCGGGGTCGACAAGTCGTTTGTCTACTCGTCGCTGATCGGCGTGATCGCACAGCGCCTGGTGCGACGGCTGTGCGAGCATTGCCGCAAGCCGGTGGCTGTGGACAATATCCTGGCTGCAACCCTGGATGCCGTGCCCGAGGACGGTGAACCCCAACAGGTTTGCGAAGCGGTCGGCTGCGAGCATTGCAACGGCACCGGTTACAAGGGTAGGATATCGATTTGTGAAGTCATGCTGGTCAACGACGAGTTTCGCAACCAGGCGATCAAGAGCGAGGGTAATATCCATCAGCTGGCGCGCAAGCACGGGATGAAATCGATGGTGATCGACGGTTTCGAAAAGGTCATGTCAGGTCAGACTTCGGTCGAAGAGTTGTTCCGCGTGGTGCTGGAGTAAAGGTGTTCAGATACAAGGCGTTGAACAGCGACGGCGAGTATGTCGAAGGGGAATCAAACGTCGCCTCGGAAAACGAAGTGGTTTCGGAACTGCAGCGTATCAACTATGTCCCCATCAAGATCATCGCGGTCAACCAGCCCAAGACCCGGAAACTGGTTCGTGGCCGCGCCAAGGCATTCGACCGGCTTCAGTTTTTCGAAAACCTGGCCGATTATCTCGATTCGGGGCTGTCGATTGACAAGGCGCTCGAACTCGAGGCCCTGAGCCAGAACCAGTCCTCGGAAATGAGCTTTCTCGGTGACCTGCTCGAACAGGTGCGTCAGGGCCGGCCCATAGCGGATGCGATGCTGGAGTATCCCGAGTATTTTCCGTCACTTTATATCGGTGTGGTACAGGTCGGAGAGCAGACCGATTCACTGCCGGAATCGTTAAAATTGCTGGCCGAGCTTGCTCGGGACCTGCAGACATTTCAGCAAAAAATAAAATCGGCACTGATTTACCCGGCGATATTGAGCGGCGTTATGCTGCTGTCGATTATTATTTTATTCGGGGTTGTCATCCCGCGATTCAAATCGATGTTCATCGGCATGGGAATGGAAATGGAGGGAATTACCGCGGTCATCGTCGGTATATCGGACATCCTGTCGGGGCACTACCAGGTGTTGCTGTTGTTATTATTACTCGGAATTTTTCTGCTGCGATATCTGCTGCGCAATCTGCGGCAGCGGCGAAGCTCGGCACAGGCACTGCTCCGGGTTCCCGTTATCGGTAGCATGATCCAGCAGTACAATCTCTATGTATTCTCGGTCATCATGCAAATACTGACAGAAAAACGAATTACGATTATCCACGCGCTCGAACACGTCGGCGAAGCAATCGATAATATCGTGTATAAGTCGGAAATCGATTTGATGAAACGTGAAATCAGTCGCGGTAAATCGCTAAAGGAGGTATTAAACTCAGCTCTATTCAGCCCGCATTACATTTACCTGGTTGGCGTGGGCGAGGAAACCGGACGCATGGCCGAGACCTTCGCCAAACTGGCGCGATATTACTACAAGCAGCTGGACAATCGGATCAAGGCGATCATGACTTACGCGGAGCCCGCCATCATCATGTTGCTGGGCCTGATAATCGGCTTGATCGTGGTGTCGATGCTGCAGGCAATCCTCAGCATCAACGAACTGGCCGTTTAGTCTGCGAGACCTTTTTTGAGCGCTCGCGACGAGCGGCAGGCAGAAATCAGGAAGCAAGCATGAAGAAAACGCATAATTTGGGATTTACGCTAGTGGAGCTGCTGGTGGTATTAATCATTCTCGGGCTGGTAGCGAGTATCGCCGGTCCCAACGTGATGAAATATCTCGGTAGTTCGAAAACCAAGACCGCGAAATTGCAAATCAAGGAAATCGAGTCGTCGCTGGAATTGTTTTACCTGGATACCGGGCGCTACCCGTCGGGTTCGAACGGTTTGAAATCGCTGGTCAAGAACGAGGTAGCGCTGGTGGGATGGAATGGCCCCTATTTGAAAAAGGCGACCGTACCGGACGATCCCTGGGGTTTTCCCTATATCTACAAGACCCCGGGTGAGCACGGGCCTTTCGACCTGCAGAGCCTGGGCGCGGACAACCAGCCCGGGGGTGATGGAGATGACAGGGATATCAGCAACTGGGAGTAACGGGCGAGGCACGGAAGCAGGATTTACCCTGATAGAAATGCTGGTGGCACTGACGATCGTGTCGGTGCTGGTCGCGTCGATTTCATTTTTCATAACCGAGCGACGGCCGACGCTGAAAGGCAGCAGTGTGAAAATCGCCCAGCAGTTGCGCCTGGCGCAACAACGCGCAATGCGCAACCAAAGACCCTTTCGGGTCGAGGTCAACCTCGCTGAAAATTCGTTCCAACTGGTTGATGAAACGCTGTTGTTGCCCGAGGATGTCGCGGTTACCGTCAGGACCGCCGAAGATGAATTGATCGATCGCGAAACGGTCGGTATGACTTTCTTTCCCGACGCCAGTTCGAGTGGCGGGACTATCCTGCTCGAATCGGAGCGCGAATCATTCGAAATATCAATTTTCTGGATAACCGGCAAGATTTCGATCCGGCAATTGAGCAGCGATGGCTAACTCGATGTAATCCAATGGCCACGAAATTCACACAAAAAGGAATCACCTTGCTGGAGGTGCTGGTCGGCTTCGTTATTTTTACCGCCTCACTGGTCGCGATTCTCGATTATGTCGGCTCCCAGATATTCCATGTGCATCGCTCGGCCGAATATCTGCAGCGTATGCAGCGCGTCTACCAAACCTCGGGTTACGCCGATCCACAAGCAGTCCTTCGAACGGCGGCGACCGGCCACGAGGGTCGATTCGACTGGGATATTTACGTGTCGGAGATGGGGTCGATCGAGAAACGTGATACGACGCTGTTTCTGAAACGCTACGATTATTCGCTGACCGAGGCGGGTAATACGCTGACCTGGTCGGTTATCCGGCTTGAATAACTGTGATGACGATCGATCCATGAAGCGGCGCGACAAACTGTGGTTCACCAACGGCTGCACACCGGGGGCGAGCCACCGGCAGCCCGGGTTTACCCTGGTCGAACTGCTGGTAGCGCTGGTGTTGAGCAGCATTATCTTCATCAGTGCCTACCAGGTGATCAGCAATCTGATCCAGTATCAGGTTCGCGCGCAACAGCAGCAGGGAGGTGAACTGGACCGATGGTTAATGATCAATTTTCTCAGCCAGATTATCGAGAAAGCGGTCCCACAGATCGATCTGCCTTATCGTTTTAACAAGACGACGGTATTCAGGGGAGAACCCGACAGGCTGACCCTGATATCGCGAGCCTATAGCGGCAATTTTGATTTGCCGGGACATCGGTCTTATCGACTGTTTGAACGTGGCGGTGAACTGTGGGTCGCCTATCGTGCTTACGATAAAGAATATCTGACCAACCGCGAATACGAATCGGAGACCGGCCTGGAGATCAGCGTGCTCAGGTTCGAGTATTTATCGCAACAAGGCTGGGTCGATAGATGGCAGGACGCAAAGAACTTCCCCCGGCAGATCCGTGTTAGCGCCGTCATGCCGGGTGCGGAAAAAATCGAATTGGTCCGGGTGACCCGTCAAAGATGAACGGGCCGCCGAGTATAAGATCGGCCTCGACCGACTGCAGCCGCGAGTCGGGATCGATTTTGATCTACGTGATGTGGATTCTGGTGCTGATTTCCGGCCTCGCGCTGCAACTGACATCGGCGTCGCGGGTAGTCACACTCAACCAGTCCGCGGGTGCCAAGCAGCTCAAAACCCAGATGCAAATCGAGTCGGCAATCCAGTTCGCGCAATACAATATCATGATTGGGAGCTGGCAGGATCGCAGCTTCGATTTTTTCCTGAATGAACAAAAACTGAGTATCGAGGTGATCAATGAAAGTGGTTTTATTTCGATCTACGATTTACAGGACAAGGATCTGAAAAACGCTTTCAAGCGGGTCGATCTCGGCCCCGAAACAGTCGATGCGCTGGCGGCCGCCTTCGGCGAGGATGAAGACCAGGTGCGCTTCAACAGTTTCGACGAGTTGCTGCGCCTCGACGGGATCGATGTGCATCACCTGGCGCGGCTGGTTCCGGTGATCAGTATTTATCACCAGGATGCCATCAACCCGCAGCATTCACCGGCAGAGGTGCTGATGCTGCTCGATGGTGTCGACCAGTACCGCGTGCGAAAACTAATGGAGGCGGTCGACCAGGAGGAAAGGTGGCAATTGCGCAACGAGCTGGTCGACATCATTTCACGCCGGGAAGATGAATTGTCGCACGATGACAGCGATTATTATCGCATCAGGATAACGCTCGACGGTGATCGGTATCGGGTTATTCTCAGAGCCGATCGGCGACTCAAGGGATTCAAAACCCTGCTTGTCGAGCCTGTTTTGTGACGTAGGTATCAATTTTTCCATTTCAGTCCAAAACTCCCAATATGTGGGAGCATTTTCACGTTTCTACGACATTTGTTACTTATACTGGTAGTGATTTTCGTAGCCGGATCTTCTCTTTTCGTAGCTGGAACTCGTCTGATAACGCGTGAGGGTCGATTCCAGGGTAGAAGATTGAGCAAAACAGAATTGAAAACAAATATAGGGAGCGACGACATGACCAGCTATTGTACTTTTCTACGATATTCGCTACTTGTTCTGGTAGCGATATTCGCCGCCGGATTCTATCCGGAAGCGAAAGCCATTGAATATAAACGCATCGACCCACTCCAGGACTGGGGCATCGAACCGATACATTTACGCGTATCCACGGGTGGTTTCATGATCGAATTTCGTTATCGGGTCATCGACAAGGATAAGGCGGTGGTATTGTCGAATCGCAAGCATAAACCGGTGCTTAACTCGCTGAAAAGTAAAGCCCGCCTCGCCGTCCCGTTTTTCCCGACCGTCGGATTTATCAAATCCAATCGCAAGTATCTCAAGGAGGGTAAAAACTACACGATGATGTTTTCCAACGAGAACCGGCACTTACTTAGCGGCGATCTGGTCACGATCCAGGCCAGAGATGAAGAATCCCCAATACTGACCGTGCAATAATCATGCTGCGCGCCCTTTTACTTACCATTGTGTTGCTGCCGATCACGCAATTCGCACAAGCGCAGCTGATGTTGCGTGAGGCGTCTGATTTGCCGGGGCGCTATATCCTGCAATTCGTATCGAGCGTGGATGTGCCGGCACAATTGCGGGGCAATAAGAGCGCCGCAGTTGTATCACTGAAATTGCAACAACAGCAGCGGGTAAGCCGACTGCTGGCCGATCTTGCCGCTACCGATTTGAAGATAATCCGCAACCTGTGGTTAAAACAGGCGCTTGCGGTGTCGGTCTCGAGTGAATTTCTACCGCGGATCAGGGCTTTATCCTACGTGGCCGAAGTGTCGCCAGAGCGGCAGTATCGCGCCGAGTCGTTGTCGATCGTCACCCTGCCGCTGTCCGGCGAAGTGGTGCAGGATAATCTTGACAAGATAGATGTCGACCCGCCCTGGAGCGACCAGTACCGGGGGCAGGGGGTTGTCGTCGCGATCGTCGATTCGGGCATCGATCCTTTCCACGATGACCTCGCTACGCGCTGGCGCGGCGGAACCAATAGCTGGTTTGACCCCTATGGAGAACAGGGTTCTCCCAAGGATGCAACCGGGCATGGCACCGCGGTCGCGAGTATCGTGCTCGGTGGTAACGCGAGTGCCTCGTATCTCGGAGTCGCACCCAACGCGCAGTGGATCGGCGGCAGAATATTCGACAATTTCGGGCGTTCGGAGGAAAGCGCGATCAGCGCCACCCTGCAATGGCTGCTCGATCCGGATAATAATCCGGCTACCGATGACTATCCCGATATCGTGCAGAATTCATGGGGGCTCGCCGCCTCGGAGGGTAGCTGCGTCAATCCGTTTACCGCCGAGCTCGCCGCGATCGACGCTTTCGGCATCGATCTGGTATTCGCGGTCGGCAATTCGGGAATGTCCGGTCCCGGACCGGGGGGATTTTCATCTTACCTGACCCCGTCTTTCGACGCGCACGTGATTTCGGTCGGAGCGATCAGGGACGACGACAACCTGTTGTTCGCCAGCAGTCGCGGTCCCGATCTCTGTGGCAGTGCAATCATCCCGTCGCTGGTCGCGCCCGGTAACTTGATCAAAACCGCGGAGCTGACCTTCAATGGTTTCGACCCCGACAACACGGCGATCAATAGCGGGACATCGTATTCGTCACCGCATGTCAGTGGCGCGTTGGCGCTGCTGCGCAGCAAATTCAATGCGGCAGACCACCTGCAGTATCGGAATGCACTGTTCAATACAACCACCAACCTCGGAGCCCAGGACGACTTTGGCCGCGGTCTTATCCAGGTGGCTGCGGCGATAACCTGGATGGAAAACCAGTCGATTCCGCAACGTGTCAACGAGGTCAATTTTTCAATGGCCGATTATCTGTTCCTGGAAACCGATGCCGATGCAAAAATCGCGTTGATCCGTAGCGGCGATCTCACCACCGCGGCGAGCGTCGATATTTCGTCATCCGACGGCAGTGCTACCGGCCTGGGCGATTACCAGCCCATTGCGACCACGGTCAATTTCGATCCTGGTGAAAGCGTCAAAACCATCGATATCCCGTTGATCGACGATACGACCGGCGAAGACATTGAATATTTTAACCTCACCTTATCACAGAATATCAACGTCAACCTGGGTGCCAGGAGCACGCTCACGGTGCGCATCCAGGATGACGATAATCCGAGCGACGAAGACGAAATCGGGGGCTCCTCAATCGGTATTTTCGAACTGATAATGCTTGGCCTTTGGTGTCTGGGCAGGCGGAGGCTGGTGTGATTCGCGGCTTCATCCTGCTCGTTAACCTGGTTGTTTCGGTTTCGGTTGCGTTCGCGTCCGACGCGGGGCAACAGATATATTTGCACGGGAAGGATCTCGACGGCAACCCGATTACCGCGTCGGTCAACGGCATGGAATCGAGTTCGCCGCTGGCCTGTGTCAATTGTCACCGGGAATCTGGGCTTGGAACCTCGGAATCGGGTAAAACGATCCCCCCGGTCAGCTGGCGCTTCCTCGCCGGGGATCAGCAGCGGACGGTGGACTCCCAGCATCAGGGATTGTTGGCCCCGCGTCCCGTTTACGATGCCCGGCTGCTACACCAGATTTTGACCACAGGAGTTGACTTTGGGGGTAATAGCATCGACAGCTGGATGCCGCGATACCAGATCAGCGAGTCCCAGACCGAGCAACTGATCGAATACCTGAAACGGCTTTACCCTGCGGATGATCCCGGGGTTAACGAGGATTCGATATCGATTGCGACGATCGTCGATCCCCGTATCGAGCCGCATGTGCGAGAGCAGCATATCCAGTTTCTGAGCGGATTGTTCGGCTTGAAAAATTCGCCTACCCGCCGCGAACTGAAGCGTAAAAAGTTTGCGCCGGTGTATAAGGCACCGCAGTTCGAAGCTTACCGGGAATGGGAATTATCGGTCTGGGAACTGCCGCAGGATCCCGAGCAGTGGGAACAAAAACTGAATCAGTATTATCGGCAGCAACCCGCTTTCGTGGTGCTGGCGCCGATGGTGAAAGATAACTATGCCGTGGTTCAGCGTTTTTGTGGTGCGCAACAGCTACCTTGCCTGTTCGCGCAGGGTAACGGCGAGTTCGGCGGCGATTATTACAACTATGTGTTTCAGGACAGGCTCAAACAGCGCCGCGATTATTTGACCCGGGCGATGCGCAAGCATGGTGACCGCATGCTAGTGCTGGATGACGACGGAGCCATTCGCAAACCGCAGCCGGATCAATCGATGATTTCATCGGTAAACCCTGCGGCGCTGGCCGCGCTACGCGAAAATCATAAAGAATACTGTAATCTCGAGGGGATACTTTTGCTCGGGGTTGGCATCGAGGCGGCCGAGGAAATTTATAGCCTCGAATGCCCCGGCGATCAGCGTCTCAAAATCACGCTAATCGGGGATGAATCGGTAGACTACGAATCGATAGCCAGGCTGACGCGCAATAACCCGCAGACGAATATTTGCTGGGCCACGGATCTGGACAAGGTGCTCAGGCGCAACACCCGGGAAATCAGGCTGAAGGGGCTGGTACACAAGTTCGGACTGACCGATTACATCGGTGAAAAGCTGGCGATGGACTTGTTTGCATTTGGAATACTAAGCGACAGCATGTCGCAACTGGCGGGTAAGTTTTCACGAAAATACCTGCTCGAAAATATCGAGCACATGCTGAATTCTTACCCCAACTTAACCTACTTCAGCAGTTTGTCGGGTGCACCCTACCAGCGCGCGATTGTGGGTCCGTACCGCGATTTCTGCGCTCAGGATAGACCGGCATGATGGCGCGCCTTGGCAAACCAATCACCCGATTTTATCGCTGGTGGATATCGGCGCTGATTTCCTGTCTGCCACAGAGATACTCCAGCTACGTGACCGACCTGGGAAGCAATGTCGAACTGGTGATTGCACACCAGGGAAACTCGATCTTCATCCAGACCACTCGCGGCAAGATTCTCGATTCGAAATCACTGACCCAGGATGTGGAAATCGATATGGCCATGCTGCCGGCCGAAAAAACCGATGTCAGGGCCGGTTCCTACAATACTTTCATCGATGCCAATAAGGAAGTACTTGGAACAGATCCACCGCTATTGCAGCAAGACGATAATCTTGACATTACATTGAATGGGCAGAACCAGGAAGTGGATATCAATCTGTTGGATCTGTCGGTCTCGATGGAGGCTGAGGATGGCGACCGGCAGCAATGCGACATCGACTTGTCGGGTTCATCCAATTCACAAAATGTCATTCCCCTCACTATAAATCGCGATGAAAATACCGTCCGCCTGACGGAGGAAGAAGATCCGACCTCACGCCTGGTCGATATCGATCGGGACAATGGCGACGACACCATAATCGTTCACAAGGACCAGGGTAAATTACTGCAGTTTGGGAGCACTGAAGCACAGGCTCCGGATCACACGGTGCTGTTTGCCAGTGTTGGCGGAAAAATCCAGCAGGTCGGTGCCGATGATTTCGACTCCGAGGACGATGATGCCGTATCCGCTGGCATAACTCCGGCTCCAGCCGAGCAGCCAGGTGGTAGCAATGCGATGGCCTACGGTATCGTCGCCAAGATGCTCGACCAGTACCAGGGTAATCGCAAGTGCCTTTACATAATACCTGAAAGAGATTTATTCATGGTTAAGCTGTCCTACCCGTTGGAAGTGATGGAGAATCTGGATGGCGTGTTACGTTTCGATCTTGAAAAGCACATTCCGGTCAGCGTCGACGGGGTTCGATATTTCTACGCGCTGAATGTCGACTCGCTGGAAAACAGGGTCGATGTCGATATCGCGGTCATCAAATCGAATGACTTCGACCGATTGAACCAGGTGTTGGGGCGCTTCGCCAACCGCGATCTGCTTTGTACGACCGAAAGGTTTTACCGGAAGTACGGAAATCGAATCAATTTTCTCGATGCCAGCGCAGCAACAACAAACTACTCATTTTTGCGCCTGTCAAATATCCACCAGGCGTTCAACTATGCACTGCTTCTGGTGCTGATCGCGTTGCCGTTTTACCTATTTCACCAGGGTATAACAAATATCGGAACAGTCTCGGATTCCGAGATGCGCCGAGTCCGGGATATCGTAACTTCGATCAATACGATCAATGACGAATCCAGATTTGGCAGCCAGTTGTCCGCGCAAATTGGCAAGGCTCCGAAAATCGTAAGCCTGCTGGCAACGCTGAGTGACAGTATTAACGATGGCGCCTGGCTGGATCGGTATTCCTACAAGGATGGTGAGATATCGATCCGCGGGGAAGCGGATTCGGCGACCGCGGTATCGGATGAATTGAGTCGGACGGGATTATTCGAAAATATCAAGTTTGTCTCATCGATCCGCAAGAATCCGAAATCCGGCCAGGAAACCTTCGAGTTGCTGATGAGGTTGAAACCCGATGCATAACCCAGTGATTTCGAGCGCTATCGACCGGATCCTGGCCATCGTGATTCTGCTGACCCTGTTAGCCGGCGGTTATCTTCTGGTTCGCTATGTCTATCTCGAGCAGTTAACCAGCCTGAGCCATGAGCTGGAAGTATTAAAAAAGAAGCACGCGAAAATTGATTCGATCCTGGTCAGCGAAAAAGAGTTAAAAAAACAGATCCGAGAATTGAAGGTCCGGGCTCAGAAGAACAAGCTATTTCTGAATAACAAAAATCCCGCGACCGCGGCCTCGGAGTTACAAAACTATATTAAACGGCTAGTCGGCACTTATTCCAAAGCCAAAATCTCATCGATAAAACCTTATCCGGTTAAGACCTATGATGATTATTCGGAAACTTCGCTTGAAATTAGTCTGCTCGAAATTAGTCACGATGACCTGCACCGCTTGCTCTACAACATTGAAAACAATGCGCCGGTGGTGCTGGTTCGGGAAATAGAAATAAAACTTGCACGGCGCAAGTATCGCCCACTGGTCAAGTCCGAAGTAGAGCCAACCAGAATGGGTGCGTCGATGGTCGTCAGCAGTTTCTTCCGCGAGGTTGCGGGATGATTCGACCTGCCAACGGCCAATTTGCTGCGGCGGGATGGCGCAGATGAGAATTCTGATCAGTATTTTGCTGGCCTCGTCCATTTTTCTGGGTTACCAGAAACTGAGCCAATCAATTGCCGGAGAAATCGCTGCGGAACCTAATTCGTTGAATTATTCCGAGTTTCGGGTCGAGTTAACGCAACTGGAATCGATCGAAAAATATTCTGCGATAGCCAGATTGCCGCTGTTCAACCAAACCCGCCGGCCACCGGTGGTTGAAGTCAAGCAGGTGGTAAAGCGCAAGCCGGTGGAGCAAAAGTTACAGATTCAGGCACTCGGGATTGCGGTAACCAGTGAAAATCTACTCGCCGTCGTCAAGGATTTGCGTACCGGCAAGATTCGCAGGTTGAGGATAGACGAAAAAATCGACGGGTGGACGTTGAAACGGGTTGCCGATGACAGTTTCGTATTTGAACGGAAAGGAGTCGAACAGATGGTTAAATTTAAAAATGACCGGGGATAGTTATGTATAGAGTAAAAAGAGTTTTCAATTCAAGTGACCTGGCAGGAGTTTTCCTGGCTAGCGTGATGGTGGTGCTGAGCGGATGTGCCAGCGCCCCTGATTACCGGGTCGGTGTCGAGTCGGCAAATGTGACACGAATCGGGCGTTACGACGATTCCAATTTCATGGGCGATGATCGAGATCTGCCGACCACCGTCAGTCCGGTCGTTCGCTACGGCAACGAAAAAATCATGAACCAGCCGGTTAAGCGAAGCTATAGTGGCACCCAGGGCAAGTTTAGCCTCGATTTCGTCAATATTTCGATTGCCGAATTTGTCTCGGTAGTATTCACCGAAATGCTGAGAAAAAATTATGTGCTCGACGATGCGCTCAAGGGTGAAGTAACCGTGCAGACTCGCGGGCAGGTAAACTCCAGCCAGTTATTATCGATTGTTGAAAGTGTCCTGGCGTCGAAAAGTGCGGTGATGATTCCGCGTGATAATCATTTTGAACTGGTGCCGCTTGCGAAAGCCAAGAATGTTTCGCTCAAACCCGAACTGTTCAGCGCGCGCAATGTCAAGCCTGGGTTTCGCATGGTGGTGGTGCCGGTCAATCACGTCAATCCGGAGGATCTGAAAGGGATACTCGAGTCGGTGGCGCCCGGTGCAATGCATCTCAATGTCGACAGGGAACGCCGCGCCGTGATCGTAACGGGCTCCGAGCAGGAAATTTCCAACGTGGTTGACGCCGTGCAGATTTTCGATGTCGATTGGCTGGCATCGAAATCGATCGCATTGTTTCCGGTCAAAAATGCTCAAGCGTCGATTGTGGTAAAAGAAATCAACAAGATTTTATCCAGTCAAAACAAATCGCACGATATCGTGCTCGATACTTTCGAGCGGTTTAACGCGGTACTCGTGGTGGCATCAAAAAAGGCGGAAATCGATGCGGTCAGAGACTGGCTAGGCGTACTCGACGTCGTGGTGCAGACGGCCGATACGCAATTGTTCGTATACGATGTTCAAAACCGCAAGGCGACCGAATTAGCCGAAATGCTTAATGGTATTTTTGGTGAAGGTGGAGCCTCGCAAGGCTCATCCAAGTCCGATGCTAAAACCGCCTCGACCCGGGAAGTCGTGGTGACCAACAAGGCGAATGAAAAACAGGTTGCAAAGCGAAATCCATCCAAAAAATCGGAGAGCCAGCTAAAAATAGTTTCCGATGAGACCAATAATGCGATCGTGATCATGGCGACCAGGCCTCAGTACGAGAGTATACTCGCGGTCATCAAGGATCTTGACGTGCTGCCACTGCAGGTTTTGATTGAAGTTTCGATTGTCGAGGTTACCCTGACCGATGAGCTAAGCTATGGGGTGGAATGGTTTCTTCAGCACAATGGAATCAATGATGGCAAGTTTGATGCGGAATCCACGCTTGATCTGAATGCCGGTGCCGGCATCGGTGCGATTGTCCCGGGCTTTTCGTTTCTGATGAACGGTTCCGGGTCTCTGGTGCAGGCAGTATTTAATACCCTGGCAGCAGAATCGAAGCTCAATGTGATTTCGAGCCCATCGCTAATGGCACTGGATAATCATACGGCTACCATCCGTGTCGGCAATCAACAGCCCGTTCAGGTGGCATCCGCAAAGTCGACCGACAATGACGTATTGACTCAATCGATTGAATTCAAGAGTACCGGTGTGTTGTTATCGGTGACACCACGAGTTAATTCCGGCGGTCTGGTGACTATGGAGTTGAGCCAGGAGGTCACCGATGTCGGTGCTATCGATGACGCCACGGGGCAACGCAGTTTTCTGCAGCGGAACATCAACAGCACCGTCGCGGTCCAGGACGGGCGTACCATTGTCCTCGGTGGTTTGATCACCGAAAACGAGGTCGAAGTTGAGAGCGGTTTACCGGGACTGCACGGTTTGCCAATCATCGGTGCCCTATTTGGTAAGACTTCCACCAGCATGGTAAAAAGTGAATTGATCGTACTGATAACTCCGAAAGTCATCTTTAATCACCAAAATGCGACCCGGTTGACGCGCGAGTATGCGCAAAAACTCGAGTTATTAAAATCTTCAATCGAAATTGTGGAATAGCCTGACGACAGATAGGAGACAATATGAGCATCAAAACCATATACCTAGCGGATTCCGAAAATATATTTATCGATTGCCTTGCGACCACACTCAAGTTGGAGCAGGAGTTTGAAATCGTCGGACGCAATTCGAACGGCGCGATCGCTTACAACGAAATCAGGTCAATACCCCCCGATTTGTTGATTACCGATCTGAACCTTGCGTCACTGAGCGGAATTAACCTGATTCGCAAAATAAAAGCGGTCGAGTTATCTACCAAAGTGATCCTGTTGTCGTCGGATATCTCGCCGACAGCAATTCACAAGGCGCTCAGTGCGGGTGTCGATGGCATCATTTTGAAATCGGACCATTATTCGCTATTGATCGAGGCGATTTCGGTTATTTCGCACCGTAAATTCTTAAGCCCCGGTACATCCGATCCCCTGGTTAATAATTTTCTCAATTTCAGTGAAAATCCCAACCAACAGAAGATTTCACCCCTGTCCGATCGCGAGGAGCAGGTCGCCAAGCTAATCGGCGACGGAATCAGTAGCAGGGATATCGCAACCACCTTGTCGATCAGCGAGAAAACGGTCAGTAAACACCGTAGCAATATTTTCAAGAAGCTCAATATTAAAAACACAGCTCAGCTGGTCAGGTACGTTTATGATAACAATCTGGTCGGATAGAGATTTGCCAGTTTGTTTAACACTTCTGTGTAAATTACGATAAAATCTCGGCGCTGAAGCCGACGCAAGATTGTTTTAACGTGACAATCGAGTCTTGTTGATAAATCATGCGCGATAGCATTGACGAAATATGTCAGCTCGAGATATAAAAAGAACCTGAATGAATATTCTACTCGTAGAAGACAACAACAACCTGGCCCTGAATATCACTGAGTATTTGGAAGGCAATGGTCATATTGTCGATTATTCCGCGAATGGCTCGTCAGCTTTGCAACTGGCGATCAGCCAACGATTCGACGTTATCGTGCTTGATCTGATGTTACCTGGAATGGACGGTTTCCAGTTCTGTGAGAATTTGCGCAATAGTGTCTATGCCGATACGCCGGTGATCATGTTAACTGCCCGGGATACCGAGCATGACAAGTTAAAAGGTTTTGGTGTCGGTACCGATGATTATCTGGTCAAGCCTTTTTCACTTCCGGAGCTGGAAATGCGTATGCAAGCCCTGGTGCGTCGAAGCAGGCATGAGTCATTCGGCAATCAACATTTGATCTGCGGTGATCTGGACTATGATCCTGGCACAATGAAATTGATACGCGGTGATCAGGAAGTATTTTTAAAACCGGTCCCGCTGAAGATACTCGTTTTATTGATGCGCAATCCCCATCGAGTGGTCACGCGCGAGGAAATAGAGCAGGAGGTCTGGAAGGATGATTTGCCGGATAGCGAGGTTTTACGCTCACATGTTTATGTGATTCGTAACGAAATCAACAAAAATGGCCACCCTAATATTCTTCATACCATTCGTGGAGTAGGTTACCGTCTGGGAGACTCCAATTAGTAGTTTTAAGCTCCACAGTCGAGTTACCCTGATATATTTGTTTCTAGCAATCATCTCCGCAGTTTCGTATTTGTCGATCGTGGTGGTCGCCGTCGGCAAACTTGAACATGCCATGATGGCAACACTGATCGGGCATGAACTGGATGAAATTGTGACCGACCTGGCGGCCGATTCCGAAGCGTCACTGCCGATGACAGAAAAAGTAAAAGCCTATTTGCAAAGCCGAGACCATCTGGTGCCTGTGCCAGGTTATCTTGAGACATTAGAACCAAATTTATATGACAAGATTGTGGTTGGCGATGCGATCTTGCAGGTCATGATCCTCGATCACAGGGATGATCGTCTTTATCTGACCTTTGATACGACCGAGATCGCCAATAGCCACGCGTTATTATTGTATATGCTTCTCGGGGGAGGGTTGGTTACTACTATCGTAATACTCATCTCCGGTATCTGGTTGTTCAAAAAGTTCCTGTTACCGGTTAGCGACCTGGCCGAGGAATTTTCCGGGATGGATGTCAATGACCGTAAAACCCGTTTTGAAGAAAGGTATCAAAAGTACGAAGTTGGATTAATTGCCCAATCCATAGACCAGTATCTGGATCGTTTGGACGAATTCATTGAGCGTGAACAATCCTTTACCGCGGCGGCCAGCCACGAATTGCGCACCCCCGTCGCTGTGGTTTCTTCCGCGGTCGATGTGCTCGAAATGAAAGGGATTAGTACCCAGCAACAGGAAGTCATTAATCGGATAAAGGAAGCCACGAGCTATATGATCAATGTGATTGATTCACTATTGTTTTTAGCCAGAAATACCTATGACGTGGTTGAGAAGACCCTGCCCGAATTACGCCTTCATACCGCTGCCTTGCGAATTACCCAAAAACATGAAGAACTGGCTTCAGAGAAGGATCTTGGATTGAACTACAAATGCCAGTTCAAGATTAAGGCCAGGATGTCTGAAGCCCATCTGGAAATTATTCTGGGTAATCTGATTCGAAATGCGATCAATAACACGGTTGAAGGCGAGGTTAAGGTCAGCGTGTATGAAGACCGGCTTTCTATAAAAGATACCGGCCATGGTATCGAACCCGATGAAATCGAGCTAATCGTCAAGCGTAGTTACCATAGCGCGGATAGCAAAGGCTATGGGCTTGGCCTTTACCTGGTATCGAAGATTTGCGATATATATGGAATGGAGCTTAAAATCGAAAGCGAGCCTGGTACCGGTTCAGAATTTTCGATCATATTTCCCAAATCGATGATCTCAAGAGAGTCGAATAGAAAGCCTGCTAGTCAACCCGATAAGGAACCCGATAAGGAACCCTGAGTGCATAACCGGGTCTGTTGTATGCCCGGACCGTCTCCGACTACTTCAATCGTAGGTGAAATTGGCTCTTCGCTAATGGCGGGAAATTGTTCTACGGGGATTTAAAATTTCACATCGCTGATGTTCCCTGGTAGTGGAATTTAATCAAGGTTAATGAAATGAAAAAGCCTGCTTGCAAGCTGTCGTACAACGGCTCCGACCCGACGCGTTGGACCGGCGGGATCCAGAGTCGAGTAGAAAAGCCAGAAGAACTGGATCCCGCGGTCTGAGCCGCGGGATGACGGGAGAGTTAGGCGGGTGACGGGAGGATCAGGCGGGTGACGGGAGAGTTAGGCGGGATGACAAGACTGTGGTGATTCGCGCCAGCGTATTCGGTCAGGATAATCGGTCGATCGATCCGGTTTTTAGCCGTAACCGGAAGGCACCGGCTTTAGCCGGTGGTTGTTCACATTCTGGAGTGTGGTTACCGCACAGCGGTAGAATTTAGCCTGTCGAGCCTATGCTGCCAGATCGCCCATACGTCGACCCTGGACCTGGCGTCTTTCACCCTCGTGATTTGGGAAGAACTCACCCAGCCTGCCAAGATCGATACGCCGGTCGTTGCCGCTGCGTCGATCATCCAGAAATATGTAATGACAATTACAGTCGTTTTCGGAGCAACCGGCGAGGGGTAACGAAGGTGCGTCTTTCGACAGGAAAATCTGCTGGTTCAAACTCGCCACACTTTTGCAGGAAATCAACCCGGGACGTATTTTGACTGAACGCCACCGGGTCTCTGTCGAGCTGTCATCGGGAACATCTTCGCTACTGATTTTTTTGAAGCTTTCTATTTTTTCACCGTAATTGTAGGGCTTGAAAACCAGCATGACGATCGCTGCCAACATGCAGACAATAACGATTGCGAAGAGTATTGAGCTCATGAAAATCTCTCAAAACTGAATCAGATAGACCCTCTATTTTACGCATCTGATGATTTTTAGCGAATCGGTAAAAATTTATGACTCAGCCGATGCAAACATTTAGGAGCCTCTGACTAATTCATGAATCAACATCTGCTCGCTAAAATACACCAACTCCGAGTTGCCAATCTTGGCAATAGGCTGACTATTCCCTGCGATTGGTGCCTTGACTTGGTGTATTTTAGCTAGTAGCTGAATGACCCAGAATTAATCAGAGGCTCCTTTACTTCATCAAATCCAGAATCTCGTCTCGACGTTTCTCCATCAACGCGTAATCACCGCGGGATTCGACGTTCATGCGCAACAGCGGTTCGGTATTCGAGGCTCGCAGGTTAAAACGCCATTCACCGAAATCCATACCGAGCCCGTCGGTACGATCGATCTGGTGGGGCAGGCCGGCGTAATTCGCCTCGACACGCTCGATGACCGCCGCCGGATCGGCAACCTGGGAGTTGATTTCACCACTGACCGGATAGCGTTCGATGCGTTCGTCCACCATCTGGGCGAGAGACCTGTTCTGGCTGGAAATCATCTGTGCCAGTAACAACCACGGAATCATACCGCTATCGCAATAACCAAATTCCCGAAAATAATGATGCGCGCTCATTTCGCCGCCGTAGATACCGTTCACGGCGCGCATGGTTTCCTTGATAAAAGCGTGTCCGGATTTGCTTTGTACGGCTTCGCCGTTGCTGGCTTCGACCAGTTCGATGGTATTCCAGGTCAGCCGTGGATCGTGCACGATGCGCTCTCCGGGATTTTGCTGTAACAGCTGCACGCCGAGTAAACCGACAATATAGTAGCCTTCGATGAAACGACCGTTGTGATCGAACAGGAAGCAGCGATCGAAATCACCATCCCAGGCGACACCCAGATCGGCACCGTGCTGTTTGATTGCGTCGATGGTCGCGCCGCGTCCCTCGGGCAACAGCGGATTCGGAATGCCATTGGGGAAGTTGCCATCGGGATCATGCTGGACTTTGATGAACTCGAAGGGCAGGTGCTGTTCCAGCAGATCGATTATCGGGCCGGCCATACCGTTTCCCGGGTTGGTAATAATTTTCAACGGCTTCAGATCATCGGGATTGCCGATATAGCCGAGCAGGTGATCGATGTAATCACCGCATAGATCGGTCGGGGTAACGCTGCCTTTGCGCGTTGACTCACTGAAGCTTTCCTCTTCGGCGATGCGACGAATATCCTCGAGCCCGCTGTCGGCACTGAGGGGTTTTGCACATTCGCGTACGAATTTAAAGCCATTGTAATCGACCGGATTGTGGCTCGCGGTAATCATGATGCCGCCGTCGAGCTGGAGATGAAAAGCCGCAAAATACACCTGTTCAGTGCCACACAGACCAAGATCGAGGACATCGACACCACTGTCGGTAAGCCCCCGGGTCAGGGCCGTGAATAATTCATCGCTGGTCAGACGCACGTCGCGTCCGATAGCAACCTGTTTCGGTTGGATGAATTCCGCGTAGGCACGACCGACGCGGTAGGCGATATCGACGTTCAGTTCGTCGGGCACCTTGCCGCGTGCGTCATAGGCTTTGAAGCAATGAATGGCTTTGCTCATGCTGACTCCTTTTGGGGTTCGATGCTCTCCAGAATCGGTATCAGATACTGTCCGGTATACGAGCGTTCCACCTGTGCGACCAGTTCCGGTGAGCCGCTGGCGATGATTTCGCCCCCCTTGTCACCGCCTTCGGGGCCGAGGTCGATAATCCAGTCAGCTGTCTTGATAACATGCAGGTTATGCTCGATCACCGCGATTGTGTTGCCGTGGTCGCGCAATCGATGCAAAACCCCGAGCAATTGTTCGACATCGTGAAAGTGTAGACCGGTGGTCGGTTCGTCCAGAATGTACAGCGTACTCCCGGTATCGCGTTTGGATAGCTCGCGCGAAAGCTTGATGCGCTGGGCTTCGCCACCGGAGAGCGTGGTCGCATTCTGACCCAGCGTGATATAGCTCAGTCCCACATCCATCAGGGTGTCGAGTTTGCGTTTGATCACCGGGATCGCGGCGAAAAAACCGGTTGCGTCTTCGACGGTCATTTCCAGAACCTGGTGAATCGACTTGCCCTTGTAAGTGATGTCCAGGGTTTCGCGGTTATAACGTTTGCCTTTGCAGATGTCGCAGGTGACGTAGACATCGGGCAGAAAGTGCATTTCGACCTTGGTGACGCCATCGCCCTGGCAGGCTTCGCAACGCCCGCCCTTGACGTTGAAACTGAAACGCCCCGGTTTGTAACCCCGCGAGCGGGCCTCCTGGGTGCCGGCGAAAAGCTCCCGAATCGGGGTAAACAGTCCGGTATATGTTGCCGGGTTGGAGCGCGGGGTGCGTCCAATCGGGCTTTGATTGATATCGATCACCTTGTCGAACTGGTCAAAACCGCTAAAGCTTTGGTAATCCCCGGCATTCAGGTTGCTGCCGTATATTTCGATCGCGGCCAGCTTGTACAGGGTTTCATTGATCAGGGTCGACTTGCCCGAGCCCGACACGCCGGTAATGCAGGTAAACAGGCCAACCGGTAGCTCGAGAGAAACCGATTTAAGATTGTTACTACAGGCGCCATTGATGCGGATAAATTTGTTCTTGTTGGCTACGGTGCGTTGGCGCGGGATCTCGATGCCGCGTACACCGGATAAATACTGGCCGGTAATCGATTGATTATTTGCGGTAATTTCATCGGCGCTACCGGTGGCGACGATTTCACCACCGTGCACGCCTGCGCCAGGGCCGATGTCGACGATGAAGTCGGCTGCGTGAATGGCATCCTCGTCGTGCTCGACCACGATCACCGTGTTGCCGAGATCGCGTAAAAAGGTCAGTGTCTTCAGCAGGCGTTCGTTGTCGCGTTGGTGCAGACCAATCGAAGGTTCATCGAGGATGTACATGACACCGACCAGTCCGGCGCCGATTTGGCTCGCCAATCGAATGCGTTGTGCCTCGCCACCGGAGAGGGTTTCCGCGCTACGACTCAGCGACAGATACTCGAGTCCAACGTTGACGAGAAAGCTCAGGCGCTCGCGGATTTCCTTGGTGATCTTTTCTGCAATCGCGCCTTTTTGCCCGCTTAATTCGAGCGTATTGAAAAATTTCAGGGTTTCGTCGATCGGCATGCGCGCGATACTGGCGAGGTTTCGGTCGGTGACAAACACATGGCGTGCGGCTTCGTTGAGACGATCCCCCTGGCAGGACTGGCAGAACTGGTCTGACATGAATTTGGCCAGTTCTTCGCGTACCACGCTGGATTCGGTGTCACGATAGCGGCGCTTGAGATTTGGTAGAATGCCTTCGAAAGGGTGCTTCTGAACACGTTGATCACCACGTTCGTTGCGATAACTGAATTTGACCTCCTCGGGTGAACCATTGAGGATGACACCCTGGATCTTCGGGTGCAGTTTGCCAAACGGCATCTCCACATCGAAATCAAAATGCGCTGCGAGCGATTGCAGCATCTGAAAGTAATATCCATTGCGTCGGTCCCAGCCGCGAATGGCGCCCCCGGCGAGGCTCAACTCGGGAGACTTGACCACCAGTTTCGGATCGAAAAACTGCATAGTGCCGAGGCCATCGCATTCCGGGCAGGCGCCGACGGGGCTGTTAAACGAAAACAGGCGGGGCTCCAGCTCACTAATCGAGTAGCCGCACTCGGGGCAGGCGAACACGGCGGAAAAACGCATTTCCTCGAAAGTGGAGTCTGCATCGATCGCGGCGATCTTGACGATACCGTCGGACAGGTGCAGCGCGGTTTCGATGGATTCGGCCAGACGTAATTTCAGATCGGGGCGTACCTTAAAACGGTCGATGATCACGTCGATATTGTGTTTTTTGCGCAGTTCCAGCTTGGGGGGCTCGTCGAGCTCACAGATTTCACCATTCACACGGGCGCGGATAAAGCCTTGTTTCTGCAGGCTGTCGAAGAGCTGTACGTGTTCACCTTTGCGGTTACTGACGACCGGCGCCAACAGCATCAGGCGTTCGTCTTCGGGCAGGGCGAGGACCTGGTCCACCATCTGGCTCACGGTGCTGGCTTCAAGTGGCAGGTCGTGGGTCGGACAGCGTGGCGTGCCGACCCGGGCAAACAGCAGACGCAGGTAGTCGTAGATCTCGGTGATCGTGCCAACCGTGGAGCGCGGGTTGTGTGAGGTCGTCTTTTGTTCGATTGAAATCGCCGGAGACAGCCCCTCGATGTGATCGATATCGGGCTTCTCCATGACCGACAGGAACTGGCGTGCGTAGGTTGATAATGACTCGACATAGCGCCTTTGGCCCTCGGCAAAAATCGTATCGAAGGCGAGCGATGACTTGCCTGAACCCGACAAACCGGTAAACACGATCAATTTGTCACGCGGCAGCGTGATGTCGATATTCTTCAGATTATGGGTGCGTGCACCGCGTATTGTGATGGAATCCATTGACCTGCGATCGGTGAGGCGAAACCGGAAATTATAACGGCTTGGGGTTTTTATTTCGCGCTTTAGTCAGAATTAGTTTTGATTGGTTCCCATCTTCGTGCTGAATCGCTAAAATCGCGCCTTCCGTTACACACATCCCCCTGGCGAATGTTAGAAACCGAAAAGAGAGCCGCTTTTTCCCTCGCGCTGGTCTATGCCCTGCGCATGCTGGGGTTATTCATGATTCTGCCGGTGTTCAGCCTGCATGCCGATGACTATGCCGGCGCCACCCCGGTGTTGATTGGCCTTGCCATTGGAATTTATGGTCTCACGCAGGGGCTGTTTCAACTGCCGTTTGGTTATCTATCGGATCGCTTCGGGCGAAAAATTGTGATTGTCGGCGGTTTGTTGATCTTTTGCGGCGGTAGCATCGTCGCCGCGGAAGCCGACAGCATCAACGAGGTCATCGCCGGTCGCGCGTTGCAGGGCCTCGGAGCCATCGCGGCGGCGGTGATGGCGCTGGCGGCCGATCTGACTCGGGAGGAGGTTCGTATCCGAATCATGGCCATTATCGGTATGTCGATAGGCGCCAGCTTCATGATTTCGATGGTTATCGGACCGGTCATCGCGGCTGAATTCGGCCTGCGCATACTTTTCTGGATGACCGCGGGGCTTGCCGTACTGGGTATTCTGGTGATTGTCTTTATCACGCCTGACCCTCCCAGTCAGAGCTTTCACCGTGATACCCAGCTTTCGATTCAGGATATCGGGCGTATTATCGGTGACGTCGAACTGCTCAAGCTTGGATTCGGCGTTTTCGTGTTGCACCTGGTGCTGGCGGCTACCTTCGTGGTTTTTCCACTGGTGCTGCAGCGAAGCCTGATGATCGAGGAAGCCTTGCACTGGCAAACTTACCTGCCAGTTTTTGTGTTGTCGGTGGTTTTGCTGTTGCCGATGGTAATCGTTGCCGAGAAATTCAAGAAAGCCCATGGCGTGTTCTTAAGCGCAGTATCGATGCTGGTACTGGCTGAGCTCGGTCTGACCTTTAGTAACAGCTACCTGTCGGCGTTCATAATGCTGGTACTGTTTTTTGGCGCCTTCAACTTCCTCGAAGCCATGTTACCGGCCACGGTGGCCCGCATCGCGCCGGCCGATATGAAAGGTACGGCGATGGGTTTATTCTCCAGCGCGCAGTTCATCGGTGCCTTCGCGGGTGGGTTGCTAGGGGGGCTTTTGCTCGCAGCGGGTGATTATTCGACCACTTTTGCATGGCTTGCCGGCATTCTTTGCAGCTGGTTCGCGGTGGCGTTGACGATGAAAACCCCGAAGTACCTGCAGTCAAAGATCGTATCGCTAAAGGATCTCGGGCAGGATCAGATCGATCGATTCGTCGACGGCGCGTCGAGTATTGCAGGTGTGCACGAGGTTTCGGTGTACGCGATCGATCGAGTGGCTTATCTCAAGGTCGACAAGAGCTTCGATGACGAAGCGCTGCAGGCGCTGATTGCCAGCTAACCAGCAGGCTATTGTGAAGCTTCGGACCACCCCGTCAGCGATTCCTGGCACTACCCCGTCATACCACTCTCGTGACGATTTCCACCGGTGCCTGTCATACCGCGGCTTGACCCGATGCGTCGGACCGGCGGGATCCAGGTAACGCAATTCGGTGTAACCATACCCCTGGGTCCCGCGGTCAAGCCGCGGGATGACAGGAACTGAGGGCAGGAACTGAGGGCAGGAACTGAGGGCAGGAACTGAGGGCAGGAACTGAGGACAGGAACTGAGGACAGGAACTGAGGACAGGAACTGAGGACAGGAACTGAGGACAGGAACTGAGGACAGGAACTGAGGACAGGAACT
>JAAESG010000151.1 GCA_024229615.1 Gammaproteobacteria bacterium | reverse complement strand
GGATCGACCAGCCCGGTAGGTCTCACTACTTGCTCAACTACAGCCCCGCTAAATTTTTTCTCGTAGTCGCCCGGAGTGGCAGAGACGAAAATGGTTTGTGGCGACATACGTTCAAACTCATCGAAACGCAGCGGTCGGTTATCGAGCGCGGACGGCAGACGAAACCCATATTCCACCAGGGTCTCCTTGCGCGATCGATCACCGCGGTACATGCCGCCTATTTGCGGTACCGAGACGTGACTTTCATCGATAAACAACAGGCAATCCTCGGGCAGGTAATCAAACAGGGTTGGCGGCGCTTCCCCGGCCTGACGTCCCGACAGAAATCGCGAGTAATTCTCAATACCACTGCAGTAGCCAAGTTCGCGCATCATTTCGACATCATAGTTAACACGTTGCTCGAGGCGTTGCACCTCGACCAGTTTTTCGCTCTGCCTGAGCTCAACCAGGCGTTGTTGCAACTCTTCCTTGATCTCGGGAATTGCACCGAGTATGACTTCACGCGGGGTCGCGTAGTGGGTCTTCGGGTAGACTGTAATGCGCTTCACGTTTCTGCTGACTTCTCCAGTCAGAGGATCGAACAGGCTGATTTTCTCGACTTCGCTATCAAACAACTCGATGCGTACCGCCTCACGGTCTGAATCCGCCGGGTGTACATCGATGACTTCGCCACGCACCCGATAGGTACCACGTTTGAGTTCGATGTCATTGCGCTTGTATTGCAACTCCGCCAGACGCCGCAGGATGCTCCGTTGATCGATCTCATCGCCAACAACCACGTGCAACAACATCTTCAGATACGAATCGGGATCCCCGAGACCGTAGATAGCCGAAACCGAGGCAACGATGACGGTATCGCGCCGCTCCATTAGCGCCTTGGTCGCCGACAGACGCATCTGCTCGATATGCTCATTGATTGAGGCATCTTTTTCGATGAAGGTATCCGAGGCCGGGACATAGGCTTCCGGCTGGTAGTAGTCGTAATAAGAGACGAAGTATTCGACCGAGTTATGCGGGAAAAAATCCTTCATTTCACCGTAGAGCTGTGCCGCCAGGGTCTTGTTGTGGGCCATGATGATAGCGGGCCGATTGAGCCTCTGAATCACATTAGCAGCAGTAAATGTCTTACCGGAACCGGTCACACCAAGCAGAGTTTGATGCATCAAACCATCCTCGATACCCTGAATCAGCGAATCGATCGCCTGCGGTTGATCTCCGGTCGGCTCGAACTGGGTTTCGAGCTGAAAATTCTTTGCCATAGCGTTTATTTAGTTATTGATAGACAGACTGTTCTTTACAGGTAATGGCGGCTTCGTATACTTCGGTTGTTGCTTCAATAAATCAATCAGGCGAGTAGTCGTGTTCAACGATTTATCAAAACGTGTACGCGCGATATAACCATCCCCCACTTTAGCAGTTTCAAATTTAGCTAGCCAGCTTCGCACCCAGGGACACGATGTTATCGGGTTGGGGGCAGGCGAACCTGATTTCGACACTCCCGAACACATGCGTAACGCGGCAATCGAGGCGATCAACGATGGCGACACACACTATACCGCGGTCGATGGCGAGGGTTACCTCAAAATAGCCCGGAATTGATAGTGCCCTGGTCGATGCTTACCAGTCGGCGGCAAATCTGGCTCTTGATGCGGCTGCTCGCATCGATCCGGCAGAAGTGGCGTGTTGGCACTATTGTCCGCCAACTGGGACTGCATCATTCCACGGCGGAGCGGGTGATTGCGCAAGCCGACCGCCCGGGAGCCTCGTTGCTCCCGGGCAGACCGATTAGTTCATGAAGTAACGAAAAGCGATTTCGAAGGTTTTCTCGCGGGTGAAATCGGATAGATCGAATTTGCCCAGATGCCCCGCCAGCGCCAGACTCGGCATTCACTCTGAATCGCCTGGAAGCGAATCATGTCCACCGTCGTTACGGCAAGGAATGCCTGTGCGGATCCCGGCGCTTTTCACTATCAGCGCCATCGGCCCGAGAAGACACTCCTCTATCAGTTAGTATCGAAGTACTACCCGGTGTTCAAGCAGAAGTTGGCCGAGGAAGGCAGGTTATTCGAAAAAGACAGGCCGCACAGGCGCAGTAACGTTGATCCAGCGGTTTGGTCGGTCCGGTGCCCCGGGCGCACTGAATTTGAATATCCATTTTCATGACGCACGTCCCTGTGCGCCACCCTGCGGTGATACCCAATGCACTCGCTGCGCTCGCGGGGCAGGCTCTCAGGCAGATACTTGCACACCTTCAGAGAAAAGCGGAATCAAAAGAATTCAAGCCGTTACCCGAGAGCAGACCGCTGCTCCAAATAGGTTTGTTCGGGTAACCGACGAGATCAGTTTGACTCAGTCAACTCAGCAAATTACTGCTAGCAAAGATAGCGGCAGGTGGCCGGCATGCCTGCTAGCTGATTGTGACAGGATTGACCGGCGGGAAGGTGCACCAAAAGTAGGCGCTCTAGGCGATATTGGGCGTGTCGGCGGAATTCAGTCAGATTTCGGAGCTGGACGGCGTCATTAATATCTTTCTTTTCTAGGTGGAATAAGGAAAATGGGGTGTTTATTCTTCCTATACTTTCCCATTGAACACACTACGTATCGATAGCGACCGGCTCGGCGCACGCATCGGGGAACTGGCCCAAATCGGCGCACTCGAGGGCGGTGGTGTCTGTCGGCTCGCGTTAACCGAGGACGACCGCAAGGGCCGCGACCTGGTGTGCCGCTGGATGCAGGAACTGGGCCTCGAAATCAGCGTCGACCGGATCGGTAACGTCGTCGGCATTCGCAAAGGAGACGAACAGGGTGACCCCGTGATGACGGGATCGCACATCGATACCGTTGCAACCGGGGGGGCCTATGACGGCAACCTCGGCGTGCTCGCCGGTCTCGAAGTCGTGCAAACCCTGAACGATACTGGCATTTCCACCAAACGACCGATCGCGGTGGCATTTTTCACCAACGAGGAAGGCGCGCGCTTCGCACCGGACATGATGGGTAGCGGCGTCCACCAGGGTGCCCTCGACCTCGACGAAATGCTCGCCGTCGAAGGCATCGACGGCAAAACGGTCAATGATCAGCTGAGCGCCATCGGCTATGCCGGGGACGCTGCAGTCGGCGGATTTCGCGCGCACAGCTACGTGGAACTGCACATCGAACAGGGGCCGGTACTGGAACAGGAAGACCTCCTGATCGGTGCGGTAACCGGCGTGCAGGGAATTTCCTGGACCGAGTACACGATATCCGGAACCTCGAATCACGCCGGCACCACACCGATGCAGTTTCGTCACGATCCGGGTTATGTCGCGGCACAAATAAGTGTCGAAGCCAGGCGCCTGGCGGCAGAAATCGGTAAAGGACAGGTTGCCACTATCGGCCAGATAAACCTGAACCCCAACCTGATCAACGTGATCCCGCGGCAGGCTGTTATCACCGTCGACCTGCGCAACATCGATGAAGCCCTGTTGCAACAGGCAGAGCAGAAACTTCAGTCCTATATCGATGAGATAGCAACGGCCGAGGGTGTGCAGGTAGAAAGCCGAACGCTGGCGCGCTTCGAGCCGGTCGCGTTCGATCCCGAGATGATCGAACTGGTCGAACAAACCGCGCAAGCGCTTGGCTTCAGCTGCAGGCAAATGCCGTCCGGCGCAGGCCACGATGCGCAGATGTTCGCCCCGAATTGTCCTACCTCGATGATTTTCATACCGAGCCGGGGCGGAATTAGCCACAACATCCGCGAATACACCGAACCCGAGCAACTGGCTGCCGGGGCCAACCTGCTGCTGCAGGTCATGTTGCACCGATCGACATGATGAAGCAAATGAACCATCCGAATTATCAAGACCGCGGCCGCCCAACTCGGCCCTATCGAGCACGACGAGTCGTGTCAGTCCAGGGTCGCGCGCATGATCGAACTGATGCGCCAGGCGAAGGATAAAGGCGCCCAGCTGATTGTTTATCCCGAACTCGCGTTGACGACTTTCTTTCCGCGTTGGTATTTTGAAGACCAGCGCTTTGTAATCGGCCCGAGCCCTATCCCGGCGCTGACTTGTCCAGCTACGCTTGAACTTGGGCTTCCTTCGAGCCATAGCTACGGCTATGACTCTCAGTCCAGCCCGGCGTTCACACGTAGCTGTCCTGCGTCGGAGTGCCGCATCACATCACTCGGGATACTGGTGAGAAATGCGGGTTAGCCTCGCGGCTTCGATCTCCCAACACGAATTCAGCAGCGTCAACGCTACCGGATGTGTTTGACAAATTTGGTTGCTGTATTATTTTTATTCATTTAGTATACGCGTCCTCTATTCCCCGGTAGCTCAGTTGGTAGAGCAAATGACTGTTAATCATTGGGTCCCTGGTTCGAGCCCGGGCCGGGGAGCCACTTCTTCTTTATCAGTACTTTTCCAGAGTTCTTGAATAAAACACGAAACGGCTTTAAACGGTCGTTTCATGTTATCTCTACTTCCCTATTCTTCCCATGACATCCCGACTAATTGGGGGTATCTCAGTTCGATACAGAAAATATACCCCCAAATGGCCCGTCAAAGCACCACCGGAAAACTAGCCGCCGTAACCGTCAGAAACGCCAAACCTAAGGCTAAACCCTACAAACTGAGCGATGCTGGAGGGATGTATTTGCTGATCAATCCAAATGGCAGCCAATACTGGCGCTTGAAATATCGAATCAACAAACGTGAAAAAGTCCTAGCACTGGGGGTCTATCCGGTCGTATCGATGACCGATGCTCGGGATAAAGTCCAGGAGGCCAGGAATCTGCTGGATAAAGGGATTGATCCTGGAACCCACAAGAAACAACTCCGGCAACAAATAGGCAAGACTCTTTCAAGCAGGTCGCAGAAGCCTGGTTAAAGAAGGAATCCGACAAGTAGAGCGAACACCATACAAAGCGTGTTTGGAGAACCATCAAACTAGATGCCCTCCCCCACCTTGGGAATATGACAATCGTGGACATTAGCACTACTGACGTTCTATTTGTGGTGAAGAAAATAGAGGACCGAGGTGCCTTAGATATCGCTAATCGTATAAAGCAGCGAATCAGTTCCATATTCAGATACGCAATTCAAACCGGATATACAGAATACAACCCGGTCGATGTCCTCAAGGACATTGTCGAAACCCGAAAAGTCCAGCATCGGAAATCACTGAAACAAAGCGAAATACCCGACTTCTTGAAAGCCCTCGATAGCTATCGAGGCTATGTTGTAACCCGCTACGCACTCCAACTGATTATGAATACCTTTGTTCGGCCTGGGGAACTGCGTAGCGCCGAGTGGACTGATATCGACCTTAAAAAAGCAATCTGGCGAGTCCCTGCCGAAAAAATGAAGATGAAGGAGGAACACGTTGTTCCGCTTTCCAGCAATCCGTCGATGTACTGAATAAAGCCAAAGGGATTACAGGTTCACGCGGTTTTGTATTCCCCGGGAATCATGACTTTCGAAAACCGATGATCGAAAACACCCTGACCTATGCGATTCGAAAACGGCTGAATTTCGACGCAACCGCGCACGGATTTAGAACTACAGCCAGCACCATCTTAAATGAGACAGGGTTTCGGGTTGACGTCATAGAGCGACAACTTGCCCATCGTGACCGGAACAAGGTTAGAGCCGCCTACAACCAGTCTCAGTACCTCGCTGAACGCACCCAGATGATGCAATGGTACTCAGACTATTTGGATGGATTGAAGACTGGTGCTGATGTGGTGCCGATTAAGAAGGCAATCTAATTTTCCAAGCCTCGGGTAGCGCCCATAAAGCCGGACAACCTTCACCGGCCTGGCTTGGAATCTAAATTGAAGGATACACAGGAAGGTGTGTTTGATGAATTGGAAAAACGAGTTTGCAAGAAAGAGCTTGTGGAATGGAAACGACATCGAAAAATTACTCTGCGGAAGTGATCCAGGATCGATTCGCGAGCAAGACAAACTAAGTATTTACGCCAAAAACGAGATTAATGACGCCATTCGGGCATTAACGTTAGTCCACTCTGCTTTGGCATCCGATTTGACATAGATTGTTGCAACGGTCCACCCGTACTTGTTTATTCCAACGGCATGTAAATGGCTGATAGGGCCGTTTTCCGTTACTCATCGAAAAATACTCAGCGTCAGCTTTTCAGAATTACGGATTAAATTCCGACTATTCGAAATTTACTGATACTATCGGAAACGGCCCTGATTTCTCTCGATGGCGCTAAGCAAATAGTTCGATATGCGTCCACGATGGGGAGCCAACTTTTCTCTATACTCTGCAAGAATCTTTCGATTCGCGCCGATGCTGCCGTGAACCTTTTGTCTCGTGTCCCGACAAGGGGACGTGACTATCATGTCAGCACAAGACCAGGGCCCGACAGCGTCTCCAGTCCTGGTTCGTTTATTGGTGGAATGATGAAAATGGGATGTTTATACTTCCTATACTCGTTGTAGCGGAGCAAACCCGGCGCCTGGACGGACACTGCCACGCAGTCCGCTTCTGCGCTAACCTGACAGGTATGGAGTTTTTTGGATGAAAAACCACTTGGTAATTGCGGCCATCGCGCTGCTCTTTTTAACCGCAACCAACGCGCATGCCGCCTGCACTCGCGATAACATCAGCTTCTACCTCAGCGAGGGATTTACGCAGGAACAGATTACTACGATCTGCACGATGGTAACGGAACCTGCGGCGCCCCCCACTCCCGCCACGCCAGAACCGGCGGCAAGTATCCCGGTGGCGCCACCCGCGGGTGACAATAACAAAGATGCTGAGAGATATCTGCGGGAGGTAATCAAGGGTCATGACGTCCATGTTGAGGAAGGCTTCCTGCGCTACACGGCGAGAGTCTGCATCCCCTATGGCAGATTCAATGACAATACGGAGCCATGGCCTAAAGAGACTTGCCAGCAGGTCAGACACAAAGTGACCCTGCGAGGAATGAGAGCGAAACGTGAGTGGGTCGGCCGGAGCCTCTTTCAGCCCCGCCAACTCTATCTGGAAGGTCAGATAGAACGGGAGCTTGTCAGCGACCTCGATGATTTCAGCTCAATTAGCCGCAGGCAAATCATCCGGAATTTGCGGACGGAAGTGAAAGCAATCGTTCCGATCAAGGAGAATATGTCACCCGACCGCTTGCTCGAAACATTGAACAAGATCGCAACATGATATGGCAAGTTTGACGGGTGAGGATCTACCGCGAATCCTGGACGGGAAATCGGCTAGTCAAACTGGTAGCTGTATTGCAGCTCGCTCTCCCCGTCCACTTGCGCGTGGAATGAGACGATAACTCGATCCTGCTCACCGCTGCAGGGAAAAGCCATGTGCTTGAGGTAGGAGGGAAACACCGCGATCTTCCCGTTCTCCGGAAACGAATCCCAAGACCCGTACTCCAGATAGAGATGGCCGAACTCCCCGTGCCCGCCGGCAAGGAATTCCATGTAGGGGCCATAGAAGCGGGTAACGCCGTTCAGTAATCCATTCCTGCGATCACTGCTCGAACGACTGGACTCTCCCGCCTGCACATAATAGACGCCTGACCACGAGCAATTGCCATGCACGTGGTCTCATGCCGGCCATTGGCGTTACTGATCTGGAACCAGACCCCGGTCAGCTTGACGTCGATGTTCTGTGGGTTCTGCCACGCCTTGTCGTTGGCGGCAACCTGGAAGACCGAATCAAGAATGAACTGGATTAGCGCGGCAAACGCCGGATGATCCTTGTATAACTCGTAAAGATTGTCACGGCTGGCGTAAACCGGACCGCTCGTCTTAGTGTGCTCGTCTCTGTGGGCGTAAAACAGGTCGAGCAGATCCTGTTTGATCGACGCATGTTGCTCATTCGAACGGGCGAGCACTGAAGTCGGGCATAGGTCATGAATTTCGGCATTCGGGTCCCGGGCAGACAAGATATTTATTCTCCGGCAGAAGGGCAGCCGTTATTTCACATCATCAATGTCAGAATTTCCTATCTGGATATTGAACTAAAAAATAAAGCTGTAGCCCCAGGCGAGGTGAGTAGTCCTGGGGAATTTCACCCCAAGGCTCTCGCAGAACCGTACGTGAACGACTCCGCTCATACGGATACCATCATCCAGCCGCAAAGCCAACCCCAAACTGCCAATGTGCAAAGAGCTCGGGGCGATAATAAGCAATCGGGGTGTAGCTCAGCCTGGTAGAGTGGCCGCAGGTTCGAATCCTGCCTCCCCGACCATATAAAATCAAACTCAAGCTAACTTCTGCTGTCATAATTAGCATCAACGTAAAAGGAGCTTTCATGTTAATCACTCGATTCAACCCCAGTCTTGCCCTGATTTTCCTGGTCGTATTTCTAACTGGTTGCGCCGGCGGCACTTATTCAAAAACATCCAAACGTCCTGCGGTGAAACCGGGATCGTACGTGCAAATCAACCATGAATATCAAATCCCCAATGAATTCGCACGTGTCTACTTCCGAAATGGTAAGCAGACTCTTAAAGGTGATATTGATCGCTTTACACCCCATTGTTTTATTTTAATGCAAAATATTCGTCAAGCAGGACAGCCTCAACAGATAATCTTTCCCGGTCGTTTTAACGTGACCAAAGTCATAGAAAGAAATGATCATGCTTTTGGACGAACAACCTACGCAGCATTGACATTCGAGGTGTTCGACGGGCCGAGCAATGTGGATTACCAACTGGAAATGCGTCTTAGCTCTGGTGAACAACCTGGCGTTCGCGCATTAATATGCGTCAAAAACGCTGACGACTATTTCGACCGCCGTTATCCCAACTTATCCGAAATAAAAATTGCGCTGGGTGACCTGGTCACGATCGATGCACCGGGGCAATAAGACTATTGGTGGAATCGTCAAAACAGGATGTTTATACTTCCTATATTCCCCAGGAAATGGCAACTGAATAGATGCACTAGGTATGTATCAGGTGATCCAGCCTGAACGTTTTTTGTTGTGCAGCTTCATTGGATTTTTAGAGATTATTTGTGGGAATTTCTGAACGAGTTTTGCTATGGTTAAAGCCGTCAATTTTAGGAAAGAGAAGCCACAAATTGGCTCCGCG
>JAAESG010000150.1 GCA_024229615.1 Gammaproteobacteria bacterium | reverse complement strand
GAGTGGGCCTCGCTAATCAATTACAACAACGATCTTGATGTCGATAAAGGCACGGATCAAGACCTGACACTATATCCTTGAGCCAATCACAAAAGTATGGTTCTTTTGCTTTTGGCGTGGCTGACAAATCCCTTGAAAAACAATATGATATGGCGATAACTCACTTGCTTCCATGTTAAACAAATGACCACTATTTCCGTCCCAATCAATCTTCCCGATATTGATGTTATTAATGTAAGAACACTAGACAATGCTGATATTATCGTGCGAGTGGAAAGCACGAAAACAGGAACTTACTGTAAACAATGCGGCAACTATATAACTAAATACCATGGTTTGAACAAAACGGTTACATTAAATCATATGCCCTCGTTTGGAAACTCGGTTTACATAGAATTCCAGCCGATTAGATATAGATGCACTGATTGCGATGGCTGCCCGACTACCAGCGAAAAACCATCTTGGTACCAAAGTACGGGACATTGCACGGAGTTGTATGCGAAATATATTCTCGACCTATTAATCAACAGTACGGTTCAAGATGTTGGAAGGCAAGAAAATATAACTTATAAAAGGATTGTCAGCATTATAAAAAATCATGTTCCCGGCAAAATGGATTGGTCGAAAATAGAAAAAATAAGAGACTTGGGTATTGATGAAATATCATTAAAGAAAGGACATAAGGATTTCGTCGTCATAATAAGTACGAAAGTAAATGGGAGATCCGTGGTTTTAGGTATTTTGGAAAACCGAAAAAAAGATACGGTAAAAGACTTTTTATCCAGTATTCCCAAGCACTTAGCAAAAACAGTAGAGAATGTATGCTGCGATATGTATGACGGTTTCATTAATCCGGCAAAAGAAGTGTTCGGCTCGAAAGTCAACATTATCATTGATCGATTTCATGTAGCGAAAAATTATCGCAAAGCCATCGAAACTCTGCGCAAGAAAGAAATGAAACGCTTGAAATCGGAGCTTTCCGAAGATGATTACAGGAAACTCAAAAACATAATGTGGATATTGAGGAAAAACTATTCCGACCTCTCGGATGAAGATAAAGAAACATTGAACTTGATGTTTGAATATTCACCTCCGATGAAAAAAGCCTATAACTTCACGAATAAACTGACTTCAATATTCAATCAATCTCTTTCGCCAAGGCAAGCGAAACGTAAAATAAAGCAATGGATAGCGAATGTCGAAAAAAGCGACCTCACCTGTTTTAATACTTTCATAAAGACATTGAAAAAGCTGTGGAATGAAACATTAAATTATTTTATAAATAGGCTTAATAGTGGATTTGTTGAAGGTCTGAATAATAAAATCAAGGTATTGAAACGTCGTTGTTATGGCATTTTCAATGTCGAAAACCTGTTCCAACGCGTCTCTATAGACTTGGCAGGTAATCGTGCAACCTATTGAATTTATTGCATTTATTTCGTCACGCTAAAAGCAAAAGAACCTAAGCGCAGACCCAAGCGTTCGCTCAGCGCCACGAGGTCCTCCTTGAAACGCGTGGAACGAACGGAGTTGGCGCCTCCGGCGTCGAAGGTCAACAGAATTTCTTCGGCGTCGGGGTAGCGCGCTTTGCGATCCTCCTCCCAAGCCAACGCGATGGCATCGCAGACGAACGCCCCGGTTTCGCGCGATGTGCCCAAGGTTATGAAGCCGGCGTTGTCGTAATAATCGTACACGCCATGGGGCACCAGGAAGCCCGAGGCGAGGTGGCGAAAGTCGTGATCGTAAACGTATTGCTCGTCGGTGCTGTAGCATTGCCCGCGGCGATACAGGTCGCCGAGCGGCTCCTTCTTCTTGGTGTCGACGGACAATACGGGATTACCCTGCCCGCGGGCCTGCCGACGCAATGCGTCGATATGGCGAAACTGTCGGTCGCGCTCGTCCGGATCGACATGGCCGGTGGCCAACTCCTTGCGCAGGGAACGACGCCGATAGCCGGCCCGATCCAAGAGCTTGGCGGCCGTGTTGCGCGCGATCTCGTAGCCGCGCCGCAACAGCTCCCGGGACAGTTGCATCGGCTTGAGATCCGTCCAGCGCACGGTTTCGTCGGTGGGGCTGCCGGCGCTGTGCGCTTCGAGGATGTCTTCGACCGTCTCCTCCAGCCCCGCTTGGCGTTGCGTCACCTTCGGTCGACCCCCTCCGGGTCGTCGGATGCGGCGCTCGTCGCCGCTGGGACGCCGCGGATGCTCGGGGTCGTCGTCGCTCATCGCCTCGAGCTCGCGCATCCCGGTGTAGATCGTGCGCCGGCTCATGCCAAAGACCCGCGCCACGTAGGCGATGCCGCCGAAACCGATCTTCAGCGCTTCGACCGCGGCGTAGCGGCGGCGGTGGTCTTCCGGCAACGAACGGTAATACAATCGCATGAATTCCTCGTGCGATGCCTCGTAACCGCGAAACTCGTTCATGGCTTCCTCCCGAACCTATCGTGACGCATGCGCCTACTACATTAACTATGGAATCATTTCGAGTAGCCGCTGTCATCCAAGGGCGATCTTAATCGAGGAAAACGATTAAGTTGTTAGTGAACCGTCCCTTAGCCCAATGGATACCTGCCCCAACCTCGCCGACTTGAGCGACGCCGACTATTTGCGTGACCTTTACGCG
>JAAESG010000149.1 GCA_024229615.1 Gammaproteobacteria bacterium | reverse complement strand
AGCAAGCATATCGGCAGCTGCAGCAGGAGGGTGGTGAAAAATGCGGGTTAATCGCTTACGCCCCCAATTCCCGGGCAAACTCGAGCACGGTCCGCGCCAGGTTTTCCCGATCCTGCAAAGAAAGCATTACCGTGTTGGTAACCCGTGCAGGAATTTTCAGGGCAGTGGCGAGCTCCGCATCCTGTATATCGAGTACAAACCCCGAAAGCAGGTCCTGGTAACATTCGGCTATCGTCAGGGCATTCACCGGCAGTTGTTGTTCCGCGAGCATTTTCGCCAGCGGGCCCTTGATTGCCTGGCCGCCGACAATAGGGCTGACCGCCACGATCGGTGCCTGGCAGGCCTTGAGCGCATCGCGTATACCCGGCACCGCCAGTATGGGATCGATGCTGACGTAGGGATTCGACGGGCAAATAACGATCGCCTGCAGGCCGGGCTCCTGAAGCAATGAAAGCAGATGCGGATTCGGCCGGGCCTGGTCGGCGCCGACATACCTGAATTCACGCGCCACCGGCTCAGCCAGTTCACGCACGAGGTAGTGCTGGAACATCAGCTCACGGCCGTCCGCCGTGGCCACCACGGTGCGAACGGGATCGTCACTCATCGGCAGCAGGTCGGCCTCGACATTCAGGCGATGACAAAGTTCGGCCGTTATCTCGCCCAACTTTTTTCCCTGCCCGAGCAGTTCGGTACGGCGCATGTGAATGGCCAGATCACCGTCGCCGAGACGAAACCAGGTGGCGCCGCCCAGGCGTTGCATCTGTTCTATAAATGTCCAGGTTTCCCCGGCCCGGCCCCATCCCTGCTCGATATTATTTTCACCGGCGAGGGTATACATGACGGTATCGAGATCCGGTGAAATGTAGAGTCCGAAGTGCTCGAAGTCGTCCCCGGTGTTGGAAAGAACCGCAAGTTCCCAGGGGTCGAGAACACGGTATAACCCCAGCGCGAGTTTGGCGCCACCAATACCGCCACTGAGACACAATACTCGTGCCGATTGCCTACCTGCCGTTTGCTGTGCCATCAGGCATTACTCTGGCATGCAGGTTTGTCAAACCTCATAACCTGCCATGATCTCGTGGAACTCGGAAAGGTGGCTGCCGGGACTGATGTCCAGGTCGCAAAGTGGCGCCTGTCCACCGTCCAGGCGCCTGCGCTCCGGGGAGCTCCCGCCCTGCTTGAATATCAGGCCGGTGGCAAACCGGTTTTCGGCCAGCAGGCCGTTGACTGTGGCGAATGCGCCAACCCGGTTGTCACTATCGTAGTCCGCAAGCTCGTCGACATTGACCATGCGTCCCGCCCAGGCGGGATAAGTATCATTGTAGGTAACGCAAGGCGATAGAACCTCAAGGAAGGCAAAACCCAACCCTGCCCTCGTATGTTCTATGGCCGCAACTATCAGCGCCTCCAGCTGTACCGGTGAGGCGCTCGACCCTCGGGCGATAAAACTGCTGCCCGGTATCGACAGGCCGAGCTGAATACCATCCAGGACCTGTTCGGCAATGCCCTCGTCATCAGCCGTGGGCGAGTGCTGACCCTTGGTCAACCCGTAGGTGCCATTGTTCATCAGGATATAGACTACCCCGGGATTGCGTTTGAACGAGTGGATCAGGTGACCACAACCAATGGCATAACCATCACCATCTCCGCCAACGGCAATCACTTCGAGCCGGGGATTTGCCAACTTCACCCCGGTCGCCGCCGGCAATACGCGGCCATGAAGCGCGTGATAACCATAAGCGCTGACATTATTTTGCAGCGTACCCGCACAGCCGATACCGGCCAGGACCATGGCCTGGTGGGATTCGATCTGCATCTGGCGAAAGGCGGCCAATAGCGCGTTGCGCACGCCATAATGGCCGCAGCCGGCGCACCAGATGGGCTCGTTCGGCTCATAGGTCCTGGTCATCAGGCTGTCTCCCCTAGTCTGTCGGCCTCGGCCTGCCGGATTTCCGAACATAGATCGCCGGGGCTGAACGGTTCGCCATCGTATTTGCGAATACTGCCGATACACGCTTCGCTTGCACCTGCTGCAAGCAGAAGCCGGGCAAGTTGCCCGCCCTGGTTATGTTCGATGACATATACCCGCTCGCAGGAATGGATAAAGTCAAGGGTTTCATCGATTACCGGCCAGATGGTTCGAGGCTGCAGGCATTTGATACCAAGCCCCGCGGCGGCAAGGCGCTGCTGCGCTTCCTCGATCACGCCCTTTTGCATGCCGATACCCAGCAGGCCAATGGATGCATCAGCGTCACCCCATGAATTACCACGCGGCAGCAACTGCAGATTCGAATCCAGCTTGCGCTGTCGTTTGTCAACCATGGTGCGACGGTTTTCCGGGTCCGAGGAAACCTGGCCCCATTCGTTTCTTTCATTCCCGGTGACCAGGCTTTCGCCGCCCGGCGTTCCCGGTACCGCCCAGGGTGATACGCCGTCGGCGGTTACCTGGTAGCGTCGATATTCACTCATCTGGCGGAGCTCGGATGCATCCAGCTGTTTGGCGTGCTGCAACTGAACCGCATCGAGATCAAAGGGTTCGATCGTGCTCGCATTTTGACTGACCGCCTGATCCAGCGCCAGAATCACCGGGCATTGCAACTGTTGCGCCAGGTTGGTTGCCAGCACTGACAGCTCGAAGCAGTCACGCGGTTCACCGGGCGCCAGTACTACCCTGGGGAAGTCCCCGTTGGCGCCGAAAACCATCATGTCGATATCGCTCTGTTCGGGTTTGGTCGGCATACCGGTGGACGGCCCGGCGCGTTGGCAGTTAACCACGACCAGCGGGATTTCGGCCGAACCTGCATGGCTGATCGTCTCCTGCATCAGGGCAAAACCCGGTCCCGATGTAGCCGTCATCGAGCGTACCCCGGTCATCGCCGCTCCCAGGGCCATATCGATGGCGGCAAGCTCACCCTCGGCCTGCATCGCTACCGCCTCGAAGCGGGAGCTGTGCTTCTGTAACCACTCCAGTATTTCGGTGGCCGGGGTGATGGGGTAGCCCGCAAAGAAGCGCCCGCCGGCAAGCATGAACCCGACCGCCACCGCATCATTCCCGTTGATCAACAGCTGCTCGCTACGCTCTGCCTCGGCCAGTATCCATCGGTCCTGCCGCGGGTACAATTCAGAGGCGTATTGACGACCGCTGTTGAAGGCGCGTGTATTGGCTGCGACCGCGTCCTTCGGTAACCGCCGGAAGGTATGGTGCAGGCAGTTTATTGCCTCTGCTTCATCGATCGACAGAATATGTGACAAGACACCAAAGCTGAGGCTGTTCTTAAACAGATCCCGGCGTAGATCACGCACCGCAAAGCGGCCGAACGGAACTTCGACTACCCGTACAGTCTTGGCCAGGGCATCACGGCCCAAGGCACCGTCGGAAGAGTCGAATATAATAATACTTTCAGCGGCCATCCGGGTTGCCGCCATGTCTACTGCCTCCTGATCGAAAGCAACCAGAAGGTCTATGTGATCTCCCATACAGCCACGTTGAAGTAACGAACCACGCATCATCGCCGCCGCGTGACCGCCCTTGATACGAGAGGCAACATTACGCGACATATACAGATGGTAGCCACGGCGCGCCAGCAATTCAGTCAGCGCCGAGATCACGGTCAGCGATCCGTCACCTCCCTGCCCAGCGACCATGACATTCAGGTCGGTCAGCTCGTTAGCGGCCATGGTCAACTTTCCTCCTTTGGCGCACCCGGCCCTTTGGTATAAAAGGTTTTCGGGTCAAGGTAATTCAGCGCCTGGCGTTCGGCCAGAGTGGGCATCTGTGCCGGCAGCGGCCGATTTATCTTCTTGTGAGCAGACAGTTTGTTCATCAGCATTTCGCCCCTGGGTTCGTCATCCAGCGGCCGAGTCTCGAGCCAGCCATCCGCAAGCGCCGCCTGAAAAGCCCTGTGGCCTCGTTCGGTTCGGACCAGCGTGTAGGTCCAGCCATCGAGACCGATGCCACCTGCCGCGATATCGGCATTCTCCGCTCCATAATCCAGGCAGTAAAGACAGGCCGGGCGCGCGAATTCCCGATATTTTGCCAGTGACACACTGTGGGTTTCGCCACCATCGAGACGAACGATAACTTTACCCTTGATATTGATGTTTTCGATAGACAGTGGGTCTACATCGATCATCCTCGCCAACTTGTTGATACTTTCATGGGTGAAGGCCTCTGAACAATACAGGCCGATTACCAGGGAGATGTTTTTCCGATACCAGTTGGCCAGTTCAAGACGAATGCTGGAGTGCTGCTGCAATCGTGTGCCATCCACCTGGCACGGGACACCAACCACCGCAATCGGTGAAATGTTTTCACGCACGGCCTGCTGTAGCGCGATCAGGTTAGGGGAATAGGTGTAGCGTGACCCGGCGCAGGCCAACACCGAATCCCGGTCGGTGGCCAGCCGTGGCCTGCCGATTTGCCGGTTATCCGGGACAACATCACCCAGTACTGCCCCACCCAGAGTGCCGGTTTCCATGCCGTGGATAAGTAGTGCCGAAACCATTCCACCGTCCTGCCCCCTGTTTAAAATTCCGGGCTCCGTTGCGCGTACATACTGGCCATAGCTATAAGGGCCGTAACCTTCATCCGTTTTTGGCAGGCGAAAACCAAGCTGGTCCGGCAAATCATTATCGGCAGGTCGTAACACCGGGCAAACATCGGCACACAACACACATTGCACACAGGCTCCGGTGCGGGTATCGATGGGCTGTTCATCCTCATAGTCGAATACATCCACCGGACAAATGGTGACACAGGATGAGCAACCAATGCATTTGCCCGCATCAACAATCGTCTGCATCAGAAAATCGACCGTTCGGAACCCGCCGCGGTTGATCTCGGTGCGCCAGGCAAATGCCCATTCATGCGGACTGTCGGCCTTTTCGATCAGCTGCCGATAGCGTTTGACGACGCGCTCCAGCCGAATCTGTTCATCCGCGGTGTTGATGTATTTTCCGTTACTCACTCTGCTCAAGTTGCCTTCGTTAATGGGATAGTCCTGTTGATCGGAAAAAGAAATACGAACACCGGGTAACCCGATTCCGATTCGTCCGGATTTGCTGCTCCTCATTTTTTTCCATAAACATCACTTCAATTATATTCTTTTCGCCATGGTTGCAATATTTTCGACGCTATCGGCTATCCCCGGTTTCATTCCAGGCTTTACGGGTGTTTTCCCGTCCAGTCGCTGGGTTTGGTGTTGCCATGGTTTAGCCAGGGCGCGGTATCGGCAACCCTCGATACTCGGCGCCGGTAAGTTTTACAACAGGGGCGCCACATCCCTGGCGAAAGCTTCCATCTGCGCCATGCCAAAACTCACCGGCTCCAGGCCATGAAACTGAAACTCGAGGACAAAATGCCATACTCCGGCATCTGCCATGGACCTGATCCGCTGTGCACAACGTTCGGGTGAGCCGCTGATGGTAACATCGCTCGGATTGATGGTCTCATCTTCAAAGGATACCGCCAGGCGCAGCTTCGGCAGCTGCGACTCGTAATCCTTTTCGTTTCTGGCCACATAGACAAACGAAAACGCACACAATTTCGGATCGGTGCCCCATTTCTCGCCTTCCTCCTTCAGTTTCGGAATCCACTCGTTTTGCACGGCGTTCTCATCGGGCCAGAATGCTACAATGCACTCCCCGTAACGAGCTGCCCGATGGATCGATTTGACGCTGCCTCCAATCCAAATTGGTGGATAAGGTTTTTGAACCGGCTTGGGCTCCATGGTCATATCCTTCAACTGGTAATGCTTGCCCTCGAAAGTGGTTTTATCCCTGGTCCACAAGCTGGTGATTACTTCGAGTTGCTCGTTAAACATGCTCGCGCGATATTTTCTATTTACGCCAACGGCAGCAAAATCTTCTTCCCACCAACCCTCGGCGGCTCCAAAAATGACACGTCCGTCTGACATTACATCCAGGGTAGACAGGTACTTGGCCCATTCGTAAGGCGGAAGCAGCGGCGGTAACAGTGAATTAAAACCAATTTTGATTCTCGAGGTTGCCGCGGCAATTGCGGGCACGATTACTTTGGCATCGAGTAGTTCGCGGTTTTCAAAATCAGTGAAGAGCCAGCCCGGTGGCGTGGTCATATGTGTGGGCAGAGTAACCGAGTAGAAGCCGAGGTCTTCGGCTAGTTTCGCGGCTTCGACAATATCGCTTACCCTTGGCTTCTTCGCATCCCAGGGGAACAGCATTACACTACAATCGGAGATATTCGGCATCAGTTGATTCCATCGTTTTTTCCATTATACCTGTTGCCAGGGTCGATTAATAACCCGCCACTTGTCCGATGATCGGAATTTGCCTGGTCATATATTCAAAGATGAGGTGATTTTCCTTGCGATCATCAAAAAACAATCTTCGTAAGGGTATTGCCACACGACTATTTCTTGAGTTTCTTACCGTTACTACAGACACAAGGACTATTTCTGCCGGGTGCAACCCGTCAATACTATGTTGACCGAATAGTCTGATTGCCCAAGAGATAGTTTTAGCTCATCGTTGACCTGTAGAGGAAACGATGATGAACGGGAAACGAAGCACAGAAAAACCGTTCGAGATATCCGGTACCATTGTTCGGCTGAAAAAATGATCCGTGTCTTACCGGAAGGTCTTCGAGGCGAGGATAGTATTGCATCGATGGATATTAAAAAATCGGCCCTACACCAGCGCCGATACGCAGTGACTGCGTATCGTTTTTACCGCCATGCTGCTACCGCACAGGCAATACAGTTGGGAACGCGAAGATGTGGAGGTCGACGACTACGACCAATCGGACCGGATGTAGTAATATGGTCCGGTCCATTACTTTACAAACCCTCAGTATGGAGTCAATTGAAATGAACGACGACTCGATTCGACTTTATCCGGATTGGATACCGATAGCGGAAAACGAACCAACCCGGGAAAATTTCGAAAAAGTCAATCGTCCGGAATTTGGATACTGCATCGTGTCCAAAACCCATTTTAGTCCCGGAGAAGTGATTGCCTGCATTTATAGCGGCATTATCAGACCCACGGCTGAATTGCACACCGTGCAAAAAAAACATGGCGTGCACATCTACGATGAATGGTTTACCGGTTTGATCTTGCATTCCTGTGATCCGAACACCTACTTTGACCAGGAAGAAGAAGCATTTGTGGCCATTAAGGAGATTAATTCAGCGGATATCGTGACCTGCGATTATCAGGCAACGGAAGATTTTTTGGCGAGATCATTCGAGTGCAAATGCAAAACGTCGAATTGTCGAGGACAGATGAAGAGAAAGTTGAAGCGCGAAGCAGATTGACTTCAGCATTCGGGCAATTGTCACCGTAATTCTTATAGATACCGCTCTCGGGCTAGTTCACTGATTGCTACGAGCCCCGTCTTTCAGAAGCTGCGTGCAACCCGGATAAGCTGAATCCGGGCTCAACACATAGCGTCGGGTGGAATTTCGCCACTTTTCCTGGGCTGCCCATAAACGCAGGAATTCGGTGGTATTCAGCACGGCGCAACCGCCCAGCCGCGTAATTCCCCGGTCAAACAGCGGATCGGGCAGGCAACCTACAGTCGGGCCAACAATGAAAATCTGTCGGGCATTCACGCAATGTGGCAATAAATCTTCTATGGTCTGGTTGATCAACACGGTCCCGGTGCATATGATCTTGTTGCAGTTGCTGAGTTTTTTCGGATCCAGGGTGACTTCAAACTGGTCATCATTCTGCAACCACTGTTGGTCCAGTTCGATTACCGTTAATGGTAATCCCAGTTCACGTACCTGCTCAACCAGTGGTGGGAAAAATCCGACCATTCCTACATGGTCGCCCGGATGAAGATCCAGATAGGATACGGTTTTACCTCCGGCTGGCGGCGTATAATCACTGCGTTTGAACAGGTACTGGCTGATTGCATTAATCGCAGCCAAACCGAGAACCCTCTGCCAACCATCTTCCCCGGTATAGAGGCTAGCTGCCTGAACGGGAGAGGTGTTAATCAGGGGTTCAATTTTGGAACGGTCCTGTAGGGTAATCAGATCGTCGTCCAGGCCGGTATAGGTGAGTCCGACCGTGCCATCTGCCAACGCCATGGCGCCAAACTTGCTGCTTTTTTCGGAATTCGATTCGAATGCCGCAATGTAGATTTGCTGTATTGGCGGAATCGGCAACTGTACGCCAACGGTTTGCATTAGTTGCAGATAATCGCTTGCGATTCCCATGCTTTTTATTTTCGAAAAAATACTCGTTAAATTAACTGTCAGGAAGCACAATTATGTATAGAGATCATATTGTCAAGTAACCAACATCAATGAATCCGCACCCAGGCCGCTTATCTTGCATCGTGTATACCGAATACAACCGAAAATTCAGGTAACCCAACCCATTCCGCACGTAATCTGCCACCATAACTCCTTTATGCCATTTTCGGCAGGGAGCTATTTTGACTATTGACCGGGGCGGGCTAATGGGTAACCCCTTGATATTTTTACTTGATACTCTTATACATCCTGTCTTCCCTCCATGTTTTTGGCGCAGATTTCGTTTAGCTATTGATCTGGGCCTCAACCCATTTCTGGAATTGTTTAACCTGCTCTTCACCGTCCCTGGCTGGTTCCCAAAGCAGATAATAGCAGCCGCTGGCCTCAACCCTCAAATCAAAAGGCTCCACCAGCACTCCACTTTCAAGCTCGCGCTCCAGAAGTGCGCTATGCCCCATTGCGATACCACCGCCATCAATAGCGGATTGCACCGCCATGTTATAAAGCGAAAACCGTGTTCCTTGTGGCGGGCTTCCCGGCAGGCCGGCTGCCTGCCACCAGAGTGGCCAGTCATTTTTCCAAGCTACATCATACAATAGGGCCTGTTTATGCAAATCTTCTGGATTCAGTTTACTGGCACAATCAGGAGCACAGACAGGGAATAACTCCTCCTCCAAAATGCGCTCACATTTCAAGCCGGCGATGGGTGCATCCAAATAGCGCAATCCCACTTCTATCTCCCCGGAGGAGAATGAAGGCAGGGCATCCTCAGCACGGACCTCTATCTCCAGGTCCGAATGTTCTTTCTGGAAATGCTTGAGCCGGGGCATCAGCCATCTCTCGGCAAAAGCCGGAAGCACATTGATCACCAATCGATT
>JAAESG010000148.1 GCA_024229615.1 Gammaproteobacteria bacterium | reverse complement strand
TCGAACCTGTCACCGAACAGGACGCGATCGCGCGCTTTAACGAGTATATCGACCGCTACCACTATCTGGGTTATCGCCGCCCTATCGGCAATCACCTGCGCTATTTCATTATCGGCCGGGATGCCCGGGGCGAACGGCTGCTGGGGTGTATGCTGTTTGCCTTCGCGGTCAATACCCTGGAGTGCCGCGACCGATGGATTGGCTGGAACGACAAGCAACGCGAGAAACACCTGCCGTTGGTGATCAATAATACGCGTTTTTTGATTTTTCCCTGGGTAGAAGTGAAAAGCCTTGCTTCCAAGGCACTCGCCATAGCGACCAACCAGGTAGCCAATGACTGGCTAACCCGTCATGGTCTGCATCCGGTATTGATGGAGACTTTTGTGGAGCCGGAACGGTTCAGCGGCACCTGCTACAAAGCGGCTAACTGGTCACACATTGGCCAGAGCGCTGGTCAAAAAGGGGGCGAGAAAACACCCCGGAGGAACCCGAAGGAGGTCTTTGTCTATCCGCTGCACAAAGATTTTCGAACGATTTTGACACAAAACCGAATCTGGCTGAAATCTGTCAAGAAAAGGGGAAAGCGGCGGCAGCAGTGCCACGCCACCGAGCCTGTCAAACTGACCGAGCATGACCCTTTTGTGGGGTTATGGCAGCGCGTTATCGGATTGGTCGCCAGTGTGGCAGAGGAGTTTGACAGCCAGTGGCAGCAACGCCAACGTGTGATTAACACCCTGCTGTTGATGCTGTTTATCTTTCGCC
>JAAESG010000147.1 GCA_024229615.1 Gammaproteobacteria bacterium | reverse complement strand
GTTATCCGAAAAACCTCGATTTTAGCCCAAAAAACCGCCAGAAAACCGATCAAGAAAATCTAAATCAGGTTGTTGAACAGCCGCCGGCTTTTCTGGTGCTGTATTGTCAGTAAGTGTGAGTCGGTTTCACTGTTGTCGAGCTCATTGTCACTGAGCGTGAGCCGAGCAGCGGTTTTATTGTCAGAAAGCGTGAGCCAGAGATGGGGTATTTATAGATATGGCGAAATTTTTGGCGGTAGTGGCAACGGAAGCCGATCAGCCTGCTGATTGCAGTAGTTTTTCCCCGTCGGTTCTCAGGTTACCCTGAGGATCGACATGGCGGTATAGCGTTTGCCGGGTAATACCCAGTTCAGCACAAAGCGCGCCGATTTTCGTTTCCGGTTTCCCCATTACTGCCATGGCTAAACGTAACTTGGCTGGAGTCATCTTGAACGGTGCACCGCCTTTGCGACCACGAGCACGCGCTGATGCGAGGCCTGCGCGGGTTCGTTCCGAAATCAGCTCTCGCTCAAACTCAGCAAGTGCCGCAAAAATACCGAACACCAACTTACCCGCGGCGGTAGTGGTATCAATGGCGGCTCCTTGACCGGTCAGCACTTTCAACCCGACGCCACGCCCGGTGAGATCATGTACGACATTAACAAGGTGGCGTAAATCACGACCGAGCCGGTCGAGCTTCCAAACCACCAGCGTATCGCCTTCGCGCAATGCTTTTAAGCAGGCCGCCAACCCCGGTCGATCATCTTTCCTACCAGAGGCCAAATCCTGATAAAGATATTCTGTCTCAACACCCGCACCAATCAGCGCATCTCGCTGTAAATCAAGTGCTTGCGAACCATCAGCTTTTGAGACCCGCATATAGCCAATCAACATCCGGCAAGTTCCTAGAGGTTGTCATTTAAACGATCG
>JAAESG010000146.1 GCA_024229615.1 Gammaproteobacteria bacterium | reverse complement strand
GGCATTGCGGAATTGCTTCTCAACCTGGGCTATACGGTATCCGGGTCCGATCTGCAGACCTCCGAGATTACCAAACGCCTTAAGGACTTGGGCGGTACTATCTTTGCCGGACATAGCGCAGATCAGATCAGTGGCGCCGATGTGGTCGTAACCTCGTCGGCCGTCGGCCGTGACAACCCTGAAGTGTTGGCCGCCGAACGAATTTCAATCCCGGTAATTCCGCGAGCGGAAATGCTGGCCGAGCTCATGCGGTTAAAATACAGTGTGGCCATTGCAGGTGCTCATGGCAAAACGACCACGACATCGATGGTCGCCTCGGTCTTGGCGCAAGGAGGCCTGGATCCGACAGTGGTCATCGGCGGTAAACTGAAAAGTATCGGTTCCAATGCCGTGCTGGGAGAAGGAGATTTTATCGTTGCCGAAGCCGATGAGAGTGATGGATCTTTTTTGAAATTCTCACCTGCGATTGCGGTGGTGACGAATATCGATCGGGAACATCTGGATTACTATCAGGATTTGGAAACTATCAAAG
>JAAESG010000145.1 GCA_024229615.1 Gammaproteobacteria bacterium | reverse complement strand
ATCTGGTAACAGTAAGAAGGCATGAGTGCTCAAGGAGCTATTAACGTGCGCAATAAAGTTTCTGACTTGCAGTCTAAACTGTCCCATGCAGCGAAGCAGTCGCTGGATAGGAAGTTCGGGGCTCTTTACGATAAGATCTATCGTGAAGATGTTGTATTGGAGGCCTGGAAGCGCGTAAAGGCCAACAAGGGTGCACCTGGAGTCGACAAGCTGGATTTTGAATACATCGAAGATGTAATCGGTGTCGATCAATTCCTGGCGGAAGTCCGCGAGCAACTGAAAAGCGAGCTTTATAGGCCGCAACCAGTGCTGCGATGCTATATCGACAAACCGGGCAAACCTGAGAAAAGGCCGCTTGGGATTCCGGTCATATTTGACCGAGTCTGTCAGATGGCGACCAAGCTGGTGATCGAACCGATATTTGAGGCCAATTTTTTGGATTGTTCTCACGGATTTCGTCCGGAGCGAAGTGCGCATGACGCGATCCGAATAATAGCGCGGACGATTACTTTCAAAGGTCAGCACATCGTTTTAGACGCCGATATAATGGGATTTTTCAACCATATTCGCCAGGATATTCTCCTGAAACTGGTGGAGCGCCGCATTGCTGATGCTCGTGTTTTGAAGTTAATTCGCATGTGGTTGGAAGCCGGGGTCATGGAAGAGGGCAAATATATCGAAACGAACGGGTTAGGTACGCCGCAAGGCGCTGTAATTTCACCGTTGTTGAGTAATATATACCTGCATTCGTTCGACAAAATGTTCCAGATGTCGGGAATTCCAGGAACACTGGTAAGGTATGCGGATGATTTTGTTATCTTGCTATGGCGTAACGGAAAGGTGGTAAGATAGCATGTGGAACTGATGCTGGGACGTCTTAGCTGGAAGCTGCACCCGTATAAAAGGCGGGTGGTTAACGCTAAAGACGGTTTTGATTTTCGGGGTGTCTATTTCCGTCTGTGTCCGGTGT
>JAAESG010000144.1 GCA_024229615.1 Gammaproteobacteria bacterium | reverse complement strand
GCATTATTGGCTTCGCTGCCGTAGTCCAGATATATTTTGTGCTGTCCTGGTCTGGGCAGCTGCGTTTTCAGAAATGCACTGAAAGTCTTGGGTGCAATCGGCCAGTGAGTTGAAAGACACCCCGCCCCGCCGAATACCTGCGGATATTCACAGATCGCATACAGTGAAATCAATCCCCCCATGCTCGACCCCATCAAAAAGGTAAACTCCCGCTCCGGCCGGGTGCGGTAACGGCTGTCAACGAAGGGTTTGAGTTCGGAGACGATAAATCGCAGGTAATTGTCGGAAATCGGCGTTCCCCCGTAACGCTTTATCACCCGACTCATAGAACGTTGGGATTGATGGTTGCAAAAGGGCCGTTGCGGCAGGTATTCGCGCAATCTTTGAGGCGTGTTCCAGATTGTGACCACAATGGTCGGTCGAATTTCATTCTCCCGACTAAGGGTCGCCATGGTCTCATCCATGCCCCAATCGACACCGATGAAAGATTTCTGCGACTCAAACAGATTCTGGCCATCATGCATATAAAGGACTGCATACCCGTTAGCATTGCCTTCGTCGTAATCCGGCGGTAGCCAGATTTCGACATTGCGGGGATTGATGAACAGGG
>JAAESG010000143.1 GCA_024229615.1 Gammaproteobacteria bacterium | reverse complement strand
TGCGCCTGCAGTGTACACACGGTTTATTTCTGGCCGGACTTGCAGCGGGGCATCAGCGAACTGGCGAGAGTGATCAAACCCGGCGGCCGGCTAGTGCTTGGTTTTAGCTCGGTCGAGGCTATCGCCGAAAATGGATTAACCGACCTGGGTTTCAAGGCCTTTTCGATTGAGCAGATCGAAGCGGCTTACCTGGCCCATGGATTTGAGCCCGATCGACTGAATACGATTGAACGCAAAGGTGCGGGCAAGATTTGTGCTTATCGAGGAATCAGGTCGTTGTGAAAGGTGACTATGTCCGCGTCGATGACGAGCTGGAGATTTATTACGAGCAGGCGGGCGAGGGTGAAAACACTATTTTGCTACTGCCCGGTTGGACCATGTCGACGCGCGTGTTCGAGCGCCAGCTCGAATATTTTGACCAGTCCGAACAGTATAGATTTATTACCCTGGACCCAAGAGCGCAGGGGCGCAGTAGCAAGACGTCCAGCGGGCACGACTATGAACAACACGGCCGGGATCTGCAGTCCTTTGTCGAAGCCTTGCAGCTGGATAATTTTATTCTCGGTGGCTGGTCTTTCGGTTGCCTGGCGATGCTCGCGTACATCCATCAATTCAATGCCGAACGATTGTCCGGTTTGCTCATGCTCGATGGTCCGCCGCGCGCTGCGGCGGAAGATAACCTTGTCGACTGGGCAAGCTATCGCTACGACGATGCGGATGGTCGGCTGGCCTTTTACACCGAGGCCAGGCTCAGCGATCCGGAGGCCACCAATCGAGAATTTGCCGCATGGATGCTAGAGGACAAGTCCGAGGAAAATATTCGCTGGCTGCTCGATATTACCGAGCAGACGCCTGACGAGGTTGCCGCGGCACTCAACACGACTTCGACTATGCTCGACTATCGAACCGAGCTGCGCGCGCTCGAAGGCAAGCTGCCGCTGTGGTACCTGGTGCGTGCGGACCATGAAAAGAAGGTTAATGACTGGGCGTTCAACAATACGCCCTCGGCACGGGTGCAGGCTTTTGGCGAGCACTTGATGTTTTGGGAGCGAGCTGCCGAATTCAATGCCGCTTTGGCCGAATTCATGCGCAGATGCTGGCCCTGAAAAGCCTACATTTCGCGTGACAGGTTTACTGCTAATTAGATTGAAGCTTGATTTGTCCGGGGTGTTTGGCCATACTCAGTAGCCATGGGGTTCGCGAACACCCCGTGAGGCGCAAGCCCAAGCTTCGCATCCATCAAACCTAAAATCTGTTCGGGTTTAATAATCCGAGCAGTTAACATTATAGGAGAGGATGCGTCATGCCTTCACCCACTGAAATAACCGTTGCTCAACTTTCCCGTTTAATCGGTACGCCAACCGCGCCGGTTTTGATCGATGTACGCATCGATGAAGATTTTGCGCTGGATCCGGATCTGGTTCCGACGGCCATTCGTCACCCGCACCACGATATTGCCGCGCTTGCACCGAAGCTCGCCGGTAAACCTGTTGTCGTTTACTGCCAGAAAGGCAAGAAGATCAGCCAGGGCGCGGTCGCTATTCTACGCAATCACCGGATTAACGCGGAAGGCCTGGAAGGTGGTCATTTCGCGTGGCGCGATGCGGGTCAGATGCGGGTGCCGGCGGAGAAAATTCCCGCCGCTGGGGCCCATGGCGCGACGGTTTGGGTTACACGGCATCGCCCTAAAATTGACCGCATGGCTTGCCCCTGGCTGATTCGACGCTTTGTCGATCCCGCGGCACAGTTTCTGTTCGTGGCACCCATCGAAGTGGCCGGAGTGGCTGAAAAGTTCGATGCAACACCCTTCGATATCGAGGACGTATTCTGGAGCCACCGCGGTGAGGGCTGCACCTTTGATACGATGCTCGAGGAATTTGGCCTCGAATCCGACGCACTCAAGCAGCTGGCCACTATCGTGCGTGGCGCCGACACCAACCAGCATGATCTGGCACCGCAGTCTGCCGGCTTGCTGGCGGCATCGCTGGGTTTGTCGCGCATGTACAGAGACGATCTCGAGCAAATTGATGCCGGTATGTTGCTCTACGATGCCTTTTATCGCTGGGTTCGAGACGCCATGGATGAGTCTCACGACTGGCCTCAGCACGATAACCGGGCTTGAGTCATGATTAGCGTCGCTATCGAAAATGCCGCAGGTCGGCAGCCGACTCCTATCCCAACCAGGGCCGAGGCATTCATCGTCTGGTTACGAATAGGACTGCTGTCCTTCGGCGGGCCAGCTGCGCAAATCGCACTGATGCATCGCGAGATTGTCGATGGCAAACAGTGGCTCAGCGAAAGGCAGTATCTGAATGCACTCAGCTTTTGCATGTTGTTGCCCGGGCCCGAGGCTATGCAATTGGCGACTTATTCCGGCTGGCGCCTGCACGGTGTGGCGGGTGGTTTGATTGCGGGTTTACTGTTCGTATTGCCTGGAGCCATGGTGATTTTTGCGCTGGCTTTGATCTACGCCTTATACGGTGATTTACCCCTGGTTAGTGCACTGTTTCTCGGGGTCAAGGCGGCGGTCATCATGGTGGTTGTCGAGGCACTGTTGAGAGTCGCCAAACGCGCCCTGCACCTCGTCGAGCACTGGGTGATTGCGGGGCTGGCTTTCGTCGGAATCTTTTTCCTGGCCTTGCCGTTTCCGTTGATTATTGTGCTCGCCGCGGTGTTTGGTTTCCTGCGGGCGAAGCGCGATGAAATCGATGAACATCCAGTCACGATACAGGTTTCACCGTGGCATAGTTTGTCGACCGTGCTGATCTGGCTGTTAATCTGGGCTGTGCCGATGTTGGCTATTGCCGCCTTCGATAGCCATGGCTTACTACTCGCGATCGGCATCTTTTTTTCGAAGCTGGCGGTGGTTACCTTCGGCGGAGCCTACGCGGTGCTTGCCTACCTGGGACAGGATGTCGTCGGTCAGTTTGGTTGGCTGAGTGCGGGTGAAATGATGGATGGGCTTGGGCTTGCCGAAACCACGCCCGGTCCCCTGATCCTGGTGAACGAGTTTGTCGGCTTCCTGGCGGCATTTCGAGAAGGGGGTTTATGGTATGGATTGCTCGGTGCGATCGTGACCTTATGGGTCACCTTTACGCCCTGTTTTCTGTGGATTTTTGTCGGTGCCCCTTACATCGACTGGATTGGTTCACAGGCGGGCCTGCGCGGTGCTTTGACCGCGATTACCGCTGCCGTGGTCGGAGTCATCCTGAATCTTTCGATCTGGTTCGCGTTGCACGTGTTCTTTGCGCAGGTCTCGGCAACCAACTATGGACCCTTGGTGCTGTGGCTACCCGAACTCGCTTCGCTCGACTGGCGCGTAATCGTGCTGGCGTTGATGAGCGCGGTGATGCTATTCAGATTTCACTGGGGAATATCGCGTGTGCTGGTGCTCGCTTCGAGCAGCGGTCTGGCGTTGTCCTTGCTGACAATCTGAGATCTTAGCTGTTAACCGATAATGATTGTTAACAGGCCCTGGTCGCACAGGTAGATAAAGCCAGGATTGTTACGATAGTCAGGACCTCGGCATGCTTCGTGGAATCAGGGTTTGGATTGCTCAGAGGTGTGTCCCGTGTCAGGTTGTGCCTCTTGCAGGGTGATTTATTGCTGAATCTAGTCTATTAAGTAGGAATATCGGGCCTTAATTCAAACAATTTTAAAAGTTATGAAAAAATTACTGTTGCTGACGACCATTTTATTGACACAGCTGAGTGTCGGACCTGCTTTAGCGGGGGTATACAAGTATCAGGATGAGAATGGCAAATGGCATTTCACTGATAAACCACCCAAAGACGGATCGACCAGCGCGGTAGTGACGACATCGGCCTCTGCGGGTGTCAAGGCAGACCTGAAGCAGGATCTGCAACAGAAGTATAATCCGGCCTCGAAAATTGACGAGGCATCTCTTTCGGTCGTCACGGTGCAAACCAGCGGTGGTTCCGGTTCGGGCTTTTTTGTCACCAGCGATGGATATATCATTACCAATCGCCACGTCGTCAGGCCAACTACGTCGAGTCAATCCAAGGACGCCGAGGCACGACTGGCGGATTGGAAAGACAGGCTCGATAACTTCAAGGCGGATATCAGGGACGATGATGAAAGTCTCAAGGACACCAGGTCCAGCATCGATGAAAACATGGAGTATATGGAGTCCGGCAAGGCGACCGAATCGGAAAAGCTGAGGTACAAAAGATATATCGAACGCTATAACAAGAATAAAAAACGCCACGAAGAAAATGTCAGTCAGTATCGCAAGCAGGAGCGCGAATATAAAAAAGAAAAATCCGAGTTCGGATTTAACAGCAGCATGAGTAATTTTTCGCGCAAGTTCACAATCGTTTTGAAAAACGGTAAAAAGCTGAAGGCGAAACTGGTGCGGGTGAGTAAAGACCACGACCTGGCGCTACTCAAGCTCGACAACTACACGACACCTTTTCTACCCCTGTCCAGGCGCCAGTACCCAAAGCAGGGCACCAAGGTATTTGCGATCGGTAGCCCTTTTGGAATTAGCGATTCGTTAACTGCAGGCATCGTCACTAAGGCGAGCCAAAAACACCTGTTCACCGATACCCAGATTTTGCCGGGTAACAGTGGTGGGCCACTGATCAACTCGGAAGGGGAAGTGCTGGGTGTCAACACCGCGGTGCTGGCGCGAAACCAGAATACCGATGGGCTCGGCCTGGCAATCTATTCGACGCATATTCGTAGCGAATTTACGCGTAGTCTTGGTGGCAAACTCGAGTAAGGATAAATCGCTGGCGATCAGGTTTTCAGGACTAAAGATCCGGCTAACCGGATTAGCGGGCGAAAGCCTTCATCGAGCGTTAATCACGTAGTCCAGGATTTCAACCACCTGCGCCGGGGTCTCGGCCCAGGCCATAGCTGATGCATCGACCTCTTTGAGTGGATGTACGATATCATCGTCGTGAAGCGTGATATAGGGTTTACCGATAGCGGCACAGAACCCGGCATCGAAGGCCGCGTTCCACTGCTTGTATTTGTCGCCGAAACGCACAATCGCGATATCGCATTTTTCCAGCAGAGTCCTGGTGCGAATCCCATTCACCTTGGATGATTTGTGATCGCGCCAAAAACCGCTTGACTGTGGTCCGAGCATATCTCCGGCAGCATCGCTGGCTTCGTGATCGGTGACCGGAGAGGCGAATTCTATCGGTAGTTCGAGTCTGCCGGCGCCTGCGATAATCTGCTCGCGCCAGTCGCTATGGATTTCCCCCGAGAGGTAAACGGTCCAGGTCATGTTTGACTCCTGACTTTGTGTTGTGGTATTCGCAGAGCAGAGCTTGCCATTGCACTATTTCCACGGAATGACATTATTTATCAATTCCACAAAGAAAGACAATGGTAAGATGGCGCGAATTGGTAGGCCAATCGCAAGAGTCTGAATTGCTATTTTTTCGCAGTAACCGCCTGTTTTTTCTATTGCTGAGCTGCCTCGGTTTGCAGCTTTCCACCGTGCACGCTCAAACGGCTGTGCCGCCGCAAGCGGGCGTCACGCTGGAATTGCTGGAAAGTCGCATACAGGAAACCGAACGCGCGAGCCCGCTGGATGCAGCCAACAAGCAGGCTGCGCTGGGGCTCTACCAAAAGGCTGTCAGCCTGGTTGAGCAAAGAAAGACCTATGAAACGGCTACGCGGGAATTCGTCGTGGCGCGAGGGCTTGCGCCGCGGCAGTCGGCCGATCTGCGTGAGCAACTCGAGAAACTGGAAACCAGGGCGCCGCAAAAGCTACCGGATTCGCTGGCCCGTAAATCCCTGCCGGCGTTGGAGCAGCAATTACTCAGTGAGAAATCGGACCTGAGCGGCCTGTCTACAAGACTTGCGGAACTGGAAGCCCTGCTTGAGGCACAGACGCAAAGGTCGCAGCAGGCGCGTGAACGCTTGAACGAACTGAAGAAACGTCAGGCTGAAATCCTGGCTGCATTGCGGCTTCCGGTAGCTAAGGATCAGCCACAGCGCCTCAAGGAGGCACAAAGCTGGGTTCTCGAGCTGGAGGACTTGGCCGTCGATGCTCGGATCGAAATGCTGAAGCAGGAACTACTCAGCCAGCCGATGCGCATCGAGTTATTCGGGGTGCAGCGTGACCTGGCCACACTGAAGTTGAACCGACAGTTGCACTATGTCGAATTGTTCAAATCACTGGTCGTTGAGCGGCGCCGTAGAGATGCACAAACGGTACAAGATGAAGTCGAAGAAACCGAGCGGCAGTCTTTTGGTAAACATCCGCTGCTACAGGAAATAGCACAGAACAACGCCCAGCTCGGTCAGGAGTTAAACGAATTGGCGGCCAAGCTGGAAAAAGTTACGGATGAAGAAAACCGTGCCGCCAGCGAGGCAAAGCGCATCACCAATAATTTTCACCTGGCGCGCCAGAAGCTCGAAATTGCCGGACTGAGCGAGGCCCTCGGACAGGTCATGCTCGAGCAGCGACGTGTCCTGCCCGATTCAGGCGATTTCAAGAAGGCCGAAAAGCGCCGCCAACGCCTCGTCATCGAGTCCAGCCTGCGGCAGATTCGTAATCAGCAGGAACGCGCCGGTTTGCGCGATATCAATGTTTACATCGAAAACAAGCTGGATTCCCTGTCGGACACCTGGAAGGGCCTGTTGCGGGCTGAAATTCTCGAATTAACCGAGTCGCGTCGTGATTTGATCGACAAGGCCATCGCCGCTGAGGATACCTACCTGCAGGCGCTCAGTGAGCTCGATTTTACGCAGCGACAACTGTCGGAAGCCGTGATGGCGTTTGATCAGTTTCTGGATGAACACCTGTTGTGGATTCGCACCGGCGAGCGACCTTCATGGGAGATGCTGCGCTCAATCAGTGAAAGTGTAGCGGTCTTTGTTTCCCCACAGCACTGGCGCGAACTGGGTAGGGCATTGGTGTTGCCGGCCTCGTTCCCGTGGGTATTGCTCATCGGTCTCGCCTTGTTCGCCGGGTTGATGAAAATCAGCGCTGCAATGCGTGCCTCACTTGAGCGCAGTGGCCGAAACGTGGGACAACTGCGTCACGATCGCCTGATTATGACCTTCAGGGCGTTAGTCCTGAATCTGTTAGTGGCTCTACCCTGGCCGATACTGTTCACCGCACTTGGCTTGCACCTGCAGTTCGTGCAGAGCATCGATTCGATCGATATCCAGACCCACATCTACCAGTCCGGGGTCTGGACTGGTGAGTTCGTACCGGCGATCGGCGCCGGGTTTTACGGGATCGCCCTGTACTGCTTCTACTTTGTTGCGTTCCGTATTTTCTGTGAGCGTTGTGGGCTCGCGGTCACCCATTTCGGTTGGAGTTCGGTAACTGTCGAAAAACTGCACCATCAGACTCGTCGGTTGATGTGGGTGTTTCTGCCGACAACCTTCCTGTTAGTCGTTTCGGTTACCTACGATCCCGCAGCATTGGCCGGTGGCCTGAGTCGACTGCTTTTTTTAATCGTGCTTGTCGCACTGGCCTGGTTTTTCGGGCGAATTCTCGCCCCCGGTCAGGGAGCACTGCGAGATTTTTATGCTGCCAATCCGGCTAATCCACTGACCTGGCTTCGCTACCTCTGGCTCTTTCTGGGCCTTACCTTACCGGTCCTGCTGGGGCTGCTTGCGATAATTGGCTATGTCTATACGGCTGCCCAGTTAGGTGCGCGCCTTGTCGACACTTTGTGGCTGATTGTCGCGATCATACTGATTCATCAGTTAGTCGTGCGCTGGATAATGCTGACCGAGCGCCGACTGGCGTTTAACGATACGCTGGAACGACATCGGGCGTTACGCGCCGCCGAAGATGCTATCGAAGAAGGCGAGACTGTGGTTGGCGAGGTTGATCACCTACAGCCTGATGAACCGGAGATCGACTTCGAAGCGCTGAGCGACGATACCACCCGATTGATTAATGCCGCCCTGGTGCTGGTTGCCGCCGCTGGCTTGTGGATTGTCTGGTCTGACGTTCTACCGGCATTCGCGATTCTCGACGGCTTCTCGCTGTGGCAACGCAGCACGGTGGTTGATGGTGTCGGGATACAGGTTCCGGTAACTTTAAAGGACGTAGTACTCGGCGTGCTGGCTATCCTGATAATCATCGCCGGAGCACGGCGCTTGCCTGCGCTGCTCGAGATCGTGTTTTTGACTCGTCTTAATATCAGTGCCGGCAGTCGTTATGCAATTTCGAGCCTGACACAGTATACAATCGTAGCGGTCGGTATCGTGTTGGTGTTTAACCTTCTGGGTGGTAACTGGTCCGAGATCCAGTGGCTGATAGCGGCGCTCGGTGTCGGTATCGGTTTCGGCTTGCAGGAGATCGTTGCCAATTTTATCTGCGGACTGATCCTGCTGTTCGAGCGCCCGATCCGGATTGGAGATGTGGTCACGGTCGGCGACACCGATGGGGTCGTGACCAAGATTCGAATCCGTTCGACGACGATCCGTAACTGGGACCAGAAGGAATTACTGGTACCCAACAAGGAATTCATCACTGGTCGATTGCTGAACTGGACCCTGTCGGATGCGGTGACGCGCATCGTGATTCCAGTCGCCGTCGCCTATGGCAGTGATGTCACACGGGCCATCGAGCTGATTCAGGAGGTCGCCGATGAACACGAGCGGGTGCTCGACGATCCACCGAGAATGGTAGCGTTCGAGAAATTTGGCGATAGTTCGCTGGTCATCATGTTGCGGTGTTTTATCGGCTCGATGGACTATTGGCGGCAAACCACCAGCGAGCTTCACCAGTCAATTTACAAAAAGTTCAACGATGCCGGCAT
>JAAESG010000142.1 GCA_024229615.1 Gammaproteobacteria bacterium | reverse complement strand
GATCGATTTGGCCAGAGAGGGCATGACCATGATTTGCGTGACCCATGAAATGGGATTTGCCCGCTCCGTTGCCGATAATGTGGTGTTCATGGATCAAGGCGAAATTGTCGAAGCAGGGCCGCCGGAGACCTTCTTCGATAACCCGAAGAGCGACCGCACCAAACTATTTCTTGAGCAAATATTGACCCACTAGGGTATCAGTATGGGTATGATTCGTTCCGCCAGGCAGGTCACGATTGCGCGCTGGCGATATCGGCAGAATAAATTCCCGGGCAAAGTTTAGTTGACTTAAATGGTAGAGATAATATGAAGGATATAGACACACTGGTCGCGTTTGCTACCGAGCTTGCAGATTTAAGTCGCGGCATCATCCAGTCACACTCGATACGGGATGTGAATCACGAGATCAAGGAGGATGGCTCACCGGTGACTCCGGTGGACCGGGAGATCGAGCAGAAATTGAGGGAGCTGATCGATGCCCGCTACCCCGGTCATGGTGTTTTCGGCGAGGAGTTCCCGAACCGGGATGCGGATGCGGAACGGGTATGGGTGATTGATCCCATCGATGGCACCAAGCAGTATGCCACCGGTGTCCCGGTCTACGGTACCTTGATCGGACTGGCTGAAGCCGGCCGCTTTGTGTTCGGTGTCATGGATTTCCCCGCCACCGGTGATCGCTGGATAGGCGGGCGCGATTACCCGACTCGCTGGAACGGTCGTCCGGTAACTACTGCCCAATGTGCCAACATTGGCCTTGCCACCGTGGCTCGCGACGATTCGAACCGGGGTAGCCGCGAAGACAAGCTTGGGTCTTCGAGACTCGCCGATGCCGGGTCATTCAGCATTTGTGGCGCCGGCAGTTACGGTTTCGCCATGGTGGCATCCGGCAAGCTGGATATTTCGATAGACACGGGACTGGATCCGTTCGACTTCGCGGCGCCGGTAGCGATCATCGAAG
>JAAESG010000141.1 GCA_024229615.1 Gammaproteobacteria bacterium | reverse complement strand
GGGAACCTGGATGCCTCAACGGTCACGGTTGCAAGCCCAAGAATATGCACATGAACACTTTTAATCGGCTTACCGCTCGGCATGATGTTTTCGTGCAGAGTTCGTGTGTCAGATTCATGCGGCGAGGCCGTCGTGAGTAATAGTTTCTACACCACCTTATGTTGTTTCTAGATTGGGTGTATGTCGACTGCCTCGATGGATCAGCTCGATTTCACTGGGTCAGTTCACCAACCACCCAGGAGCTAACTCAACTATCGCAGACTATCGCCCGACGAGTCGGACGATATCTTGAGCGCCAGGGCCTACTGGAGCGGGATGCTGAGAACAGTTACCTGACCACGGATGCGGTCTCCGAAGACCCGATGAATCAGTTACTGGGCCATTCGATCACCTATCGCATTGCGTTGGGCCCCCAGGTAGGGCGCAAAGTGTTCACCCTGCAGACACTGCCGGCCTGTGAACCCGATGATTACGCTGATACAGCAGGCAAAGTATCCGGTTTCTCCCTGCATGCGGGCGTGGCGGCCAGGTCTGATGAGCGTAAGAAACTAGAGCGTCTGTGCCGATACATCAGTCGTCCGGCGGTTTCGGAAAAACGGCTTTCGTTAACGTCAAACGACAACATTCGCTATCAGCTGAAAACACCTTATCGAGAAAGCTTGCCCCATGAGCGCAGCGAATGCTTTGGGTATGGCACTACCCACGTCATCTTCGAGCCGCTGGATTTCATGGCTCGACTTGCTGCCCTGGTGCCGAAGCCCAGGGCTAACCTGACTCGATTCCATGGTGTTTTCGTCGGAGTGCCGCATCAGCCAAACAGCAAGTACCGAGCCCTGGTAACACCGGCTAAACGCGGTAAAGGCAACAAGCGTGAGGAAAACTGTAAGACGGGCGACTGCGAGTCTGCAAACCGTCACGCCGCGATGAACTGGGCTCAACGTCTGAAACGAGTATTCAATATTGATATTTCGATCTGTGACGCATGCGGTGGTGCCGTCAGAGTGATTGCCAGTATAGAAGATCCCGCGGTGATTAAGCAGATACTTGCACACCTTCAGAGGAAAGCTGAATTAAAAGAATTCAACCCATTACCCGAGAGCAGGGCACCGCCACAAGGGAGTTTGTTCGGGTAGACGACACGACCCCTTCAACTCACCAAATTGCTGGCTGCGAAAGAAGCGGTAGGTAGCCGGTCTGCCTGGTGGCTCGAATTTGGCAGGATTACCCAGTGAGAAGGGGAGGTATTATGAATGTTGGCGGGATTCAGTCAGATTTCGGATGCCATCAAGGCTGGACGGCTTCGCAAATCACGTTTAACACCGCTCGAGTTTCAGCGGCAACTTCACCGAGTACTGCTACGCCAGCAGGAAAATCCGCAGTGACCAGTCCTGCCAGAAAGGCGTATTGATGGTCGACGACGACCTGGCTAAAGGGTGCCTGAGACTCTGGAACTGCTCTGGGTTGAATTCTTTTTATCATGATTTAATTCTCATCAGAATATTCCCTGTTCTGTATTTCTGATAATGCCTGCCTGAATTCGGTATGAAATTTCTGCGCCAGCATCGACATCGGTCGGTAGGTAGGTGTAATGATAGATGTGCGTAATACAACTTCGGGAACAAATGGTCGAAATACTATTTTCCTGGCCTCCTTTTCCTTCTGCCACAGGTAACACTGCACACTCATGCGATCCATTACCGAATAGGCCGAGCCACGCTCTACAAAGGTAAATAACGGTATGAAGTATTGCGCACAAAAATACGAATCGAATGTCAAATCTAATGATTCAAAAGCCTGTCGCACCTGAATGGTAGTTGGGTGATCAGGGTAAAGCGTTGCCAACGGCTTTCCATCAAGGTCTTCAGGTGTAATGGAAGATTTCTTTACTAAAGGATCGTTTGCTGGAATGGCACAAAAGCAATCGAAATCAAAAACTTCATGATTGACCAGAACATCCTCGTGATCTTCAATCAGATCGAAATCGGCGAAGCCCATATCAGAATTTTGTGCGGAAATTATTTGTTCCACCTCGGGGGAGGTTTTGGTTTTCAGTGTAACCCGAACCTGCTTTCTTAGTCCCAGAAACCGATCGATCAAAAAAGGAAATAGAATTACCGTGGGGCCCGGCATGCTGACAATCTCAAGTATGCCTCTTTCCGTTTGGCGGACATCGATCATAGTCTTTTTGGCATTTTCTACTTTTTGAAGAATCTCGTCAGCCTCACGCAACAGGAATTGCGCTTCTGGGGCAGGTTTTAAACGCATGCCCTTACGGATAAACAAAGACATTCCAAGTTCATCTTCGAGTGAGGCGATTACGGCGCTTACCGCAGGTTGCGAGCGATGCAGACGACGTGCCGCTTCAGACACCGAACCTGTCTTGACGACTTCCGTAAACGCTCGAAGTTGTTTGAGATTCATAAAACAAACTATAGTATTTTTGGATAATTTTAATATATTTTCCAATATTTATTAATACTTAATATCGGTTATGATTCTTTTAATCTTTATTTGTCTCAGCGATTCGAATCCATACGAGAGAACTAAGGATCAAAATACCTATAACACTTTGGAGAACAAACAATGAAATTAACCAAGAAGTTGGCAATAGCGGCGCTGGGCAGTGTACTAATTGCTGGAAGCGGTATGGCCCAGGAAATGAAATTTTTCCGTATTGGCACCGGTGGTGCAGGCGGCACTTACTTTCCCATCGGCGGCATTATCGCCCAGGCAATTTCCAACCCGCCAGGATCAGGCAAGACTTGCGAGCAGGGCGGTAGCTGCGGTGTGCCGGGCCTGGTTGCGATCGCGCAATCGACCAATGCGTCGGCGCACAATGTTACCGCAGTCAATTCCGGACAAATGGAAGCGGGTCTTACCGGTGCGGCAACCCTCTATTTTGCTTATCACGGCAAGGGCAAGTTCGAGGGAAAGGCGAAGCCAAAACTGCGCGTTATCGCCAAGCTATTTCCCGAAGATATGCATCTGGTAATGAAAAAGGGCATGAAATTGAATGGGTTAGGGGCCTTGAAAGGCCAACGGGTCGGTATCGCCCAGGCAGGCTCCGGCACCCAGATTGCGGTTGAGATGATCCTGGACCAACATGGTGTAAACCGGGACAACATGGATGAGGCCGAGCTCAACAATTCACAAAGCGCCGAGCGTATCGCCGATGGACATCTGGACGCCTATTTTTATGCTGCCGGCACACCCGTTGCTGCCATGATCCAGCTCGACAATACCAAAGGTATGGAACTCTATTCCTTCTCGGAAAAAGAAGTGTCAATGGTGGGCGAGATCCTTCCCTATTATGCCCATTCATCGATTCCCGCCGGCACTTATGCGGGTGTCGGCTACGATGTCAACACGGTCGCGGTGAATGGCATCCTGGTGACATCGATCGATCAGGACGAAGAAATGGTCTATGAAATTACCAAGGCCCTGTGGAACAAAAACACCCGCAAACTGCTCGACAATGGTCACGCCAAGGGCAAGGTCATTCGTGAAGAGACCGCACTCGATGGCATCAAGGGACTGGATGTCCCACTGCACCCGGGTGCGGCGAAGTACTACAAGGAAGCCGGCATCATGCTGAACTAGCGACATGATCCTCCTTGAGGCCCGCCGGTAGTCGCGGGGTCTCCCTTTCGGCCGAAGGGGTAAGTTGCGCTAAGTGCAGCAGAACCCCACCGGCCTGATTTTTTGATCCAGGCTCGCAGTGTATCGCTGCACTGCGGGCAAGTTGTGGCACCTGAAGCAGCTGGCGCCCAACTACAGGAGAAAGTCCAATGACCGAGCACCCATCCGGCACACTCGACATCGAGGCTGCCGAGGCACTTGAGAAGCAATATGACTCGTCCCTCGTCACCCGCGAAAATGGCCCGGCGCTTACGCAGTTTCTATATTACTTCGCCATCGTTTTCGCCTTTTATCATATTTGGACTGCGGGCTTCGGTACCCCGGTCGATCATTTACACATGGGGGTTCACCTTACCGGGTTATTCATCCTGATCTTCGCCAGCTTTCCCCTCATTCGCACCCAGAGCGCGCTTGAATTACGGCAGGATACCTTGTGGCGTTGGTG
>JAAESG010000140.1 GCA_024229615.1 Gammaproteobacteria bacterium | reverse complement strand
GGTACAGGCTTCGTCCACCGCCAGCACCAGTGGCTGTCGCGCATCGGATGACAGGCCCAGTGGGGCAAGAACCTCTTCAACCTGCTGGCGCATTTCATGCAGCCTGCCGGGCTGTGCCGGCAAGCATATATCGAGCAAGATTTGAGCCTTTTGCATTTAGCCTTCAACTCTCGAGTAACAGCACGGTTAAATCATCGTCAAACCATCCGCCGCTGTCGCGAATATCTTTGACCATATGTTGCAGACGCTGTTGTGGTTCTATCGACGAGCACCGACCGAAAAGCTTTAACATGCCATCACGTTCCAGGCGCTGCCCTTCGCCAAGCCAGGCTTCGAACAGGCCATCGGTATAAAGATAAAGTTGTCTATGCTGATCCAGGATTATTTCCACTAGCGGGAAATCGATATCGCCGACCACACCGAGTGGCGGTGCTTCGGCGGGATAGGCGGCCACAAAACTCGCACCTCGCATAACAACCGGCGGCAGATGACCGGCGTTGGCAATCTTAAGCTTGCGAGTTTCGGTGTCGAATACACCCGCTACCATGGTAACGAACATACCATGTATGCTTGTCTCCAGAATTTCTCGATTGAGGATGGCCAGTAGTCGCGACGGATCATGGATGCTCTTGCCAATGCAGTGAAAAAGCGTGCTCGCCTTCGCCATTAATATGGCAGCATTCATGCCCTTGCCGGAAACGTCGGCGATGCAAAAGGCAATCTTGCCGTCGGCTAATCGGTAAAAATCATAAAAATCGCCGGAGACGGCTTTTGCCGACAGATTTAGTCCGACAATCTCGCCCAACTCTGCAGATACCGTCGGCAGCAGGCTACGCTGTACCTCGCGCGCCAGATCCAGCTCGCGATTGAGTTCATCGGCTATCCTGTCGCGTTCTTCCAGACTTTGCTCAAGGTGCCAGTTCATTTGCTGGAAATCGAGATTTTCCTGTACCAGATGCAATTGGGATTCGCCGATTAAATTCTCGAACGAAGTTTGTTCAGCAACATT
>JAAESG010000139.1 GCA_024229615.1 Gammaproteobacteria bacterium | reverse complement strand
CAATTCAGGATGAATTGTTCAGAGCTTCCCTAAAGTGACAAACTTCGGCAGACAGCGAAACCGCTATTGTGAACAAAGAATGAAAGGAATCACGATAGGTTATCCTCGAGGCGCGAATCAACGAGGGAAAATAACATTAGACCAGGAGAAACTTGGTCAAGCCATCATCAAGAAAACCATCGGAAAACCCCAAAGGTTCGATACACTGGTCAACAAGAACCATGGCCAGAGAAATGAGGACGAATCAATCCTTCGTCAATAGAGTATGGCAACAAGCGGGGCTTAAGCCGCATCTAAGCAAGCACTTTAAAGTCAGCAATGATCCCCACTTCGAAGAAAAGCTACAGGATGTCATCGGTCTGTATATGAATCCCCCTGAAAAAGCGGTCGTCTTTTGCGTGGATGAAAAGAACTCGATTCAGGCGCTGGATCGAACACAACCGGGATTACCTATGAAAAAAGGTCGTTGTGGAACTCTGACGCATGATTATAAACGTTATGGCACCAGTACGTTGTTTGCGGCACTCAACACGGCGACCGGTGAGGTTATTGGCGAATGCAAAAAGCGTCACCGTTATGAAGTAATGCGGTAGTGCGGGGTGTCCGCAAGAGAGATTAACGCCTTCCTGGGTCGAGTCATCAGTTAAATCCGTTTATCTGAGATCCGCAAATCCTACGGCCTGGTATCGACCGTTGTCAATTGGAAAGTGATGGGATGAACACCTCTCGGCGGCGGGCGGCGATAGAACCCATCATTAGTCACTTGAAATCAGATTTTCGATTATCGAGAAACTTTCTGAAAGTCAGCTTAGGCGATGAGATCAGCCTGCTGATGGCGGTGACTGCGTGGAACCTGAGAAAAAGACTGATCGTCTTTTTTGGGTGGTTATTTTTGGCATGAAAAGCGGCGTCGAGCTAATGTTGGGCCAAAGATAAGACCCATTCACCAAGCCGGATTAATATCTGGTATCCGGGTCACCTCTACTATTGAAACCACGTGCTTTCAAATACTTTTTCAGGCTCGACTAAGTAACCAACAACCCAACCCGAATTCCCGCAAAGTTGACCTGTGTTGTGAACTTCTCCTCATCGATGCGATAATCTGTTAAATTTAAATAATATCAATTCGTTTCGTTGTATCGTTTTTCAAACCTGAACAGATTCGTAAATTGACCGAAATCAAAATTCCAGATTTATCTACCTTGCGGCGCATCGAGGTAATTTCGCGTTTGTCGGAGGGGCACCTAATTGCGGTCGCTAATCAATCGCGCGTGCTCAAGGCAAAGAAAAAACAGTCACTGATCAAGGCCGGATCGACCGAAAAAACCAGTCTCTATATCGTTAAGGGCAGCGTCTCACTCAGGGCGCGGGATGGTAAAACCAAAGCCATTACAGTGGATGAGAACCAGGAGTTATTCCCGATCGCGCAACTGCGCCCCTGTATTTATGACGTGATCGCCCTCGGTCCGGTTGAGTACATGAAGATCGATGTGGAGAGACTGATCGAGATTTCCGAACTATCTGCCTCGGAGTTGGGCGATATCAGTGTGCATTCGTTGTTCACCGATTACGACGAAGAAGACAATTCCATCGTCAATCACCTCTATCGAAACCTGATGGATAACAGCATCAAATTGCCGTCGTTGCCATCGGTGGCGGAAAGAATTCAGCGCATATACAAGGGCAAGGCGACCGATGTCGATGCAATGGTGCACATCCTGATTTCATACCCGGACATTTCACGCAAGCTAAAAAATGTTGCACGTTGCGCTGACAACGACAAACTCAATGCGACCGGAAAAATTCGCTATGCGATACAGCACCTGGGAATGTTGCCGGTGTATTGCCTGATCATGACCTACGCGGTCGGCAAACTGGTCAAACGCATGCCGGATAACCATGCGCAGCGGACCGCTTCGTTCTGGCAGCACAGCCTGAATGTTGCCGCAATCAGCCGAATCCTGGCGAAGAAAACCTGCGCGTTCCCGCCCGACCTGGCAATGCTGGCCGGCCTGATTCATGGAATCGGCGTATTGGTCATCGACGATCAATTGCTCGAACGTAACACGCTGATGCTGGATCACCTCGAAATCGATCACGCTATCCAGGTGATGCGCCCCGAAATTTCCAGCCTGTTGTTGCGCAAATGGGATTTCGCCGACGTCCTGATCCAGATGGTGGAAGAATGCGGTGACTGGACTCGTGATCACGAAGGTCCGGCCGACTTGTGCGACCTGGTGCTGGTAGCTAACTATTGCGGCATGCTGCACGGAGATGTCGATCACTCACTGCCGCTGGTCAGCTCTATCCCAGCAATGGAAAAACTTGGCATAACCTCGGAAGTCAGTATCGACGCGATCCGTGAATCGGCCGTGGTCAAACGCAACATCAAAAAACTGTTCGTCTGATAGCTATAAGGAGATGCAAAATACATTACCACCAAATGGCGTGATGCTGTTTCAGGCTTTGCTAGGGAACGTGGGAGCCTGTCGTTTGGATGTCAAGAGAGAAGTTCAAGTGGTTAACGCCATAAGAACGAACGTACCCGTGCCAGACCCGGGGACGGAGCAACTCGTAGTAGTGATGAAGCGGAGTAATGTCCGTGGAGCGAAGGGGTTGCGTCATTCAGTCTTGACTTTGGGTCAACCCGAAAGGGAGGAGCCTATGGTTGAGGCAAAGCCGTTTGGTGTTTCCAGACGTGCCGTGTGGGAGGCGTATCGTCGGGTAGAGGAAAACCGGGGTGCGGCCCCTGTTGACTACCAATCACTGGAGGATTTTATGGATCAGCACAATGATAAACCGAAACCTTTTGTGTGGACTAAGTCGGCGAGTACAATTCTTGAAAAAGTGAACCGGGCTAAACAGACTCTATCATTTCATCATGCAATTTAGGACACTACACTAGTATGCAGCCGTTATTAATGAACACCGCTATTGTTCTGGTTTTCCTGTTGACAATTATCGCCTTGTTCTTTTTCATCTTGACCCGGGGTGCGTTGTTGATGCGGGAATTGTCGTCCGATCCCGCGGATGAAAAGTCGCACGTCTATCCCATTTATTCGAACATGCGCCTGATTAAACTGGTCGACTACCAACCGATTATCTCGGCCATATTGCTGTTTCAATATAAGCGACTCGTTACAAAAATTGTTTCCGGTATCAGGCAGCTGGATTTGCAAAACAAAAAGGTGCTAATCACCTCCTGCGCATTCGGGGATGTCATTCCACGGGTTGTGGGCGCAGCGCTGCAATCGGGTGCCGATCGCATTCTCATCGCGGACCTCGTCGATAATGAGCTGATAAACGCCAGGGACAAGCTCGGCAATCATCTGGAACGGATGGAATTCATCAAGGACGATGCTACGAATTTGCAGCTGGCGGACGGCTTAGTCAATGTCAATGTCATGTTTTTCCTGCTGCATGAACTGCCGCACCACCTCAAACTGCGCGCTCTCGACGAAGCGGGCCGCATGCTTACCCCCGGCGGTAAGCTCTACCTTGCCGAGTTTCACCGGCCTGACCCGTGGGTGCTGCGTGCGTTGAGCTGGACCTACTTCAAGGTCTTCGAACCCTATGGTCTGGCGCTATGGGATACCCATGATCCGGTCGACTGCCTGCAAAACCTCGGTGGCTGGAGTTACCAGCGCAGCACCTATTTCTTCGGCAACTTTCAGGTCATCTCCGCTACCAGAATTTAGCTTCTGATGGCATTAACCGGTGAGTGTCCACCAGAGCGGGCTAGACGACACCAGACAATTGATTTTGAATGTCCGTTCCAGGCATCTCGTGGCGGTGTATTTAAAGAAGCTCTGCATAAGTCATCCTGACTTAGCAGAGCACGAAAAACGTAAAATGCGATTTTACGTTTTTCTTCATTTTTCAATCACTTGTGTGATCGAAAAATGGCAGCACATCCCTGTGCCGCAGGAATCTCTGCATTTTGCAGAGATTCCTTAAATCAGAAAGGGGATGTTGACGCCGACCATACTGACAATCATGACTGTAACAAGAATGAAATCTGACATTGGGATACTCCTTAAACAGGTAAAGGTTGTTGAGATTCGTTGCAGTGTATAGTTGAGCTAAACTTAATAATAACGATATATTTTCATTCATAAATTGAATATAATTCAATTTATGAATATGTCTCACCTGCGCACCCTGATCGCCATCGTCGACACACAAAGCTTCACCGCGGCAGCCGATAGTCTGTTCATCACCGCTTCGGCAGTCTCTCACCAAATGCGAGATCTGGAACATGAACTCGGTGTGGATCTCTTCGACCGCTCAACAAGGCCGCCGAAACTCAATGCCCACGGTTATGCCGTCGTCGATCGGGGTCGCGAGGTTTTGGCTCAATTCGATACCCTGGTGGAACTTGCCAGATCGCCGGGCGAGATCGGCGGAAGACTGATGCTTGGTTGTGTCAGTGGGGTGTCAAGCGATCTGATCCCACTGGCGTTGGCCAGCCTGCGCGCTTCGCATCCTGCGGTGCAGGTCAGCATGGAGGAGGGCCTGTCCGAGACACTCGCCAACCGGGTACGCCGGCGCGAACTGGATGCAGCCATCATTACCGAATTACCGGAAGTCGATCCCGAATTAAAATCATTGCTGATTACCGAGGAAGCGATGATCGTTGTCGCGCCTCGCGATTGTCGATTGACGCAGTGGCATGAGATTTTGACTGCCTATCCGTTTATCCGGCTCAACCGCAACGCCGGTATGGGCAAGGTCATCGATCGTGCCTTGCGAGAAAACCGCGTGAAGGTAAAAGAAGCGATGGAACTGGACTCATCCGAAGCGGTGGTTGGTATGGCCCGCGCCGGTCTTGGGGCAGGTGTCATACCAGCGGGTAGATTGCGCCAGGTTAGTGGCGGCGAGGTCGTCGCCTTGCCATTCGGCGAGCCACCGATTCAGCGACGAGTGGTGCTGATCGAACGCAGCAACAACCCGCGATCAGATCTGTCACAACTGGTTTATGACGAAGTCAGGCGAGTTACATTAAACGCATCACCTTCTTGATCCTGAGCTGTCTCGTTGCCTAAATCTCGATTCATCGGATCGGGTGCGAAGCAGCTCTGGCTGCCCAGTGCCAACAGCGGGTCGTTTTGTTGTTCAGCGGGATATTTAGTGGCCCTGTTCCGGACCGATGGATTCAGGGTTTCGGTTCGATGTCCGAATAGTGAACCCGGCCATTTTTGTCGGTCCAGCTATAAACGGATTTCTCCCTGGCGGGAGCTTTCTGCGATCCACCGCTCTGAACCGTGTTGGCCGATCCAGGGGATTGCGATGTTACATCTTTCTCGAATATGATATCGGCCAGTTCCAGCAGCTGTGCGTTGGTGAGCAGGTCCAGAGGATTTCCGGATTGAATTTTTTGCTGGAAATCGGGATCGCTGAGAATTTCCTGCACCCGTGCGTTATTTTTGACGCGTTGCGCCTGTCCCCAGATAGTGACCATCTGGTCGGCCAGCGCGATTTCCATGGCTTGCGTGTCGCCGGAAAATTTGTCCAGCATTCCGGCTGATTTTGCCAGTGCCAGCATATCGGGATTATGCGCCAGTTTCTGGAAAGCTGGCAGCATGCGTAAGGATTCGGCGTCAGCGTTGTTTAATATGGCCTGGTTGCGTGGGTTATTCAACAGATCGGTCAAGTCGTTACTGCTGGAGAGTCTCTGGACCCGTTTGGCCATAGCGGCCGGCGCCTCGATCATCGCGGTACTCAGGCTGGTCAGCTCGGGATTGGCGGAGCCTATTGACATGGCGCTGTTGAGCGTTTGGCTCGCTGCCCGACTGGCCAGCTTTTCGATTTTGCTCGGTTCGGTATTGACGACTGCATCTCCAGAATGCATATCGCGCACGAAAGCATAGCTCCAGACGATCGCGATCGCGGCGATGAATCCAAACGCGGCTCCGAGCGTTGCACCACCAAGCGACGAAGCCAGTGATTTTTCTCCCGTTTCAGGCAGCAGCATTGCCAGTAGCCAGAACAGAATATTGACGACGATGCCGGCACCGATAAATAGCATGAGCGATGCTGCGATAAATGCGAGGATACCCTCGAGCGGAGTCGTTGATTCAATGATCGCGGATAGGGTGCCACTGTAGAGAATCGCAGCGACATAGCCGGCGACCAGGCTTAAAATCCGGGAAATCGATTTGAGTAAGCCATTGCGAAAACCGCGATAGCCGAAAAAAACCACCACAGCAATAAAAATATAGAGCGACCAATCCATCTCTCGGTTCTCTCAGGTTAATTCAAAGACTCTGGACTACACCCGCTTCGCGGACATAGGGTAATCCGGGCACGGGCCGGTTATTGATTTTAATTGCCTGTTTGTGACTCATTTGTTCAGTGTTTCGGCAATACTACGCCAGTTTTTCGTCAACCCAGGCAGTTTTTGCCCGGTAAATCTCAATCTCGGGGACATTGCTACGATCAGAACTGTGTTTTATAGCAGTTTCTGAAGCATAGAGGCTCGATCAGGCAAATGCGAGACTGGAGGTTAAAATGAACGTTGTGACCAGTAAAAAAGTTGCCAGGTATAGCGTGTACTCACTCATAAGTTTTCTCCCTTCATCTGAAGAGACAGTTGGCTGTGATAGCTTTATACCGGGCGCTTGTGAAAAATCGGTGAACAGGTTTGCCTGAATATTTGACTAACAACCGTTTCGAGACAAGAATCTCCACTGGAGTGGACTGATTGGCAATGCACGAAGAAGACGATAATAACTGGTTTAAAGGGATCGAGACGATTGTTTCTTCACCTTTAAATTTCAAGGCAAAGCTTGCGATTGGCGAGGACGCCTATGCCGCGCTCAAGGTCAAGAATGCGGTGGTGCAGGCCTGGGATGTTGCCGGGGTGGCGACGACCGCGGCTGTGGTGGCAAAGTCTTCGGTGGTGGCATCGACCTTCTTTGCGCCGAGTGGTTTGTTGGCCGCGATTGGCATTGGTACCGCGGTCACTCCAATCGGCTGGGTCATCGCCGCCGGCGTAGTAACCGGAGGGGCCTGGTTCGGCATTACCCGGCATCTGAAAAAGGCATCGGCCAGCCGGGTCACCGTGGTCCCCAATTTTATCAATACGCCGCTGGATGTACTCGCGCTCGGGTTGTTCGATTTACTGGTGCCACTGGCGCTCAAAGTGGCCGAGGTCGACGGCGTGATCGATGAATCGAAGCGCAAGTTGATTCGCGATTATTTTGTCAGGGAATGGGGCTACGATCCGAAATTCGTGGTCGCGGGAAGCCGCTATATCGAGTCAACTCTGGGCGGGCTTTCGATCAGGGAGCTGGCACAAACCATCGCTGAATTTGCCAGCGAGAATCGCGATTGCAATTTCAGGATGATGTCGCGGGAGATACTAGGATTCCTGCGCAAAATGGTCGAAGTCGATGATGAGATAGATCCGCTGGACGAAATCGCGATTGAAAAAATCGAGGCTGTCTTCAATTCGACCAATCGATTTTCGTTGAAGAAAAAATTGCGTTCAGACTGGGGCCGAATCAGGCGCAAAGCCGACCGGATTTTCACTCGCGGAAAATCGAGCGATGCGGATTAGTCGACCTTGCCCAGCCAGATTCCTTAATAGATACAAATTCGGATTCGGTAATCGCTAGGCTACTTTGGCTACATTCACCTGGCTCGCCAGGTACTCGTCATAGCTGCCATGGAAGTTGATCATCCTGCAATCCTTGATTTCGATAATGCGGTTTGCCAGTGACGATACGAATTCGCGATCGTGGCTGACGAAGATAACGGTACCGTCGTATTTGGCTAACGCCCGGTTGAGCGCTTCAATTGATTCCATGTCCAGGTGGTTGGTCGGTTCGTCCAGAATCAATACATTGGCCTCCGACATCATCAGCTTGCCGAACAACAATCGATTTTTCTCGCCACCCGAACAGACTTTGACTTTCTTTTTATTGTCTTCGGCATTGAACAACAGGCGCCCCAGCATGCCTCGCACCATCAAATCATCGTGCTTGGGTTTGCGCCATTGTGCCATCCAGTCGAACAGGTTCAGTTCGGAGTCGAACTCGGTGCCACTGTCCTGCGGGCAGTAAGCGATGGAGGCATTTTCCGACCATTTTATGTGGCCCTGGTTGGCTACGATCTCGCCCATCAGGCAGCGCAGAAAGGTTGTTTTCCCGGTGCCGTTTTCGCCGATCACCGCGAGCCTCGCGCCGGCTTCGAGAATCAGGTTGCCATCGCTGAACAGGGTTTCATCGTCGAAGCCATGCGCCAGGTTTTCCATCACCAGGGCCTGGCGGTGTAATTTCTTTTCCTGCTGATAGCTCAGATAGGGAGTTCTACGGCTGGAGGCCTTGATTTCGTCCAGCTTGATCTTTTCCATTTTGCGCGCACGCGAGGTGGCCTGTTTGGCTTTTGATGCGTTGGCAGAAAAGCGATCGACGAACTGCTGAAGTTCTGCCAGCTCAGCACTCTTGCGGGCATTCGCCGATTGCAGCTGTTCCTGTACCAGCGAAGCGGCGGCCATGAAGGCTTCGTAGTTACCGGGGTAGATACGCAACTCGCCATAGTCGATGTCGGCCATGTGAGTGCAAACCGAGTTCAGGAAGTGACGGTCGTGCGAAATGATAATCATCGTCGACTTGCGTTGATTGAGCACGCTCGCCAGCCAGTTGATGGTGTGGATGTCGAGGTTATTGGTCGGCTCGTCGAGCAACAGGATATCCGGATTGGCGAACAGTGCCTGTGCCAGCAGTACGCGTAGTTTCCAGCCGGATGCGACCTGTTTCATCGAGCCAAAATGAAATTCTTCGGCAATACCGGCTTGTAGCAGGATTTCACCGGCACGGCTTTCGGCACTGTAGCCATCCATTTCGGCGAATTTGGCTTCGAGATCGGCGACTTTCATGCCGTCGGCTTCCGACATTTCGGCCAGTGAGTAAATGCGCTCGCGTTCCTGCTTCACCTGCCATAACTCCGCGTCACCCATGATGACGGTATTGATGACGCTGAATTCCTCGAAGGCAAACTGGTTCTGGCTCAGCGTGCCGACCTTGCTACCCGGGGTTATCGAAACGTTTCCGGAAGACGGTGACAGTTCACCGCTTAGAATCTTCATCAAGGTCGACTTGCCACAACCATTTGCGCCAATCAACCCGTAGCGATTACCGTCACCGAACTTGGCGGAGATGTTTTCAAACAGGGGTTTTGCACCAAACTGCATGGTGATGTTCGCGGTTGAGATCAATGGATTAGTCCTGGAGTTAGTGGTTATTCATTTGCGCCCGATAAAGCGTCAAACGGAGCGCACTTTAATGATTTGAGGCGCAGATGTCGAGCCTCGCGACCCCGGTTTCGAATAAAAAGTGATTATTTGGAAAAGTGATGCCAATCCAGGCCCTTATTGGCCAATACGACAGCTCAGGAAGTGCCCGTGGCACTCGCTGACTCTGTCGGCTGTTCACCGCCAAACGCGCTCACCAATGCCTTGATAAAGGCGGATAACTCAAGCGTCATAATGGAAAAATCCACGTCAAAGCGTGCCGCCGCATCATCGGCTTCGACTTCGTTGGCCTGTTCCTGCAGCATATCGGAGAAGCGCAGGCGTTTGATAATCAACTTCTCATCGAGCACGCATTCAATACGCTGCTGCCAGTTCAGCGCCAGCTTGCTCACATGCATGCCTGTTTTCAGGTGATTGACGATTTCGGCGGTCGCCAGATCCTGATTTTTGCAACGTATCACGCAACTGATATCGGCGTTGTCACGTAATTCGCATTCTTCGCCCAGTTCGAATCCCTGTGCGGGCTGACCACTGTTGACCCATTGCGTCATGACTTCGATCGGCTGGTGCTTCGAGAGCAGCGGAATCACCGACAGGGAACCCAGTGCATCGCGCAAATCCTGCAACAATTCCTCGGCGCGTTTTGCGGACGCGGCGTTGACCACGAGCATATTGTCACGCGGAGAAATATACGCAAATTGCAGTGAAGATCGGACAAAAGCCTTCGGCAGCAGACTAAAGACCACTTCATCGCGTAACGAGCTACGTTCCTTGCGTGGCATGTTGCGCGCCTCACGCTCTTCGATTTGCATTACCTTTTCCTCGAGCGCTTCGTTGATCACTGCTGCCGGCAAAAGCTTGTCCTGGCGTTTGCTGCAGATCATCAGGTAGCCATTGGTGACATGCACAAACTCACTGCTGTGGCGTCCCAGCGGCGGCACCCAGCCGGAGCGGGTTGAATCCTGGCTGCCACAGGGGACGAAGCCGTGTTGCTCGAGTTGCTGGCCAAGCGTTTCCGCGTCCAGTTCGAAAGGTTTGGTGAAGCGGTACAGTTGTAGGTTTTTGAACCACATGATGGGAGCTGTCCTTGCAAACAATGCAGACGAATTTTTTTGAGCTGCGCAGTCTAACAGCATCCGCTCGAATTGCCATCGTCAATGCCGGATCGATATCGGAAAATCGGTAACTGAAGAATTTCCGGAACCGGGTCAGAACGAGAACCGCCACCGGGCGATCTATGGTTCAGTCATCCCTGACGATTTACAGCCTTTTCAAATGATATGACTTCGGACGGGTCAGAGATTCGAAGCCAACCGTAGACAGGGTGCAGCCGCGCCCGGAATTTTTCACCCCGGCCCAGGCCAATGCCGGGTCCAGATAATCGCAGCGGTTCATGAACCAGGTACCGGTTTGGATTTGATTGCCGATTTCGATAGCCGCCTTCTCATCCTCGGTAAACACTGCCGCTGTCAATCCGAACTCGCTGTCATTCATCAGGTGGATCGCTTCCTCGTCACCGCTAACCGACATGATACCGACCACCGGAGCGAAGCTTTCTTCGTTCATGACGCGCATGCTGTGATCGACGTCAACCAACAGCTGCGGTGCGAGGTAGGGTGATCCTTCCTGGTTTGCTGTAAAGTTTGCCGGATCCACCAGCGCGGTGGCGCCAGCGGCGATTGCCTCGCTGATCTGTCCGCGTGCAAAATCGGCAGCGCTGGTTTTAACCATTGGGCCGAGATTGGTGTTTGTATCGTCAGGACGGCCGAGTTTGTAACTGCCTAGCAGAGCGGTCATTCCAGCGACAAAATCATCGTAGACGGCGGCGTCGACGTAAACGCGCTCGATTCCACAACAGGACTGCCCCGAGTTGAACATGGCACCATCGGTTACGGTTTCGATCGCGTGTTGCAGATTGGCATCCTTGCGTACATAAGCCGGATCCTTACCACCGAGTTCGAGTCCGACACCGATAAAGCGACCCACCGCGGCGCGCTCGACCATTTCACCGCCTGGAACCGAACCGGTAAAAGCAACGTAATTGACCAGTGGCGATTGAATTACGGCCTCGGTATCGCTGTGACTCAGATGCAAATACTGAAATACGCCCTGTGGCAGGCCGGCTTCGCTAAACGCTTGCTGCAGGCGTTCCGCACACAGCGGAGTCTGCGCCGAGTGCTTTAGGATTACCGTGTTCCCTGCGAGCAGGGCAGGCATGATCGCGTTAACCGAAGTCAGGTAGGGGAAGTTCCACGGAGCGATGATAAACACAACACCCAGCGGCTCACGCTTGATGTAGCGGGTAAAGCCATCTTTGGCTTCCGGTTGCAGATCGGCCAGTGCGTCGGCGGCGATCTCGATCATGTGACGGGCACGTTCTTCGAAGCCGGCCACTTCACCGGGTGCCTGTGAAATAGGCCTGCCCATTTGCCAGGTTAATTCCTCGGCAATTTCGGCCTTGCGCGCGACAAAGGCATTAACCGCCTTGCTGCACAGGGCCTGGCGCTGCTCCACGCTAGTATTTTTCCAGGCTTGTTGCGCCGACGCAGAAGCCGCGAGGGCTTGCTGGATCTCATCGGCGCTGGCGGATTGACGTTCGACGTAAACGCTACCGTCGACCGGGGAAATACATTGCAATGTGGTCATTAATTACTCACTGGGTTAAAGGGTGAAAATTCTCTGAAAAAGCGAGTGACTTTTATACCATTCTTTTCGCTTTTCGACATCCCCTTGAAACTTGAGTTGACCCTGGGGGAAACCTGGATAGTTTGGTTGCTCATACGGTAGTGGGCCTGGTCATATCGGCTTAGCCGTTAGATCGACCGGCCTAAACGCCGAACGGATTATCCAGGGACGGACTCGGTTCGGTAAACCAGCGCGGCCCATCTTCCGCGATATAAGCATGGTCTTCGAGGCGCACACCAAATTCACCGTAACAGCAAATCATCGGCTCGATCGAAAAACACATCCCGGGTGCGAGCGGTAAATCGTTGCCCTTGACGATATACGGGTGTTCGTGAACGTCGAGACCGACGCCATGCCCGGTGCGATGCGGTAGTCCGGGAACCCGGTAGCCTGGCCCGTAGCCGGCGGCCTCGATCACCTGGCGTGCGGCCAGATCCGGAGCCCAGCAGGGTGCACCGATTTGTGCCGCGGCAAACGCGGCTAGTTGAGCGGCCTGCTCCAGTTCCCAAATCTCGCGTTGGCGTGCGCTGGTTTCACCAAAGACGTAACTGCGCGTGATGTCCGAGTTGTAACCGTACAGGCTGGCGCCGGTGTCGATTAACACCATGTCATTTTCGACCAGCGTTTGCGGGTAAGGGACGCCGTGCGGATAGGCGGTCGGTTCGCCGAACAGAACAATCTTGAAAGTCGAGCGTCCATCCATGCCACAGGCGATATGGGCGTCGTCGAGAAATGTCTGCACCTCGCGCGTGTCGATTCCATCATCGAGAAAACGCGCCACGGAGCGATGTATTTGCAGCGTGATTGCCTTGGCCTGGGACAGCAATGCCAGTTCCTGTGCCGACTTGATTCTGCGGCAGGCGGAAATCAGATTCTCTGCATTTACGACGACTAGATCGGGATCGGCATTTTGCAGGCGGTTTGCGCTGAAAAAAGGTGTCTGATGATCGATCGCGAGCTTGCAGGTTGTCTGACCGGAGCATTTCAGGGCGGCGCCTGCGACTGTCACGGTGGGATCTTCGTGTTCCTCCCAGACGATAAAATCGCCTTCGACGATCATTTCGGTGCGCGCTTTTTCCTCCTCGAAAGCCGGGCAGACATAGATCAGCTCACCGCTAGCGGAGAGGATGGCGCCATGCAGGCGCTCGCTCGCATAACACAACATGCCGGTGAAATAGCGCAGGCTGGTGGTGGCGTCGAGATAAAGTACATCGATCCCCGATTGCTGCATCAACTCGCGGGCTTTTTGCAGACGTTGACGGTATTCGTTGAGGTCGATTGGCCTGGCCCGATCGCGCCATGAAGTCAGCATGGAGAGTTCTTTTTCCGCGGTAGAACCGCCGACACCAATGGTCAAACTAAGGCCTCACAATTTTCATTACCTGTAAGCTTTCCCAGGCAGTGGACCGGGGATGGCTGCTTTATTCGGCCTGATACCAAGCGCTCAGTTGCTCGACCCTAGTTGCCTTGATTTTTCTAGCTGGGCATCGACTACTTTTAATCTGGTTTCAATGTTTTTGCGTTTATCCGGATCCTCGGTGGCTTCGAGTTTCGCCTGGTATCGGGATCTTTTCTGTTCAAGCAATTGCTGGAGATTCTCCAGTTTGCGTGGCTTGATATTGCTGCCTTGCTCATGCTTGCGGGTAAGTTTTTCGAACTTGTCGACCAGCCTGCGGAATTTCATTGCTGCTCCTCTTTTATATCGACTGCTTTGGGAAAAAAATCGGCCATTATTTACTCATCCATGTCAGGCGGCAGAAGCCTTTTGAATTTCATCTTCATCGAGGATGACTTCCCTGGCTGCTTCCGCAACAAGGTCTGAATGCGATGCCAGTAAGGCCTGAGAACAGTTCAGCAAATTATTGGAGCTGTCGTCAACGTAGTTAAAATCGTTTAACAACGAAGTTGCCATTTCGGGTGTAATCCGGTCATCTTTCAACACTTCCATAATTCTATCGTTCAATTCTCCATGCGTAACCATAATTTCTGCTTTGAGTTCATCCATCTCCAGCATGGCCAGCGCATGATCATAGTCGTCCTCTCCGCGCAAGCGGTAGATCTCTTTGAGTATCATCGCGATTTGATAGCGAAGGCGATTGTACTCCTTGCGAATATGTTCGTTGTCGGAAACCATGTAGCGAGTCGCATTTTTGCGCAGGTGTTTGATGTGTTTGACGCACTCGACTATGTCGTTCGATGCGTTACGCAAGCGGTACATCTCTTCGGAAAATACGCTCGACATTTCGGACTGCGAGCGCGAGATGAAATCGATGATCGCACCGTGCAACACTTTAACCTTGCTTTCGTATAAGTCGTCGAGATCAAAATCGTGGATTTCCCGGTCTTCATCGATAGTTTTTTTGAGATCGGTGGATTCCAGTATCTCGCTCCGATGTAAATTAATGCCGTGTGCCATGATTTCGAAGGCCGAATCGAACAAATGCCAGACCTCCTTCTTCAACGAACCCAAAACGGTTTCCGGAAACTCGATTGCAGCATCGCTCAGGTACAGGGGCTCCGCGAGATCTTTCTCTTTTTCGGGGAAATATTTAAACAGGTAATCCGCGAGTCTGTGGATCAGGGGGACCATGACCAACACGCCGGTAACATTGAACAGGGTGTGAAACACCGCCAGTTTCATCGTGTAATTATCCGACGCTATTCCAACCTGGCCGCTGACCGCGTCCACCGCCCAGACGAATTGGTTGACAAATACTATTGCGATCAAGCCGGTGACAACATTGAATATCAAGTGGGCGCCGGCCAGTCGCTTGCCCTGAACATTTGCGCTCAATGAACCGATGATTGCGGTTATGGTCGTACCGACGTTAGCGCCAATGGCGAGCGCGAGTGCATTTTCATAGGTAATCTGGGCTGCCGCCAATGCGGTGAGAATCAGCACCAGGGTCGCATGGCTGGATTGCATGACGACGGTTGCGGCGGCACCAATCCCGGCAAACAGGAATAATCCCGGGTAACCACCGACTGCCAGCGAAGCCAGATCAAAGCTGTCCTTGAAGGCTTCAAATCCTTCTTTCATATAGTGAATTCCGAGAAATAGAAAGCCGAGGCCAGCGAGCACCGATCCGATACCTTTGAGATAGCGTGACTTCTGGAATGACAGGACGATACCGAACACCAGCATCGGCATTGCATACGCGGAGATCTTTACTTTAAGTCCGAATGCGGCCACCAGCCAGGCACCGGTAGTGGTGCCAATATTGGCACCGAAAATAATGCCGATTCCTGCAACCAGGGAAACCAGCCCTGCGCTGATGAAGGAAATGGTAATCACGGAAACCAGCGAGCTGGATTGCATGACCGTTGTCGAAACGACCCCAAACAGCAAGCTTTTCCAGGTCTTATCAGTGGTTTTCTGCAACAGCTTTTCTAATACGCCACCGGTAAAAGCCTTGAAACCTTCTTCCAGAAAAAGCATGCCGAACAGGAATATCGAGACGCCGGCGGCAATTTCCTTGAAGTCAGGACTGACCCAAAAACCGTAGGCGAGTATTAATAGAATGCTCGGAAGTAGTATTCTTTTTAGCATCGCGATCTCCTCTTTTCAGGCGCAAGCGCCGATCACATTAAGGTACTACGAGAAGTCTTGAATTATGGGAGGTTATTTAGTTATTGGTTCTAAGACCTCATCCCATAAACTATTTCATCGTGACTCGGAGTCGAAATGAAACCTGGCTTCGGAGGCAAATTTTATCACAGAATAAAATCTCATTCCCAACTTAGCCGATGTTACTTCCGCAGTGCCGACAGAATTCGGGGGGTTTGTAACTGGCAAACTACCCTGGATAGCGCGGAAATCAGAACTGAATCATGATCCCGTCAGGCGCTTCCCATTATGAGTTGAACAGGGTTGATCCTGGCGTCAACTTTTCTCGAGCAGCAGGTGGCAGAGCTGTTCGATTGTGCTATCCGGGTCGACCATCGATGCGAGGCTGGCACAAAACCGGCAAATAAATGGCAACGAACAATCCGTAACCCAGTAACCACAGGGCAATACTGAGTAAATAGCTCGCATAGTGGCTCGAACCCGGCCATAGCAGTGGCAACCAGGTGCGACAAATGTAGGCGCCACCAACACAGGCGAAAGCAAAACTCATCCAGGGGTTGATCACCAGCATGCGGCCGGTGTGACCGAGCGCGACGCGTGCCATCATACCGAGGATCAACATGCCCATGCCACCCAGGGTGAAACTATGCAAAATAGTGGTGTAGTGGCTGGCAAGGATAGCGGGCCCGTCGAAGCTCAAGCCGGCGAAGCGCAGTGCGCACAGGAAAAAGCCCAGCACGATAAACAGGTAAGCGCCGTGTAACGACCACAACAGAGGGTGTTTGAGCGTTATCCAGGGGCGCCATTTCAGAAATCGAAGCAGATGGGTGAGGCCGGCGACCAGGAATAGCGCGGCTATCATTCCTGTTGGCAGGACCGGGAACAAGCCGGTCAGGTGAATTAACGCCAGTGCCGCGACACTGGCAATAGACAGGGTTTCGATCCAGAGATTGGGTGTATTCCTGCTTGTCGCAGTCGCGTTAGCGGTAAAAAATGGTATCACGCGTCCGCCAAGCACAATCATGATTAATATAATCAGAAAAATGCTGCTATGACTGGCTTGCTTGAGGATTGCGGCATCACCCCGGAATACGGCCCAGTGCATTTGCGCATTGCTGATCGTCAACAATAGCAGGAAGGGTACAAAGACCAGATTGTGATATTGGCGTACTCGCCATACCAGGCGAGCGATGATCATCGCGACCACAGGCAAGAATGCCAGGTCAAGCCAGGGTAATATCGGTTTGATAGCGTCAACCGGGAAAAGCAGTCCCAGTCTGGCCAGCAACCAGAGCGAAAACAGGGCTGCCAGTGGCCAGCTATTGATGCTTTCCTGTCCGGTCCAGTTCTGTACCGCGGTCAAAAGGAAACCAGTGATGATCGTACAGACAAAACCAAACAACATTTCATGCGCATGCCACCACATCCAGCCACCATGAGGTGTCCAGTTTACTGCGTTTAACCAGAAGGCCCCCCACAGGACCATGGCAACCAGTGAAAACACCGCACCTCCGAGGAAAAACGGGCGAAAGGCCAGGCGAAAAAGCGGCAGGATACGGTTGGCCTGGTCAGAGTCGATGATATTGTTGAGCATATTTACAATGGTTAAACGCGTGTCTACAGGTTCGGAAAAGCAAAGGGGTAATATTTTCGAGCGGGCTAGTATATTAGAAAATACTGCTATTTGATCCATGTTTTATTTGCAGGTATTCACGATGTAAACAATCGGTAAATTTTCACTCTGAATATTTACAAACCCGTGTCTAACCAGGCACCGCACGGACGCGTAATCTTGTTGCTGTATCAATGAAGCCACTAACCAGTTACAGGAGCCGATTATGCAAGTCAAACAAACATCAGTGAAACGATTTTATCGCGGATTTTTACGCCGCTCAGTCTGTGCCGCCTTGCTGCCCATGCTGATGGCGTCGGTGCCACAATCCGCGCTAGCGGGATCTGCCAACATCGATCGAAATCGACAGGCCCAGCATAGTACCGAGATGCTCACCGACGATAACGCTGAATCACCGCGGATCCAGCTCGCTATCATTCTTGACACCAGCAATAGCATGGATGGTCTAATTGACCAGACGCGTAACCAGCTGTGGCAAGTGGTGAACGAATTTTCCATGGCCACGCAAAATGGTCTGGTACCGATTCTGGAAATCGCGCTGTTTGAATTTGGCAATGACAGTAATCCCGCCAGTGCCGGCTATCTGCGAATGCTAAACAGCTTCACGCGTGAGCTGGATGCGGTATCTCAAGGCCTGTTTTCTCTGACCACCAACGGTGGTGATGAATACTGTGGCTACGCGATCGAAAGCGTTGTTAATGAACTGCAATGGAGTCGTGCCAGCTCCGATATCAAAACCATTTTTATCGCCGGAAACGAATCCTTTGCACAGGGACCGGTGGATTACCGCGATGCGATCAAGCTCGCCGCCCAACAAGGTATTTCCATTAATACCATTCACGCAGGGGGGCATCAGGATGGCATAGCCGATGGTTGGCGATCCGGTGCGCTGCTGGCAGGTGGCGACTACATAAGTATCGACGCCAATCAAAAGATAGTACACATTGACGCCCCACAAGATGCAAAAATCGCCGAGCTTAACGCGAAGCTCAACCAGACCTATGTACCCTACGGCAACAAAGGCGCCGACAATGCGCAACGCCAAATGGAACAGGATGCCTTGAGTAGCAATATTTCAGGGGGATTGCTGGCGAAGCGTGCAAAATCGAAATCATCTGAATTCTATAACAATGCCAACTGGGACCTGGTAGATGCGCTAAACGAAGGCGAAGTTGAGGCCGAGGAACTGGTTCAGTTCGATGATGAGGCGTTGCCCGAGCCGATGAAAGGCCTGTCGGCACAGCAAAAACTCGATTACGTGCAGGAAAGATCGCAGGCACGCAAGATGATCCAACGGCAGATTTCCGAGCTGAGTGAATCAAGGGCGGCCTATGTCGCCGAGAAAAAAAGCGAACAGGCGGTTGCAGCACCGAGCATGAGCGATGCCCTGACCAGGGCAATTAAAAAACAGGCCCTGCAAAAGAAATTTTTGTTCGAAAATTAGTCACCCTGGATCAGGAGGTAAGAACACCTGGATGTGGCAGGGCCGCCAGTGAGTCGACGGATGCCTTGTAATCGCCCGGCACCGGGTTTAAATTATCAGCCAGTTTCGAGATCAAGCTATGAGCAAAGCCATAAGGTACCGACGAATTCCAGTCGAACTGCCAGAAAACTAAGAAATCATGACCGCGATACGACAGCTTGCGCAACTGATCAGTCATAATCATCCCAAGCATCATGGTGATGCCCTCACTATCGCAGGCGACGCGCTGATCGATACCATCGCCTGTATCTTTGCCGGGGCCGCCAGCCCGGTGGCCATCAACTCGATGCAGGCGGTCAAAGACTGGGGCGGCGGGAATTCGGTGGTGATAGGTAGAAGTGAAAAACTTGCGCCTCCGTTTGCGGCGATGATAAACGGCGCCGCGGGGCATGCGTTAGATTACGATGACTTTGACGAGCCTGGCAATGCACATCCCAGCGTGGTGATATTCCCGGCGTTGCTGGCGATGGCGGCATCACGGCGGCTGCGTGGTAGCGACCTGCTCGACGCCTATATCATCGGCCTGGAAGTGTTACAGCGATTGGGTGAGGCAATGAATATGGATCACTATCGACGCGGTTGGCTGAGCACATTAACCCTGGGCACGATCGCTGCCACTGCGGCCTGTGCGAGACTTGGGCGATTCGGCTATGAATCCAGTGCCGCCGCGCTATCGCTCGCTGCTTCAATGGCTTCGGGGTTGACCAATCAGAGCGGTTATCTGGCGAAACAGCTTCACCCCGGCCTGGCAGCCAAGAATGGCGTTATGGCATCGGCGCTGGCGGCTGCGGGAATCAACGCCAGCGATCAAACCATCGATGGATCGATTAGCCTGGCCACTGCGATGGGTGATTACCAGCCCGAAAGATTTAACGCTGCGATGGCAAAACTCGGCAAGAGCTGGTCTATCCTGGAGCACGGCCTGCTGGTGAAGTGCTATCCCTGTTGCGGTTATACCCATCGAGCAATCGAGGCCGCTATCGACATTCATGGCCGATTAAAGACTGGTAGTAAAGCAATACAGGCCATCCAGGTTTCAGTACCGGATTATTATCTCGATTTACTGGTCTATTCCACACCTGGCACCCCCGAAGAAGCCATGTTCAGCCTCGAATATAATGTCGCGGTTGCACTGGCTAGCGGTAGTTTTTGCCTCGCTTCGCTAAACGATGAGGCCATCGCAGATTCTGAGCATACTCGCCTTACCCAGGCAGTGACCGTGGTGGCTCGAGTCCCGCGGGATGCGAATATTGTTTACGACCCTCTCGACCCTGACATCGTCGAGGTCACTCTCGAGGATGGCAGCAAATTACGTGCTGAGGCGGCACTACTTACCGGCTCACCAGCCAGGCCGATGAGCGGGGAAGCGTTTCGAGCCAAATTTGACGAATGCCTCGAGCCGCATGCAGGGAGGGTCGCGCGCGATCAGCTATGGGACATGCTCAGGCATATTGAACAACTTGATGATTTGAATCCTCTGCTGGCGAGCCTGAGCAAAGCAGAATCGGGCTGATCCCGTGCCGCTCGCCTGTCGCCGGGTTAATAGTATTTAAAGTGCCGCCGAATTTTTCTGACACGTTTCTGAAATGCGCTGCTGCGTGTCCGCGGATTATTCTTCACCGGCGATGGCAGTGTCGCCGCGAGCTCGATTGCCTGACGGCTCGTCAACCGAGCCGCAGGAACTCTCCAGTAGTATCGTGCCGCGGCTTCGACGCCGTAAATGCCCCGACCGAACTCCGCCAGGTTCAGGTAGTGTTCAAGTATGCGTTTTTTACTCAGGTTTTTCTCCATCACCAAGGTCAACACCAGTTCGTGCCATTTACGTAACGGGTTTTTCGACGGGCTTAGAAATACATTTTTAACGGTTTGCTGAGAAATGGTGCTGGCCCCGTATGCCAGGGTTTTTTCCGACAGGTTGTATTCCATGGCTTCCTTGAGTGCTTCCAGGTCGATGCCATCGTGTTCGTAAAATCGCGAGTCCTCGGCGACGATGACGGCACGGATCATGTGTTTCGATATCTTTGTGATCGAAACGGGATTCCAGCGAAGCTTTGGCCAGTCGGATTGGCGTGGCTGTTCGGATGCATAGGTGCGGATGAAGTTGGAGCGCTGAATTGGACCTTTTGTATAGTTCTCCCAGGACGGCCAAATTGCAACCAGATAACCCAGATCCAGGATAATCATCAGGAGTAAAAGACGCAGGCCCCAGCGTAGCGCGCGTCGCGTAAACGGGAAGCACAGCATCGATTTGATTTTTTGTGGGAGCCTGGATGCCATTGCTTCACATCATAGTGCATGGGGTTGCAAAAGTGCCATGTTAAGATAGGCCCGCAGGCACAGATGTAGAGGGTGATTCCTTCATCCCGAGTGACTCATGTCAGATGTGGGTATACCTGCCCTGGGCAGTTGTATACTGATTACGAGCATAAACTCTGTCTCAAAGGAGCTGGAATGAATCAAAAAACCGAGGTTGCCAATCAACAAAACTATCGATTGAACGTCGGTATCATGATTGTCAACCGCGAATACAAGATTCTTGCCGGAGACGCGCTTCACTATCCCGGTGAGTGGATGATGCCACAGGGTGGGATTGACCCTGACGAATCGACCCACGAAGCCATGCACAGAGAACTCTTCGAAGAGACCGGTTTGCTAAGAGAGCAGGTTCGACTCATTCGTGAGCACGATGAATGGTTGCAATACCTGTTTCGAAAGCCACAGTACAAGGATGATATTTATTATATTGGACAACGGCAGAAATGATTTTTACTCGAATACAATGGACCACCCCCGGATGCCGAGAATGTGAATGAGCAGGAATTCAGCCGCTTTGACTGGGTCGATGCGAAATGGCTGGTGACCCAGATACCCGCTTTCAAGCAGGAAGTTTATCGAACGATCGTGACAGCCTTTCAGCCCTTTTTCCCGACTCGATAACGAATTTAAACGGGATGTCCGGTTAACCGGGTAATCTGGGATTCGTACAGGTGTTGTGCTGGCATTAGCCACGGCTTTGATTTGAACTGAGCTGACGACAGCACGACTCGCACTGGCGACGCCAGATGTAACTATAATTTAGTGTACCCTGGGGAATTATTTATGTTTTTTTTGGTCACAAGAAGCACATACTTTTTGGAGAATATCTCGTGAACAGACGTTTATTTCTCGCGTACGGGGTCGCTTCTGCGGTTGCCATTGCGGCCAGCCGAAGTGTTTTTGCCAGCTCGGATTCTTCCTCCGTAAAAGGGGATTTCCCGTCGATCGACAAGACCAGGGAAGAATGGCAGAAGCTGCTGGATAAGCAGCAATACAAGGTGTTATTTGAAGAAGCAACCGAGCGCCCCTGGAGCAGTTCACTGAATGACGAAAAACGCGAAGGCACCTACATCTGTAGCGCCTGTTATCTGCCGTTGTTTCTGTCACAGACCAAATTTGACAGCGGCACGGGCTGGCCGAGTTTTTATCAGGCAATAGAAGGAAATGCCGGAACCAGGCGAGACTGGAAGTTGATCATTCCTCGCACCGAGTACCATTGTGCCCGTTGTGGGGGTCACCAGGGGCATATCTTTGGTGATGGCCCCAAACCGACTGGAAAACGCTGGTGCAATAATGGCGTGGCCTTGCGATTCATCCCCGCCTCGGAGTCGTTGCCGGAGCTGCGGACATAGTAATACCTCGGTCGTTGCTGGTTCCTGATGGCCCTGTTGTTCGTCGGAGGTGAGAAATGCGGGCTGCTGGATTGCAGGGCTGGCTTTATTTGTTCTGATCGAAAAACTGTTTACAACCAGGCTCTGGTTTGGACGTATTGCCGGAGTGGGGTTTATTCTCGCAGGGAGCACATTGTTGGTGCTGTAAGCCTGTTAATTCGTCTTTAAATCATCTCTGTACTAAAAATTTTTCAGAACGGGTCGCATAACCAACTGAAAGCGCTGAATATTGCTTGAGGTCTGCTATATATATTTAATCCCAATGGCCGAGAATGGTCTGAAAGTAGCAGTTGAAAATTGGATAAAGTAGTCATTAATAAAACATCGTAACCAACGAGGCATCACCTAAACCGAACAGAGGTGACGCATGAACAGGAAGAGTACGATACTGTGGCGATTCGCAGTGCTGGGGCTATTCGCGAGCCTGTTGCCACTTGGTATCTACATACTCGAAAAGCATGACCAGGTCGATACCGACAGGATGCTGGATGTGTCCGTGTCCATCCGCACCACCTCTCACGTTACCGTTGATAAATTTGGTGATTCGGTTTGGGAGATCAGTAACGGCTCTGGATTCCTGGTGTCATCAAGCAGTTGCGAAGTCTGGACCAATCATCACGTAATTGAAAATGCGGCGCTCGTCGAAGTTTATCCGAGGGGATGGCAAGGCACCGCAGGAATTCCGGCGAAAGTAATCAATTCAACACCCAGATTCGATGTCGCAATTTTAAAGCTGGATGACTGCACCGATCTGCCCGCTGCGACGCTGGGTAATTCTGATCTGTTGCACCCCGGCGATGAAACATTTGCGGTCGGCAATCCGCTGGGACGTAACCCGGATTCAATCAGTCGAGGTATCATTTCGCATACCCAACGCTACCGAGAGGGAACTACGCCTTATCTGCAGACCGATGCTGCAATAAACCCGGGAAATTCGGGTGGTGCCCTGTTCGACCATGAGGGTAAGGTAATCGGGATAAACTCCGCTATCGATACGACACGTAACGGTACCAATCTGGGGATTGGTTTTGCGGTACCCATCAACCTGGTGATGCAGGTTGTCGGTGATTTACGCCAGGGTCCGCCGAGTTGGGGTGATGCCGGCCTGACCGGTATCGTCAGTACACTGACACCGGACGAGGCGGAAGTGTTTCGTGTTCCGGGCGGTAGTGCTGCGCTGGTTGTGACCAGGACACCGGCCGAGGGCCCGAGTGCGGGTCGAGTTTTTGCGCACGACGTCATTTACCAGATCGACGATACCAACGTCATCGATGCCGAACAGGTGATCAGGATGGTTGGACAGCACAGTGTCGGTGAAACCCTGGAACTGGCGTTGATCCGTAGTGGCGAAGAGCGAAGCGTCGATATTATCCTGGGTGAAGGCTGGCAGTCCGATACCGTTCCGCAGCCAGACAAATACGACGGCTACCTGGGGATGACGCTCGAAATGTGGGATGTCGAGGAAGGTGATCGAGCCCTGTTCAAACGCCCGGTCATTACCAAGGTTCACAGTATGGGCCCGGCGCACAAGGCACACATTTCCAGTTCACAAAAGTCAGTCATGATAAATGGTCCATTTGTAGTTCCGTACATACTCGACGTGAAAACCGTGATTGGCGTGGTTTACCAGGGCGAGTTACATGCCATTACTTTGGCGGATGAAGTCGAGCATTTTGCTGCACAGGCTTACCAGACCGGGAATCCACTGTTGCTGGAAATCGAATACTGGGCACGCACCGACCCGATGGACAACAAAACCTCGCTGAAGCTTGCAGATACCGCCTTTTTTAAATTACTGCCACGGCGGGCGACGGCTGAAATTTCTAATCCCGCTCTGCGAAAGGCCCTCGGACTTGGTAATTCGGTGCCAATAACCGAACTCACACTGGTCGGTGACAGGCCGAAGAATATCTAAGGAAGCTCTGAACAATTCATCCTGAATTGT
>JAAESG010000138.1 GCA_024229615.1 Gammaproteobacteria bacterium | reverse complement strand
TGCAATCCGGCAACTGGATCAAACACCCGGAAACGCGAATGTTTTACCACCGCTCAGAAAATGGCATCGCGCTGTATTACAATGGCCGGGTTCATGAACTGCCCGAAGATCGGGAGATTCTGGAACAACTGCGGCAGTTATGCGAACATCGACAATGGCCGGGTTCGCTAATCGATGCCTGCATCGAAATCGAGCCCTTGAAAGTACTGCTCATTGAACTGGCATCGAATGGAGCAATTTTACTAGCGGAAGACTAATTTACGCTTATATTCAACAACTTATGTCTGAAACCTCAAGTATATTATTAGAAGGGCGAATGGATTGTCAGGAAGCTGCAAAAACACTGATCCTCGGGTCCGTTGGGCGCGTATACCTGATTACACAAAGACTTGAGACCGAACTTTACAATCACGCTGAAATCTTTGACCACCTGGTTCAAATAGCAACCACTAACCGCAACGCCGATATTCGCATCATCGCCCACGACACACGGGTCGCCGCCAATCAGGGGCATTGCCTGATTCACCTGGTGCAAAAACTTCCAACCTTTGCACAGATACGGATTACGGCTACCCCGGCTCATCAGAATTTCAGGGAGAGCTGGTTGATTGCCGACGACGGTGCCTACATGCGCATTCGTAACCCGGAACGATTTGAGGGTTATTACGAGATCGACAACAAGCTTGAATGCAAGTCTTATTTCGATAGCTTTATCGAGATGTGGGAGGCCAGCGAACCGGACCAGAACACCCGCAGACTTAGCCTTTAGACGGAGATCTACAAAATGTTGGCACGTATCTGGTTTGGTTTTTTTGCCGCATCGTTCCTCGCCGCTTTATATCAATGGCTAATCCAGGACAATGGCGTCATATTCAGCCTGCTGATGCAGTCGACTTTCGACATGGCCGAGCTCAGCGTCAAAATCTCAATCGGATTGGTTGGCGTTTTATGCCTTTGGCTGGGTTTTTTCAGGATTGCGGAAAATGCCGGTCTGATTCAGGTGCTGTCGCGTGGGCTCGAACCACTGTTTCTGAAGTTAATGCCGGAAGTGCCCCGTGGCCACGCCGCACACGGCAGCATGACGATGAATATTGCCGCGAATATGCTTGGCCTCGACAATGCAGCGACCCCGATGGGTTTGCGCGCGATGCAGGACTTGCAAGGGCTGAATCAGCAGGCCGATACCGCGACCAATGCGCAAATCCTGTTCCTGGTGATTAATACCTCTTCGGTCACCCTGTTACCCATCACGATATTCCTCTACCGAGCGCAACAGGGAGCGCTCGAACCAACGGCAGTGTTTATCCCGATACTGCTTGCGACCAGTGCCTCTACCATGGCAGGGGTACTGGCGGTCTCATGGGTACAGAAAATCAACCTGCTCAATCGGGTTGTAATGGCTTATTTCGCCGGGTTTGCCATCCTGTTGGCCGCTCTCGGTAGCTGGTTGGCGAGTCAACCAGCCGAGCAGATGTCAGAAAGTTCCTCTTTGTTGGGCAACCTGGCGCTCTTCGGTGTCATCATGCTGTTTCTGGGTTGGGGCTGGTACAGGAAGAACAACATCTACGACGATTTCATCGATGGTGCGAAGCAGGGATTTGACGTTGCAATCAAACTGATTCCCTTTCTGGTCGCAATGCTGGTCGCGATCGGCTTGCTACGCGCCAGCGGTGTGCTCGACGGGGCAGTCTGGATTCTGCAGAACCTGTTTGCAGCGATCGGTATCAATACCGACTTCGTACAGGCCCTGCCAACCGCATTGATGAAGCCTTTGAGCGGCAGCGGTGCGCGCGCCATGATGCTCGAGACCATGGATACTTTTGGCGTGGACTCCTTTGTGGCTACGGTTTCATCGATCATGCAAGGCAGCACCGAAACCACTTTCTACGTACTAGCTGTCTATTTTGGCAGTGTCGGCATCAAGCATGTACGTCACGCGATTGGTTGTGCGCTGATCGCCGATCTGGCCGGAATTGTCGCCGCCATTCTGGCTGGCTACTGGTTTTTTCACTGAAATCAGCCTTTGAACATGGGCTCCTCCCGACCGCGGTAGCCGCTCCCCGTTACCACCAGTACCCGGCCCGGTTTTTCGCCACTCGCTGCCACTCCGTGCACTTTGCCGCCGACCGTGGTGACAAAGATTAAATCGAGATTCGCTCCACCAAACATGACACTGCTGACAATCTGACCGGGGAAATCCAGTTGGGTATCGATGCTTCCATCAGGCGTGATTCGGATAATCCTGGCATCGTCCCACTGCGCGCTCCACAGATAACCCTCGGCGTCGACAGTCGCGCCGTCCGGATTACATCGATCGATAAAATGTCTACCATTGCGTGGAGTTTGCAACGATCCATAATCGAACACCTCGATCACATCGTCGACTCGCCCGGTAACATAAAGCCTTTCCCCATCGGCGCTAAAACAGGGACCGTTGAAACAGTCGAAGCCATCCAGGATTGTGCTCACTTCGAGCTCTGGCGACAATCGATACATCGAGCAATTTTCTTGCTGGTGATAGTCGATGTTGAGCGCACCGGTCACAAATGCACCGAAGGGATCGACCTTACCGTCGTTGAGGCGTAAGTGCTCACATCCCGCCAGCGGTTGCGCAATCGAATCGATAGCGCCGCTATGCGGATCAAAAAAATACAAGCCCTGGTCCATCGCCAGCAACAAACCGCCCCGCTCGCGAATCGCCAGGCTGCCGACTGCCCTGCCCGGCAAATCCCAGATCTCGGCATCGCCAGTGGCAAAATCGTGTCGATAAAGCCTCGGGGCGTAACTGTCGACCCAGTAAAGCGCCTGATCTGCCGGGTCCCATAGCGGTCCTTCGCCCAGATGGCATTGATGCTCACTTAACGCAGAGATTTTCATAGTCCTTGAATCAGTACTCGACCGGCGTTGATTTCGGTAGCGGCAAGCCGAGATCGTCGATGACTTGGCGCAGGCGGTCGGGATAGTCGGTAATTATGCCATCGACACCTATCGCGATGAGTTCACGCATGCGCCAACTGTCATTCACCGTCCAGGCGTAGACTGACACACCCAGTTGATGAGCTTGCCTAATCGCTGCTGCGTCGATTTCCTTGTGGTATGAAGACCAGATATGCCCCCCGGCCGCCTTGATGGCTCGTGCCGCACTGCCGTCAAAATCATCCACATCCAGCCCGTTCAACCACGGCGATGGACCCGGTATGCCGCTTTGCAGATTGCTCAACCAGCGTTGATCCGCGGTCAGATACGAGGTCGTGAGATCGGATGCGAGGTCCTGAACAGCCCGCAGCGCGCGCCAGTCGAAGGATTGCACTGTAATGCGATCTGCGAGGTCGTATTCCCGAATCACCTTGATGACAGCTTCGACAAAATCTTTAGGCGGCAGGCTTAAAGCGGGTTTCTCGGGATTGATTTTTACTTCGATGTTAAACCTGACTAATTGGTTGCCGGACTGGTGGACGAGTTCGAACACCTCAGCCAATGTAGGCACCGTGCTGCCGTCGACAGCCATTTGCTGTGGATAACGCCTGGCATATTTACTCTCAGGATTGAGGCGTCCAACATCAAAGGTCTTGACCTTTTCCAGGGTCATGGAACTGATAGCGGGACTACTGCTGTTCAACCACTTCCCGGTACTGTCCCTGGCTATCTCGGGTTCAAATTGGGGATTATGTATAACCACTACCTCGGCGTCCGCAGTAACCGCAAGGTCAAGTTCAAGCGTCGTCACACCGATTGAGAGCGCACGCGCAAATCCCGCTAAGGTATTCTCAGGCATCAAACCGCGCGCGCCGCGATGACCCTGCAAATCGAGAGCGTGAACCGAACCAGTCAATCCAATCAATCCCATCGTCAGGCCGCCTCTAAGCAGTTTCCACAGCATTTTTAGTCCAGGCGTTTTTCAGTCTTCGGATCGAACAGGTGAATCTTGTCGGCTTCAACATGAATAGCCAGAACCTCACCCATATCAAAATGCCTGATTCCGGACAATCTGATCGTCATATCCGTCTGATCTTCGCCAAAATGACCATGAACCAGGGTATCGGCGCCCAGTTGTTCGACCAGTTTTACACTGAGATTGCTATTGCTGCCATTGCCTTCAACCAGTACCAGATCTTCCGGACGGATTCCCAGCATGACCTCCCGCTCGGCGTGATGACTATATGGATGATATCCCAGAAAGTATGCGCCTTCAACGAAGTCTATAGGTACTATCGTGCCGCAATCAATGCTTTGCGAATCAAATGCTTCTGGGTTTTTCCGACCGAGGTTTTAGGCAATGACTGCTGAAAAACAATATCACCGGGCACCCTGAATTTCGCCAGCCTGGTGGTGCAGAATTCGATCAGTTCGGTTTTTGAAACTTCCTGTTTTCGTCGTAACACGACAGCGGCCACGATGGATTCATCTTTTAATTCGTCCGGCACCCCGATCACCGCGCATTCGAACACGGCCGGATGTTGCAACAACACATTCTCGACCTCACTGGCGGACACGTTCTCGCCGGATCGCTTGATCATATCCTTTTTACGATCGATAAATCGAAAAAAACCGTCACCATCTTCTATCGCATTGTCCCCGGTATAAAGCCAGCCCTTTCGAATACAGTCACGGGTAGCTTCGGGATTTTTATAATAACCGGACATAATTGATTTACCCGGGATGCCCTTAACGGTTATTTCGCCTTCCTGCCCTACATTCACCGCATTACCTGTTTCATCGACCAGCCTGATTAGATAGTCTCCGCTCGGTTTACCAACGGTCCAGTTTTTCCTTTCCCCGTGTAGCGGATTCATCAAAGCTGGCCCCATGGTTTCTGTCATGCCCCAGATCTGGCCGAGTGGCGCGTCGAAACGACGCTGCCATTCCTGTAATTGCTGCTCGGTTAGATTCTGTGCGTAAATAACCATTCTTAGACGATTGCACCGATGCCCGGGTTCCTCGTCCTGGGCCAGAATCATACGCATCGGGGCCGCGAACAGGCTTGCCACAGTACATTGATACTCGATACATTTATCGAAATACTGGCTTGCCGAGAAACGATCCATCAGCGCGATACTGGCACCGCATAACAATGCGCTCATCGTAGAATAATATTGTGCGTTGCCATGGAACAGCGGCAAAACAACAAACTGTCTATCATCCTCATTCAGTTCAATTGCGTCGGCGACAGTCTGACCCGCGGTCAGATAATTGGCATGAGTCACCATGACGCCCTTCGGTTTCGAAGTCGTTCCCGATGTATACATGATGGCAACCATGTCGGTGTCTGTAATCTGTCCGGGCCTGAAGGTTTCCGACTGTTCCTGTAGCTGTGCCTCGAAAGTTTCCGCTACGGGATTGTCGCTGAAGGAGTCGCACAGAACAATCTGTTGCAGGTAGTCGCTATTGACTTGACATTGCCGCAGCGTCTCCATGTGTTCGAGTGTCGTAAACGCAATTTTCGAGCCGGAATGCTCGATCAGGTAGGACAGTTCCTCGGCCGAAGCGAGAACATTGGTCGGCATCATGACTGCGCTCAGGCGGGCCGCAGCAAACCATAAAATCAAAAAACAGGGACAATTGGGGAGATGAAGATTTATGACATCTCCCTTGACTATCCCGAGACCCGAAAGATAGTGACAGGCCTGGTTCACCCGATTGTTAAAAGCAGTAAAACTAAGACTCTGACGAAATGCTTGCTGATTTGAAGTGGTGCTCACACCCCTGACAGGCTGACGCTCGAACAACAGGAAAGCCTTGTCACCGTACTGCCTGGCTCTGTCTGCGACTAAATCCGAAAGGTTCATGGATCCAGCCACCATGTCACACACCCTGCCCAAAGTTCAGGTGTTGAAACCGGTACAAACGACGGTTCCAGAAAAAACCGGACCGCGTAGCTGTTGATCCCGAGAACTCACTTTATTTACTTTTACTCCTCCCTATCCAGGTATCTTTTATGCCCAATTGCCCGACAATCGAGTCGGAAAATACTTCCGCAGCATGTCTCGAGTTGAATCCGGTCATTACTATTCGGAAACGCGTGACTGAGACGTCCTCGCTAACGTAAATTTGCGTATCGAGATCTGCTTTATGAAACTTCCGGTTTACCTGATCGGCAATTTCTTGAGAACGTGTGGAGAAAAGATACACGGTATAGTTGTAGTCGGAATTCTCGTCGCTGGTGGCCTGGCTGGCATCGCCGGTTGCACTATCTTCGACTGCACTATCTTCGACTGCACTATCTTCGACTGCACTATCTTCGACTGCACTATCTTCGACTGCACTATCTTCGACTGCATTATCTTCGACTGCACCATCTTCGACCCTGGCCTCTCGGCTTGTGCCGTTATCGACCTTGCCACTAGAAACATCTTTTCCGCCGTCCAAAGTGGCGCCGAATGCCGCCTCAATTTCGGGAATTGTCAGATCGTCTGTTTCTGGATACAGGAATTGATATGAACCCTCATCATTCACACGCAATACCGTGTGCATTCTGCTGAGAACAATCATGTTCGGATCAATGGAATGCGTAATCTGAACGCTGCCTGCACGCAATTTAATCCATGACGAACCCTCTTCCCGCAATACGCAAATATCACCGTAACTGGATATCTCTGCAAATGTCATATTGCCGATATTTAATTTGAAAATCTTTTCGCCATCGACAACAGCATCAAATTCAATACAACCCCTGCCTCGATGAAAATACAATTCCGGTTGTATTCCACCCGTTTCTGATGTGGATTGTCTATTGGCCGGAAACGAAACTTCGGAATTTACATTTAGCCGTAACACCGCATTGGACGGAAATTGTAGCTCTATCTTTCCGTTTTCATTGGTGAAAATATGATCCCCGAATTCGAGCACACTGTCAGATCGAAGCTCGGATTTGGCATCGCCTTGTAGCACCCACACGGAAGGACTTAGTGCCGTAATCGTCGCAATAGCGGACGCCTGTGCGGTGAAAACGCAGCTGAAGCAAATCAATGCGCAAAGCCCCAGCACTATCTTATGTGTATGCAAAATGTCATCCATCCGGGAAATTTTAAAACATCATAACGATTTTTGTAGCTACAATAAATTGACTTTCTCTCAATTCACTTAAGGGCCGATTTACAGGACACGGATAGTTCGAACTGTATTGAACACTACTTGTCATTATTTTGTTCATGAGACCGATGGAATTTTCCCCAGATCTAAACTTACGGTTTGATAGCGAGTCGTAAATTGGTATATTTCAGTCATTATTCTAAATTCAATGTGGAGTCACTGTGGCTGACTCAGACAAAATCGATTCGCGACTCAGCAATGTTTACCAGAACCCGGGCGACAAACGGGATTTGTTTGACCAGTGGGCGTCAACTTACGATCACGATCTGGTAGAAGACCTCGGCTACGTGGCCGACGTCGAGGCTTGTCGGGTCTTCACGTCCCTGGTTGAAGATCGCCAAGCCCGTATTCTCGATGCAGGCTGTGGGACCGGTCTGGTAGGACGTCGTCTCAGCCAGGCTGGTTATACTGATATTCATGGCAGCGACTATTCGGCGAAGATGCTCGATCAGGCAAGAGCGACCGGTGCCTACCAGTCGCTCGAGCAACACGACCTCACCTTACCTGTCGAAGCCGAACCTCTGTATGATGCCGCCATCACGGTAGGTGTATTTGCATTTAGCGTTCCGTCGGTAGAACATCTGGTCAATATAACGCACGGCCTCAAGCTGGGCGGAACAGCCGTTGTAACCGTTAACGGTAAAGCCTGGAGGGAAGTTGACTGGGAATCCCGGCTGCAAGGTTTCAATCAACTATATCCCACCGCGCGACTCGTCGAAGTACAAACAATCGATTATCTGACCGCTGATGGTATTGACGGTCGAGTGCTCACATTAGAGCGCATCCAGTAAGCTCTAATCATCGCCACAATAGAAGTGACCTATTTGTTAACCATGGCATTACCACTTCAGCTACAAACACCATGACAGCAGACACTCACGCCATGAGGATCAACGTCAACAAAGCCCAAACCGGACATTTATGTAACTTGAAACCGTAGCGCCCTATGGCAAACAAAGAGGGCTCAATACTGCTTGATATACTTCTCCGAAACAATCCGAGTACTAGCAACAATTTTAACTTGAAGCGTTGGCTTCAATAAAGCGGACCGCCCGGCCCCGCCTGAGGATACCCGCCCACTCAAAGACAAGATCGCAGTACAGACAGAGGAGATGGTCCGCCTAAAAAAGCTCGAAGTCCGGATGCTTGAGACTCCGGGCCAACAACTCTCACTCACCGACCCCGGTGCCCGCTCGATGAAGAGCCGTGGTGGCGGTATTGGTGGCTATAAAGAGCAAACAACGGTAGATACGGATCATCATCCGATCGTGACTCACGAGGTCACCAAAGTAGGCAGTGATCGGCGCCAACTAACGAAAATGGCGAAGCAGGCCAAAGCAGCAATACAGATTGATACACTATGTGTACTCGCTGACCGGGCCTACCATAATGGCGATGAACTTCAATCTTGTGAAAAGTACAACATCGCCACTTAATCTACCCGACTCGGCGACCTCGCACAACAAAGCGAAGGGTCAATTCGATCGCAGCGAGTTCCACTACATCGAAAAAGGCGATGAGTACGAATGTCCCGCGGCTGAGGGTATGATTTATTGATTTGCACGAGAAGAAATGGGCTGCTCATCCGGCGCTACTAGTCATCTGCCTGTCGCCACTGTTCACTCAAGCCCCGGTGCACCTCCGACAAGAACCGACGGGTGAACCGCTGGGTTCATGAGGAAGTCGTATAACGAACCGCGGCACGCCTGGCGGCAAAACCGAATACCATGCAAATCCGCCGGGCAACAGTCGAACATCCCTATGGCACGTTGAAGACCTGGATGGGATCGACGCACTTTTAACGAAGACACTGGATCAGGTGAGTACCGAGATGAGCCTTCGCGGGCTCGCTTACAATATGAAGCGGGTAATCAATCTGATTGGCACCAAACAACTGCTTGAAGCGATCTAGCAGCTTCGCTTGCCTCGGATAAGTCGGCGAGTTCTACCGACATAAGTTCCAGATTAATTAAACGCTTCTTGCCCTGACAGCCTTCCATGTGGCTAAAGGTGGGTTTTTACACAGCCTCGGCCGATGTTTGCCGCTGAACTCTTGGTTTTGATCGGCAGCTTTGGAGAAAAGCGCCGGTCAGAGGTGGTGGCTGAACTCACCGCGCTCGGCTGGCGCCATCAGCTCATGAAACTGCACACCACTCATCTGCACCAGACTTTGGTGATCGCCCGCTTCAAAGAAGACCTCATCCTGTTTGCCAAGGCTGGATTTCGGGTCCCAAATTGTCTTTATCCCGTATGCCATACCGATGGGCGGCACCGCTCCTAGTTCACAGTCATTGAATACTTCCTCCAGGGTAGCTTCACCCACCATCGCCACCTCCTGCCCCAGCAACTTGTGCAATGATTCAATTTCGATGTGGTAGTCGGTAGGTAAGACGACCAAAAGGTAGCCATCGTCATCCTTTACCAACACCCCCTTGGCCAAGGCATCACCGTGAACATGGGCCTTTTCTGCAGTCTCCATGCTGTATGCACTGTGCGGATGAGTCAGCACCTGGTACTTAACCTCCTGCTGTCGCAGATATTTTTCCAATTTCGATGCTATTGTCATGATACCTCCTGATTCCCGGTTGCGAATATATCGAGCATCTACCAAAACTAATGTTAGCTGGTAGATAAGGCTACTGAGTAATTACCACGAGATCTTGATATAGATCAGAGGAGATCAAATTCTACCTGATAACTAGGCGCCTGCTTCTGGCCGAGGCTAGTGGAAGGGTTGGTCCGAGCCTTTACCATGTGGCTGCACTTTCTGGAGTGCCCATTTCCATTGGGCTAAGTGGATGATTTAAATGTGGTAATACTCCTTAACTTTAGTGCCATATACTGCCCCCGGAATTGCCAGAATTGCCAGAATTGCCTAGCCATCGTGCTAGTTGGACCCAACTTAGTGGCATTCGACACTAACCCTTTGATTTACTTATTTATGTTTACTCCAACCCAGCCGATATACAAATTGTTTAAAATTGACGAAAGGTCATGTTACCTAAAACAATTTCTCGATTGACAGGCATCCTTACGCTTAAGAATTTGCAAATCAATATGCTTGTAAACATCAGTCTTGCAGTGATTTTCATGCTGTTTGGAATTTTGGCAATCACAAGCCAGATGCAACTTTCGAAGATTGAGTCCGACTCTGTTCGCTTGACATCTCTTCGTGCTCCAACAGCTAGGGCAAGCTCTTCTATGGACATTGCTCTTAATCAATCTCTAGCAGCTCTTCGGGGCTGGATACTGATTGGTGAGAAGCATTTCGTTAAGAAACGATCAGATTCCTGGCAAACCATCCGAAAGGAACAGGAGATTTTAGTTGCTCTTTCACAAAACTGGACTAATTCTGAAAATGTGAAACGCCTGTCTGAAATAGTTAGGCTTTTGGATAAATTGGAACAGGAGCAGTTGAATATTGTGCTTATAGCTCATAAACCAGAGAATATTCGCTCCTGGGAAATCCTTTTACATACCGCCATACCGATTGCTACATCACTAATTGATGAAATCACGGTCATGATTGATTTTGCTAAAAATCAGGAACCAACATCTGAACGGTTTATGATTTTCTCCGAGATGGCTGATTTCCGCAGTTCTTTTGCACTATCCCTAGCGGATATTAGGACTTTTTTATTGTCCGGAGATCAAGAGCTTGAATTCTCCTTTAGTCAACATTGGGAAAAAAATGAAAAGAACTATAAAAAACTAGAGGCGCTATCGGTTCACATGACAGCTTTTGAAAAAAACATACTTGATGATATCAATTTACTCAGGAGTAAATTTCGTCCTCTTCCGAAACAAATGTTTTTAGCTAGAAAGAGTGCTGATTGGAACAAGGCAAACTTCCTATTGAAAACAACTGCCGTACCTACCTCGGATAAACTTGTTCTAATACTTCACGAAATGGTTAGAAACCAGAATGAGCTATTAGATGGAGACGCTCATCTCCTCAT
>JAAESG010000137.1 GCA_024229615.1 Gammaproteobacteria bacterium | reverse complement strand
CCCAGTATATAAATATGGTACGAATCAATTCGTTGCATAACCGATACCGATTGTCAATCAGCTTTGAGGCTGATTGAATTCCGGAACGATCTGCCATGCCACCGGACGCCAATATTCATCCATGTATCGTCAGGCACCCTACCGAAATTCAAACAGTTAGAATACCGTAATCACTATGACCGACGGAGGCCAAAGCGGAATCGATTTGTCAAAAATTTATGACGTGCTGATCGTTGGCGGCGGCAATGCCGCGCTTTGTGCCGCGATGACCGCGCGGGAATCCGGTGCGGAGGTTCTGCTACTTGAAAGTGCACCCAAAGATTTTCGCGGGGGCAACAGCCGCCATACCCGCAACCTGCGTTATCTGCACGAATCCGGAAACTACAACCTCACCGGGCCATACCTCGAAGAAGAGTTCTGGAACGACCTGCTGCGCGTGACAGGTGGTAAGACCAACAGGCAGCTTGCCCGCTTTACCATCAGCGAATCAAAAAACCTGGGAGAATGGATGGAAGCGCACGGCTGCCGGTTTCAACCGCCGCTGCGCGGCACACTCGATCTCGCCAGGACCAATGCTTTTTTTCTCGGCGGTGGAAAGGCCTTGATGAATGCGTACTATGCCACGGCTGCGAAACTGGGTGTTTCGATAGCGTACGACGCAGAAGTCCGCGATCTCGAGATCCACGACGGCAAATTCTCTGCGGCTGAATTTATCCTGGGTGATGCCTCTCAAATGATCCGGGCAAATGCCATCGTCGTGGCCTCTGGCGGTTTCCAGGCGAACCTTTCCTGGCTGAGAGAGTACTGGGGGGCACCGGCGGACAACTTTATCATCCGCGGCACACCTTATGACAAGGGGCGCCTGCTGCGGGTGCTGCTCGATCACGGCGCCCTCCAGGTGGGAGACCCGCGTCAGTGTCATGCGGTTGCGATCGATGCCCGGGCGCCCAAATTCGATGGTGGTATTGTTACGCGGCTGGACTGCGTTTCTTTCGGAATCGTCGTCAACAAGCATGCCAGTCGCTTTCACGACGAAGGGCAGGATTTCTGGCCGAAACGCTACGCAATCTGGGGACGGCTCGTCGCACATCAGCCGGATCAGATCGCTTACGCAGTGATCGATTCAAAGTCGATCGATCTGTTCATGCCCTCGGTTTTTCCGCCCATCGAAGCTGACTCGATAAATGAACTGGCTGCCGGGCTGAACCTGAATCCAAGCGCTCTCGAAGCGACCGTGGCCGAATTTAATGCCTCCACGTGTCCCGCTAATTTTGACTTTACGGTTCTGGATAACTGCCGGACAGAGGGATTGACGCCACCCAAGAGTCACTGGGCACGCCGGCTGGATACGCCGCCGTTTTACGGGTATCCCCT
>JAAESG010000136.1 GCA_024229615.1 Gammaproteobacteria bacterium | reverse complement strand
TTGAACTGCAGAACGTTGTAGGCGCTCTGACGCCACTCGCTCAGGCCGTTGGCCCGGGCGAGATCCGCACAGGTCTCGATGATCTTGCGGATGGCGTCATACAGCAGATTGGTGTCGGTGGGAAAATGTACGTCGGTCTCCAGCACGAAGGAATCACAGCGGGCGTTCAGACCTTCTTCCAGGCTTTTTTTTACCAGCGTATGTCCGGCGCGCACCACCTCCTGGTTGATCCGATCGAGAATCTCCGGGGTGAACAGCCGCAGGTTGTCCTTGATCGTCTGCAACTCGTACGTAGTCTCGTCCGCCCAGTCGCCGTGGCCGAGCATCTGGCGGAGGGTGCTGTGTTGGTTGGACAACTCATGGATGCGGTCGTAGTCGGCGTTGAGCCCCTGACGCAGCACCCCCAGGACCAGGATTTTCCACTGCTCCATCCCGGGGCGCCCAGCATCCGGGTTCGCCTTGCCCTCCACTCCCTGCGGGATCACCTCTTGGAGGATGGCGAATACCGATTCACGCAGTTCGGCGGTGGTGTAGATGTATTGCAGCCCCGCCAGGATCTGCGGGATGTCGTCGCGGGATTTGGGGTCCAGATGAATGGCGCCGATATCCTGTTCGCCGAATTTCAATTGCGGATCGATGACTTTGCGCATGGGATTTTCGAATGATGAAGTTTTATGGTGTTATTCGATCCGTTTTCTCCTGCCATTACCATCCCGGGGGAAAACCTCGGGATGACGACCGAAAATCAACCGATTAGCACCATAAGATCAATTTATTGGCGTATTAATAAAAAATCTTCGTTTGAATAATTTCATTATAACACATTGTTTTTAATAATTTTTGGTGCTTTTCGTCCAGCCACTAACTAGATATAACCCTACCAAGAAATCAAACGGATATCCGCACGGAGTGTCTATTACTTTAGAAGGCAGCAGTTGATTGGGTGAAGCGTAGGAACGCGAAGAGATCATCATGACACACGAGTGGTTGAGCGATGCGAGGAAGATTCCCGATGACGTCATGAGTTATATTCGTAAGATCGCGGTGCGTGCCGTCGTCGAGTTCGGATGGAGTCCAGAATGTGTTTACAAAATCTTCGGAATATCTCGCAGCTGTCTTTACGATTGGTTGAGCAGTTTCCGCAGAGGAGGCTACGAAGCCCTTGAGACGCGCCTACCGCCGGGCGCGGAACCGCTCATCACCCGGGAGATGGACGTTTGGCTGAAATGGGTAGTCTTATCGCGCACCCCAAGCGATTATGGTTACGACACCGCGCTGTGGACCTGCGGGATTCTGGCGGCGCTCTTGGCACGGGAATTCGACGTGAAGGTCATTGGTGCCACAGTCAATGCGCATCTGAAAAAGTTGGAGCTAAGCTATCAAGTACCGCGCTACCGTGCCAATGAGCAGGATCCGGTGGAAATCGAACGGTTTTTGAACGATACGTTCCCGAGAGTCAAGCGCTATGCCGAGAAGAGAGGGGCTGAGATCGCGTTCGAGGACGAGGCGGGCGTGCATTTGGACGCGCATGCCGGTCGGACTTGGGGTGC
>JAAESG010000135.1 GCA_024229615.1 Gammaproteobacteria bacterium | reverse complement strand
TTAGTCAGCGACATCGATCACTGGCACGACTGGTCCAGTTCGAATGCGCAATTTGAATATTTTGATTACCCAAAAAAGCTCTCCGGATAAATTTCTATCCCGCAGTTTATGGGTTTTAGGAGCGAATATTTCTGCGTCGCGCACCCTGGGGTTTGCGTCGCTTGAGCCGCGTCGCTTGGCGTAAGCGATCCTGTGCCTGATCTATCAATGCTTCGTGGCAGCTCGGCGCGGTGGTGCCTTTGCCTTGCAACAACTCGTAGGAACCATCGGCATTCATCTGCCAGACACGGTACTCACCGGATAGCATGGTGTCTAGAATACGACGCAGTTCCGCCTGAAGTTCGGGATCTTCCACAGGCACCAGGACTTCGATTCGGTGCTCCAGGTTGCGTTTCATCGAATCGGCGGAACCGATGTAATATTCCGGGTCACCCTGGTTTCTAAAATAGTAGATCCGATTGTGCTCCAGGAATCGTCCGACGACGCTATACACGCTAATATTATCGGACAACTTCGGTATGCCTGGGCGCAGGCGGCAGCTATCGCGCACAATTAGGTCTATCTTCACGCCAGCCTGCGATGCCAGGTAAAGCATCCGCACGATTTCTTCATCTTCGAGTGCATTGATCTTGATCTGGATTAAACCGGGAGAATCCTTGCCATGCAGTTCGATCTCGCGCTTTATCTTGTCGATCAGTGATCGTTTCAGTACCTTGGGCGCAGGTAGAATCTTGCGGTAGTTCCGTTTAGGCGTATACCCGGTCGTCAGATAGTTGAATAATTCGGTCATGTCCTGGCCGATAACCGAATCGCAGGTTAGAAGGCCCAGGTCAGTATAAATTCGAGCGTTCCCGGCATGGTAGTTGCCGGTGCCAATATGGACATAACGGCGCAGCCCATCGTAATCGTTGCGTACCACGAGGATCACCTTGCAATGAGTTTTAAGACCCATTACGCCGTATGTGACGTGAATCCCGGCTTCCTCCATACGGCTGGACCAGCGAATATTCGCGGCTTCATCGAAGCGGGCTTTCAATTCCACTACCACAGCGACTTGCTTGCCATTCTGGGCGGCATCGATCAGATAGTCGATTACCTTGGTATCGCCAGAAGTCCGGTAAAGCGTCATCTTTATCGCACGCACTTTCGGATCTCGACTGGCTTCCCTGAGAAACCGTTCTACCAAGGTGAGAAAGGATTCGTAAGGATGTTGCAATAGAATCGAACCGTTGTCCCGTATCGCGTAAAAAATATTCGGCATATGAGCCAGCTTGGGATGATCGATTGGGTGGTGTGGCAAATCGTGTAATGCGGGAAATTCGAGTTCGCTGAAACCGAGCAGATCGCGCATTGCCATCAGGCTGGTGGTTTCGAAGACATCCTCATCCTCAAGGCCGAGTTCGGCGGACAGCATTCCCCGTCGAACCGAATTCATATCAGGTTGAACCACAACACGGACAATTTGCGCGAATTTACGATGGCGTACTTCGGATTCTATGATTGCCAGTAAATCGTCCGCCCGGTCTTCATCGCGAGCTGTATTGGCATTGCGTGTGACGTGAAACATTTCGCAGGCCTCAACGATCATTTTTGGAAACAGCAAGTCGAGATTATTCGACATCACGCTTTCCAGTGTCACGAAGCGGTTAGATCCCGGAACTTCCAGGAACCGGGGTATGCCCAGTCCAATTGGTACCTTTACCCGCGCGCGCAGTTCCTCGTCGTCATCGCTGTGGCGCAGGGTGACGAGTAAATTGAGCGAAAGATTAGAGATAAAAGGAAAGGGGTGTGCTGAATCGACGGCTTGCGGGGTCACCAGTGGATAAATGTTGTCGACGTAATAATTACGAATGGTCGCCTTATCACCATCGTCCAGTTTATCGTAAGTAGTGAGAAGGATATCCTCT
>JAAESG010000134.1 GCA_024229615.1 Gammaproteobacteria bacterium | reverse complement strand
TTAAGGACTTGGCAGTTGAGAGCAGGGATGAGTTTTCTGCTGTTTTCCAGATCGATTCCAAGGGGTCGGATGGTCATGTAACGTGCCATCATGCGCCCGACGATGTCGCGCAGGATTTCGGTTTGTTGCGGGTTCATGGTAATTTCTCCTTTCATGCCAATTCCCATCGTTGCAGAATGTCATCGAGGGTCAACGGGTTGATTGGGGTGTTGGGTTCACTATCGGCCAAGATTTTACGAAACATGGGGACAACGAGGCCCGGGATTCCGCGAGCTCGTTCAAAAAGGATACGCATTCCCTCTTGGCAGATAAGTTGCACCTTTTCGGCGCCGAAGTGATGTTCGATAAAAGGGGTTAGTTCATCAAAGGTCAGCCCGGTAAGTTCTTCGCGCACGACGATACGCCGCCAAAGTGCGGCGATGCTCTGAAGTCTGTCACGCAGCACCGGCATTCCGATGAGCAGAATGCGTACCGGGCAATTGTCTGCCAGATCACTTTCGGCCAGTGATCTGGCTTCCAACAAGGTTTCATCGGCCAGTTCGTGTGCTTCGTCGAACCAGATCAACAACTGGTGGGGTTGTTCGCGAAGTGAATGCACCAGTGTCTGCAGCGTTTCGCTGTGAGAGCGTCGGGTGGGCAGTCTCAAGCAGCCGGCCAGCACCCGGATAAGCCCTGTTGCGCTTAGGTGACGTGCGTGAGAAAAATACAGCACGCGGTAGCGGCAGCGATCCAGAGTGGTGTGTAGTTGCCGGCAAAGCATGGTTTTACCGACACCGGTCTGTCCGGTCAAAAGCAGATAGCGGTCGGTTTCGTTTCGGAAGGTGTTTTCAAGGTTTTCAATTACGCGCGCAAAGTCTGCGAAGGCAAAGTGGGTGGTTGGATTCATGACGGATCCTCCGATTCAGGTTTGTCTTTGTTTGCCTGCACAAGCCTGTCAAGGTATTGCAGATAGGCGTTGAGGGCACGGTTGGCTCCGAGGGCATCAGCGGTCCGATCAATGGCTTGTCGAAAAGGCTCAGCGGGCAATGGGCC
>JAAESG010000133.1 GCA_024229615.1 Gammaproteobacteria bacterium | reverse complement strand
GGATACCAGCGACTGGCAAAACCCGCCCGGCACCGGCCCATTTACACTCAAGGAGTTCAAGCCGGGGATGCGCGCTGTCCATGAGCGCAATCGAAACTATTGGCGCGAGGGTCCCAATCTTGATGTAGTTGAGACGACGGCCATTACCGACCCCGTCGCCCGCGTCAACGCACTGCTTTCCCACGATATTCATTTAGCGGAGACTATCGATCCCAAAGCGATAAGACAGGTGGAAAGTGCCCCGGGGGTGCACATTTCTTCGATTCCCTCAGGTAGTTATGTCGGGATCTGCTGCATGAAGAATACGGCACCGGGCAACAATGATGACTTCGTCATGGCCATGAAACTTTTGCAGAAGCGCGAGCGAATCCTGAAATCGATCTTCAAAAAACAAGGCACGCTCGGTAACGACCACCCCATTAACATTGCCTACCCGGATCACTGTGACACGCTGCCCCAGCGCAAATTCGACGCCGACAAGGCCAAGTTCCACCTGAAAAAGTCGGGCATCACGGAATGCGAGATCTTTGCGGCACCGGTGGGAACCGGAATTGTCGATGTCGTGCTGATGTGTCAGCGCGAAGCCTCCAAGATCGGCCTTAAACTGGATATCAAGCGCGTACCCAACGACGGCTACTGGGGTGCGATCTGGATGAAAACACCGATCAATGTCGTCGTCTGGAACAGCCGCCCGACCGCCAACT
>JAAESG010000132.1 GCA_024229615.1 Gammaproteobacteria bacterium | reverse complement strand
TATTGTTTGGCAAGGCGAGTCCGAATCGATTTCGCCCTGTCAGCAGCAACAGCCCGGTACAGGTGATCGTCGGGCGCGCAGGCAAGCTACAACAAACCGAAGCAGACATCGCTTACATAGCACCACAGCAGGTTCTCGAAGAGTGGAACTCAGTTAAGGCATACTCTCAATAAAGGAATCGTGAGGTGGTAACAACTCATGCTGATGCGACCCCGGAATAAAACGCATGCACCCCGATTCCACGCTGACATCGGATAACGCAATCCAGGCGGTGATTTCATCATCGGTTTCACCCAGTCCCCAGTAGGTCAGGTCCTGATGCCAGCTAACAATTTTATTGGTATGCGCGCCTTTGATGAAGAACTCGGCACTCCATAACCGGATATTGGGACCGAGAATCGATTCAACACGATCCAGCAGTTGCGAAGTTCGTCCAACCCGACTGACAAACGGCATCAGGTAATGCGCATTGGTGCGCAACAGCATGGCCAATTCGGTCTCGGGCCCTTGTGCGAGGGCATCGACGCGCGCCTGTTCGAGATCGCCCAAAATCCTGGCGATCTGATCTTTAATTAACCCGGTGACAATGTATATCGTCACGGCTTAGCACGAAGCTCACTACCAAGTCACCAGTTCGTTCGGCAGATGATCGATTCTGTTCATATACACCACGTTATGCGCGCCGTTGACAAAATCGATACGCGAAATAGAGGTGTTATGGAAGGTCCAGTTGGCGACCCAGTGATTGTCATAGTTGGGCTGATGTCTGACTACGCCCATGAGTTCATTGACGAATTGATCAATAAAATCACCATGCGCAACCAGCGCGATACAGTCATCGCTATCTGTCAGCCGTTGTCTGATCTCGTTGACCACGCTTCGCATGCGCTGCAGAAAAGCGGATTCGTCTTCGGCCGAACGGTTCCACCAGCCGTCATCGTTGAATTCCTGCGGCAGCTTCAGTCGTGGGAAACGCTCGCCGAAATACTCTCGATCCGGACCCGGCAAGCCCTGCAGGTTTCCGTTGCTATCGACATCGAAAATACCGTGCTTCTCGAAGATTTCGGCATGCGCCTGTAATTCGAGATCACAGGCCTTGCTGACATACTCAGCGGTCAGTATCGAACGCGTCATCAGACTGCAATAGACATGGGTCAGCCCGAAATGCGTTTCTTTTACCGGCAGAAAGGGATGCTGACGTGGCTCCATCTGGGGATGAGCCAGGTGCTCCGCCAGGGTTCGCGCCTGCTGATGACCGGTCTCGGTGATTTCCGGATCCGGTCTGCGCTCGGGATGTTCGTCGCTACCGTCCCAGATGGCATTGTTTTCGGACTGCGCATGCCTGATCAGATATAATTTGGCCATGGCCTAGGATGCCTGGCGAGTGATGCCGAGTCGCTCAGCAGCCTGTTGCGGAGTCGCCGGTTCTCGACCCAATTCTCGAATGATCCGCAGCGCGCGCTCAACGAGTTGCAGATTACTGGCAAATTCACCCTGGTCAAGATAAAGATTATCCTCGAGGCCAACGCGGCAATTTCCGCCCTGGCTCACAACCTGGGCCACGATAGCGAACTCCATGCGAGAAATGCCGAATGCGCTCCAGTTCGCATTCCCCGGTAACAGGCCTTTCATGACATTCAATATTTCTGGTGTCGCCGGCGACGCGTGCGGAATACCGAGACAGAGCTGGAACATTGGCGCACCATCGATCAGGCCCTCCTCGATCAGGCGATGTGCGAACATGATATGGCCCGGTTCGAATACTTCCAGTTCAGGTTTGACGCCGAGCTCCTGGATGCGTTTAGCCATTATGCGCAGGTGCTCGGGCGTATTGACGAAAATGGTTTCACCAAAATTGAAAGTACCGACATCGAGCGTGCAGATATCGGGTCGCAGTTCTTCGACGTGGTGTAATCGATCGAGGGGTTGCTTCAGGGTTGTCCCGGGCCCACCGACGCCAGCGTCGACTTCACCCGGCACGAAGCGAGCGCCTTCGCTGGTCGTCAGGTTGATTAAAACATCACTACCGGAATCCCGAATTCGTTCGACCACTTCACGAAAAAGAGCAGGATCGCCAGAACGCATACCGGTCGCAGGATCGCGCACGTGGATATGCACAATGGCCGCACCGGCGTTGGCTACTTCGATGCAGTCGCTTGCGATATGCGCAGGCGTGATCGGGTAGTTCGGGTGCTTGCCCTGGTTGTTATGCCCTCCGCAGACGGCGCAGGTCAGTATCACTTCGTTCGACATAAGCGTTTATTTCCCCTTGAAACTCGGTGCTCGTTTTTCATTGAATGCGCTGACTCCCTCACGCCGGTCACCGCTCGGCACGGTACGGCTATAGGCTTCGATTTCGAATGCGAGCCCTTCGGCGAGCGACATTTGCAGTCCGCGATGAATGGCCTGACGGGCCTGGCGTACCGCTAGCGGCGCATTAGCGGCGATTCTACATGCCGCCTGCAAGGCTTCTGCGAGTAATTTTTCGGCTGCAAATACTTCATTAACCAATCCCCATTGCAGCGCTTCGGCGGCACTGAAACGTCGAGCGGACATAATCAGTTCCTTGGCGCGGCGTTCGCCCACTGCGCGCGCCAGTGTCTGCGTACCACCGGCGCCGGGGATAATCCCGAGGCTGGTCTCGGTCATCGCGAATCGCGCATTTTCCGAAGCGTAAATAAAATCGACAGCGGCTGCGAGCTCGCAACCACCGCCAAAAGCGGCACCATTTACCGCGGCAATAGTCGGCAACGGGCAGTCGATAATGGCGCGAATCATACGCTCATAAACAAGGTGTTGTGCGTTCCAGGCCTCGTCGCTCATACCATCGCGCTCCTTTAAGTCACCGCCGGCACAAAAAGCCCTGTCGCCGGAACCGGTTAACAGGAGGCAACGATAATCTCGGGGCGCCAGCGCCAGCGCCTCAAAGCAATGCATCAGGTCGGTCGCCATTTGTGTATCGAAGGCGTTCGCGGACTCGGGGCGATTCAGCGTGATTTGCAGGATATACTCGGCCGGGCTATCCAGCAGCAGGGTTTCAAAGCTTTGACTGTTCATACTCGGTGGTAATTTGACTTCAGGTTCGGCAATATATAGTACTTGATAAAATCCGGAAAGGGGGACCAAAACGTGAGTGAAGATCAAGACGATAAAATCACCGTTAAACACCTGGCGATTACTTTCATTTTATTCCTCGTACTTGGCGTTTTTCTGATAATCGACGCCAATATCGTCGCATAGAGTTCCGGTTACTGTCATTTTAAGCTACTTCCAGCCCAAAGCCATTCCACAGTCACGGGCACCCTTCAGCCAGGTGGTTCTGGACGATCAGTACGCCTTTCTCTCCGGGCTGGTTGCGGCGGACTTCCCTGCTGGTGTTGAAACGCTCGGAGACGTCAGCACCGAAACCCGAGCGGTGCTCAGCACCATCGGCGCAATACTCGACGAACTGCAGCTTTCGAAAAACAGCATGGTCAAGGTCGATGTCCACCTGGCCGACCTCGATGATTTCGACGCGATGGACGCGGCCTATCGTGAATTCTTCGAGCCAAACGCTTACCCGGCACGTACCACGACCGAGTCGCCACGTTTGTTCGGGGGTAGCAAAGTCGAGATTAGCTGCCAGGTCAGGCGCTAGCCCGCCGCACCGCCAGCAGCAATTCCAGGCGCCCGCTATCGCTCTGAGTTCGTGTGTAATCGAAAATCGGAATATCAGTGGCGGAATCCCATTCCCACTAAACGGGCCGATGCTTGCGACGCTGGCGTGACGCTTCGTCGTAGGCGGACGAGCACAGGGTTTCGAGACTGTGCTGTGTTTGCAAATCGGCGTCTTGCCAGGACCTGTTTATTGCGAGTTTTCGCTGCTCTGCGCCTGGTGAAACTTTCGCTATCAGGGTTGGCAAACTCTCACCGGATAGTGGGTAAAGCGATGTTTTGCTGCGCGGGTTTCGAGGCATGACGTGGGCTAGCATAATATAAGCACCTGCAGATATTAACTGTTTTACAATACGCTGATCTTTAAGCCGAGGATGAGATCGATGACCGAACTATGGCGCTTGGGCGCGACCGAAATTGCTAGCCGGGTCGGCAATCGCGAATTATCGGCGAGAGAAGTAACCGAACACAGCTTACAACGTCTGCAGGACGTCAACCCGGCAATAAATGCCGTGGTACAGCAGATGCCCGAGGCGGCACTCGCCGCCGCGCAAGCTGTCGATGACCGCATTGCCAAAGGCAAATCACCCGGTTTGCTCGCCGGAGTCCCGCTGACCATCAAGGTCAACATTGATCAGCAGGGGCTTGCCAATACCAACGGCATACGCATCCAGCAGGATCATATCGCGCAACAGGACAGCCCGGTGGTCACAAACCTGCGCAATGCCGGCGCCATCATCGTCGGTCGAACCAATACGCCGGCATTTTCGATGCGTTGGTTTACGCGCAATTCATTGCATGGGCATACCCTGAATCCGCGCAATGCGAATTTAACGCCTGGCGGTTCCTCGGGAGGCGCCGCCGCTGCCGTGGCCGCCGGGATTTGTGCATTGGGACATGGCACCGATATCGCAGGTTCGATTCGTTATCCAGCTTATGCCTGTGGTCTGCACGGCATACGACCGAGCCTTGGCCGTGTGCCCGCGGTAAACCTGTCATTGCCGGATCGCCACATCGGGGCCCAGTTGACCGCGGTTTCGGGACCGATTGCGCGCAGTATCGGGGATCTCAGGCTTGGCCTGGAAGCGATGTCGGCCGCCAGCGATCTCGACCCCTGGTGGATACCGGTGGCTTTCGAGCAGCCAGCAACCGCGAAACGCGTGGCAATGTGTATCTCTCCCGATGGACTTGCGGTAACGGCTGAAGTAGAAAACGCTTTGCGCCAGGCAGCATCACAGCTTGAGGATGCCGGCTGGGAAGTTAACGAAGTTGAATGTCCGCCGATGCGAGAGGCCATGCAGTTGCAACTGCTGCTGTGGATGTCGGAATATCAGTATAGCGGCGGCAAGGCGATTCAACTGGAGGACGACCCCGATGCTAATTTTGTCTATGCCCAGCTTTGCCAAAGCTGCCCGACCCCAACCCTCGAAAGCCTGATGCAAGCCTTGCAACGCAGGCTAACGCTGGCGCGCGAATGGCAACAATACCTAACCCAGTACCCGGTAATGCTATGCCCGATTTCGGCGGAACCCCCCTTCCCTGATATGCTCGACGTAGAATCGTCCGAATCGTTTGCCCGTGTGGTGGAAGCGCAAATGACTCAGATTGCACTACCTTTGATGGGCATGCCGGGAATGTCGGTTTCGACAGGCAACTCAAATTCCAGTCCGATGGGCGTGCAACTGGTCGCCGCGCGTTTTCGTGAGGATGTGCTATTCGCCGCAGCGACCGATATCGAGGCGCGTAATGCACCGTTGGAAATTTCCGATCCCGATTGAAACCCCGGCTCGGGCAGTGCAAAATGAGCTTCGACAATTGAATTCGGAGAAAATCATGGCTACAGGCTGGGCGCGTGATGGTGCGGTGCAGGATCAGATCGATGCCAGCGTGGCCGACGCTGTTGAGCGGGCGCGCAGCCACTTGCCCAAAGGCGAAAGTCTGACCCATTGCGAGGAATGTGGTGACGACATCCCTGAAGCCCGGCGCCAGGCTGTTGCCGGTGTGCGTCTTTGTGTTCGCTGCCAGCAGGCCCGTGACGAGCAACAGGTGAAACACGGCATCAATCGTCGCGCCAGCAAGGACAGTCAGTTACGCTAACCGGTCAAGATTCCCGCAGGTGATACTCTGCTCCAAAACCCTTCCCGATAGTTAAAAAACGGTTATATTTGATCAGCAGCAAATCTACACTTTTGAATATGTTTGTTGACCGCCCAACATTCCCGGAGACCTGCAGTTTTTCCTGGGCCGATTTTCGCTGCACCAGGTAACCGAAAATACCGGCGACGGCGATCGCCTGTTACTGATCATGTCGTTTAGTGAAAAACCGGGCATGACCGGCAGCATGGCGAGGGTTAAAGATCTTTACGGCAAGGTTACCGAGACACATAGCTAAAACCGGGTGCGCGTCGACGATCTGGTTGACTAGCCCGCATTTCTCACCACTCTTGAAAAGTGGTGAGAAATGCGGGTTAGGAGTCTGTCGGACTTAGGGAATCGTTGCGAGGCGAGTGGGGAACTCTTGTTGCCACGACTAACGGGTGAGATTTTCACTTTCAATACCTCGCCAAGAAAACGCTCCAGACGGTAATTTGAGGTTTATATTCAGTACTAGTACTCCTTCACGATGATATTTCGACTGGCTGTTTAATGCCGATTTCTGCGTAATTAACGAATCTCGCCGCTTGGCTTACCAGGCCGTACATGAATTTTCTCGGCCTTATGCGGAAACTGAAATGAAGCACTTGTTATGCAAGCGAGGTTTTGAAACACAATATCAACCGCTGTGACCGCTACCAGGTGACGCAACGTTGGAATGGACATTAGTCAACAGCACATCTATTCTTGACCCCACATCCCCTACCGGACCGCCGATTTGCGCTTTTCATGCATGAGATAGCACTCGATCTTCTGATACTGCTCGGCGGAGTATGGCTGGTTGCGGTGACCCTGCGGCCGCTCGGACTACCGACGATCATGGGTGAACTCATCGTTGGAGTGGTGCTCGGTCCAGCCGTGTTTGGCTGGATACAGCCCGGCGAGCTGATTCAGTTGCTGGCCGAAATCGGAATCTTCTTTTTGATGTTTCACGCCGGCGTCGAAACCCAGCCACTCGAGTTTTTCCAGGCATTAAAACGCTCGCTGGGAGTGGCCATTGTCGGGGCCATCGTACCATTCACGGTCAGTTTCGGTATCGCCCTGCTGTTTGGTTTGGACATGGTCGGGGCCACCTTTGTCGGCCTGACGATGACCGCCACCGCGGTCGTCATAACGCTTAAAAGCCTCAAGGATCTCGGACTGGCGAATACCCGAGTGGCACGCATCATCGTCGCTAGCTGCGTCATCGACGATTTGCTGACACTGATTTTTTTCGGCCTCGTGATCGGTGTCCTGTCGGGCGGCGAATTCGAGCCGATGATCTTGCTCGTCACCATGGGCAAAGTGCTCGGTTTTGTCGCGGTCGCGGTGCTGATGGGCAAGTATGTCTATCCTCGCCTGACTCTGCCATTTCGTTCCGAGGGTGGTAAAGGTTTTACCTTCGTACTGGTGATGGCGCTGGCGCTGGGCCTGTTCGCCGAGGCGATCGGTCTGCATATTATTCTCGGCGCCTATCTCGCGGGCCTGTTCTTCGAGGAAAAGGTTGCCCACCCAAATCTGGTCAGAATCGTCAAGGACCGTGCCTACGGTATCGCTTACTCGTTTCTCGGACCCATATTCTTCATTTCGCTGGGTTTCTCGATCACCTTCGATATCAGTCTGTCGACGGTTGCTTTTATTCTTGTGCTAACCGTCGCGGTGATCATTGGGCAGATTCTGAGCGCGGGCAGTATGGCCCTGCGCATGGGATTGCCAAAGCGCGAAGCGCTCACGGTCGGTGTCGGTATGTGTGGTCGCGCCGAGATCGCGTTCATCCTCGCATCGTTGGCGCTTGCCCAGGGCGCCATAGACAAGCCCTCTTTTTCAGCACTTATATTCACCGCCTTCATCCTGAACCTGTTCACCCCGCTGGCGCTAAAAGGCTGTGCGATATTACTCCAGGGAAAGGCGGTTCCCCAGAAAGACGCCATGCGCGGTATCGTGCAAATCGATACCTTCGGCTCACCGCTGGTGGATGAACGTTACGAAGGCAAGCTGTTACATGAGTTACCGGATGTCGAGGACGATGTCGTTATATATGGCTATGGACCCGAAGTCGCGTCGTTGATGGAGGAACTCGAAGGACGCGGGCTGGCGACGCTGATCATCGAAGAAGATGAATCTGTAGCTCGACGCCTGCACGCTCGCGGGCTAAGGGTCGTACATGCCTCGATTGCCGAGGGAGACCTCGATTTGCGTCCCCTGGTTAAAGCGCGTGCACTGGTTGCCAATGGCGACGATGAGTACAACGCTACACTGGCACTGGGCGCGCGCGAACTGGGTTTCAGCGGCCCAATCGTCGCGTTGATCGACAACCCCAACCGTCGCGCGCCTTTGCAACTGGCTGGTGCGACCGTGGCTTTCACGCCGACACACGTGCTCGCGGCCGCCGTCGCGGTGCGCGCCAGCGCACAGATCGGGCCGCGTATCACCGGGGTGCAGCCACTCGGCAACCTGGTCGAGGTCGTCGAGGTTCGCATCCACGACGAAAGCAGCCTGGCAAACAAAACCCTCTCTGAATCGGGGATTCACAGTCAAACCGGAGTTCATATTGTCGGCCAATGGGCCGAGGGCATGCTGACTTCGGCACCCCCAGCGGACGAACCTTTGCTACCCGGTACGATCTTGATCGGCGCCGGCAGCCCCGACAGTATCAAACGCCTCAGCGAAATTGCCCGGCCGATCAAGAAGGAGGGCCGAATTATCGTCGCCGGTTGCGGCGACGTCGGCAGCAAGTTGGTAGAAATGCTGACCGACGCCGGTGAGGATGTCTGTATCATCGATCAGCAGCAAAGGCCGAATGTCAATGTGGTCGGCGACGTGCTGGATTCAAGCATACTGGAACGCGCCGGTCTGGCTGACGCCCGGGTCGTCATCCTGGCCTGCGAGAACGACAGTGCCACCCTGCTGGCAGCGACTGTAGTGCGTGATTACGCACCCGATGTTCCGATTATTGCCTGCGCAGCGCTGGAAGAAAATGTGAATCGAATTCAGCAAGCAGGTGCCGACTTTGCACTCTCGGTCAGCCAGGTTGCGGGCCAGTTATTGGCACACCACATTCTCGGAAAAATGGTGTCGCAACAGGCCCACATCAAGATGGTCAAACACCCGGCGGCACAACTGGCCGGTCATCATCCGTTCGAATCCGGAATCGACGAAACCAATCAGTGCCGTATCGTCGCAGTCGAGCGTGACGGTGAAATCATCATGGACATTACCGATGGCTTCGTGCTCGCCGAAAGCGACGATATATATGTCTGCGGGACCGTGGATGCTCTCAACCGATTCTACGATTCCTTCCAGCAGGGGGAGGCAGCGCTGGTGCCCGCAACCACCTGACTGCGATCGAACCTAAGAGCAACTCTTCCAGCTTATCCAGAATGCAGCCCCAGCCGCCCTCGTGGTCCGAACGCGCTTCCACGTGCAGGAATTTCACATGGGTCAATTCAACGCTGGTGGTGCTGGCATCGATCCCAGTGAAATCCAGCGTGACGCTGCTATCATCGGTCGAATAGGGGGACTCCCAGCCAAATACCAGTTGACGCGGACGTTCGAGCGTCAGGTAGGCACCGGTATGGGGTATCTTGTCATCGCCGACATGCATAACGATGGTAAAGCGCCCCCTGCCGAGGGTCATTATCGACATCGGGCTGCGGCATACTAAGGTGACGGCATGATGGGTGAGTTAACATCGAGGGATCGAGCCAGGCAAACATCTGATCAACCTGGCTTAAGTCGGCTTCAATCCAATGGGTTCTGCCGCGCATCTCGCGTGTCACCAGTCCGGCGCCTTCGAGAACCTTGATATGTTTCGACATGGCGTTTAAGGACATATCGTAATGATTGGCCAAATCGGTAACCCGGTTGGCACCTTGTTGGCAAAGCTGCCTTAGCAGGGCACAGCGCGTGTCGTTGCTGACAGCTTTGAGCAACAATGAAAGCTTTTCATTGTTAGTCAATTCAACCATAGGGTTGAATTAATTGCGTCAACTCCCCATTGCCAACCTTATTGGTTGAATATTAAATTCCATTTGACCCGACTGAAAAATTTCATTTCGCAAGGCATGATCGGGTAGTATTCGTCGATACCCAATTCGACAGAATCACCTCCACTTGCGATGACCAACAAAATCGACACTCGGGTTACGACCAGCCACTGGGGGGCATTTCGCGTTCTCACAGAGGGGAACCGTATCGTTGCTACGGAGAATTTTGCTGCCGATCCGCAGCCTTCCCGCATTCCCGACATATTGCCTGCAGCGGTACATCATAAAACCCGCATAGCGCGTCCATCAATTCGCCGAGGCTGGCTCGAACAGGCGAATCGGGCTCGTGATCGGCGGGGTCGGGATGATTACCTGGAACTACCCTGGGACGAGGCGCTCGATATCGCTGCTGCGGAACTAAAACGGGTCATCGCCGAACACGGTAATGAATCTATTTTTGGCGGTTCCTACGGTTGGGCAAGCGCCGGTCGATTTCATCATGCGCTGGGTCAGGTACATCGTTTTCTGAATGTCAGCGGCGGTTATGTCTCATCGCTGGCCAGTTATAGTACCGCTGCCGCACAAGCAATTATTCCGCATGTGTTCGGCATGCACTTTCTCAAGTTGTCATGGGCATTCCAGAACAGCTGGCCGACAATCGCACAAAACACGAAAACCCTGGTCATGTTCGGCGGTATCAACCCGAAGAATTCACAGGTCAGTATGGGCGGTGTTACCCATCATGAAACCGATGGCTGGTTTAAAGAGTTCGATAAACGCGGCATTCGCCGAATAAACATCAGCCCACAGATCACCGACACCCCTGCAGGTGCCGAATGGCTTGCAGTCATCCCCGGAACCGATACCGCGATGATGCTTGGAATCGCTCATGCTCTGGAAACCGGTGATCTGGTCGAACGCCAGTTTATCGAGGGTTACACTACAGGTTACGAGCGATTTCGTAGCTACCTGCTAGGCGAGACCGATGGTATTGCCAAGACTCCCGCATGGGCCGCACAAATCTGCGGTATCGAAGCCAATACGTTGATAAATCTGGCGCAGACCATGGCTTCCACACGAACTCTGATTACCGTCGCCTGGTCATTGCAACGCGCTCAGAACGGCGAACAGACTTTCTGGATGGCAGCCACGTTGGCTGCCATGCTCGGACAGATCGGTCTTCCCGGTGGTGGCATCGGGTATGGATACGGCGCGATTGGCGGCGTCGGCGTCTCGGTAAAACGCCTCGAGGGCTTAACCTTTCCGCAGGGTGAAAATCCCGTTAGCGAATTTATTCCGGTGGCGCGCATCGCTGACATGCTGTTGAATCCGGGCAAACCCTACGACTTTAACGGCCAACACCGTAACTACCCCGATATCCGCCTGGTTTACTGGTGCGGCGGAAACCCGTTTCATCATCACCAGGATCTCAATCGACTGGAGCAGGCCTTCTGCCAACCAGAGACCATTATCGTACATGAACCCTGGTGGACTGCGACCGCGAAGCGTGCCGATATTGTTTTTCCGGCGACCACTCCCTACGAGCGTGAAGATATTGGTCGTGCCATGGGCGATTCCTACCTGTTTCACATGCCGCGCCTGATCGACCCGGTTGGTGAAGCCCGGGATGACTATGAAATCTTTAACAGCCTGGCTCAACGCATGGGCTTCGAGCAGGCATTCAGCGAGGGACGCAGCGTCGACCAATGGTTGCTGCATCTCTATGAGGAATTCCGACAGGAAAACCTGCCGGAGGGGATCGATCTACCCGACTACGACGAACTGCGCCGCCGTAATTGGATAGATCTACCCGTACGCGGCGCACAATTTGCCCCGGTGCCGTTTGCCGAATTTCGCCGTGACCCTGAAGCATCGCCACTGGGAACCCCATCGGGTCGCATTGAAATATTTTCACAAACCATCGCGCAGTTTGGTTACGACGAATGTCCGGGCCACCCCTGTTGGCATGCACCCGATGAATGGCTAGGCGCCGACCTGGCAAGGGAATTCCCATTGCACCTGGTCTCACCGCAACCAGGAGACAAACTGCACAGCCAGATGGAATGTGCCCTCGCCGATATTCCCGGCGCTCGCCCCAGCGCGATCGAAATCAATCCCGCGGACGCCCACGAGCGCCGGCTTAACGACGGTGACCTGGTCAAGGTGTTCAATGCTCGGGGAGCTTGCCGGGCGCGCGCACATGTCAGCAACGATATTCGCCGGGGTGTCGTTGCGCTGCCGACCGGTGCATGGCTGGACACCTGCGACGATGGGACGGATACCCAGGGTAACCCGAATATCCTGACCCGTGATCTCGGCACTTCACGAATTGGCCAGGGTAGCAGTGCGCATACCACACTGGTCGAAATTGTGGGGCTAGCCGAGTAATCACCGGTAAATCGCCTTATAACGCGCGCAACTGTCAATTTTCGAGGACTCAGCCATGCCAAAGCGAAACCGATATTCCAAACTGTTCCGGCTTGACGGAAAGGTCGCACTGGTAACCGGTGCAAGTAAGGGTATCGGCGAAGCAATGGCGCGGGCGCTGGCCGAGTATGGTGCCAGGGTTGTACTCTGCAGTCGAAAACAGGAGGCGGTCGAAGCGGTCGCCTCGGCATACAAGGCCGACGGTCTGGAAGCAACCGGGATTGCAGCCAACATGGGTCATATCGAAGATATCCAGACTCTGCTCGATAACACTATCGAGACTTATGGTGGCCTCGACATCATTATCAATAACGCCGCCGCCAACCCCGTATTCGGCCCGCTGCAAAACACCGAAGAAAGAGCTTTCGACAAAATTATCGATGTCAATTTGAAGGGCCCGTTTGAATTGTGTAAAAAAGCCTATCCCATTTTGCGCCAACGCGGTGGCGGATCGATTATTCACATCAGCTCGATCGGTGGCTTGAAACCGGAGGCCGGTATCGGCATCTACAGCGTCAGCAAGGCCGCTATCATTAATATGACAAAGGCGATGGCACAGGACTGGGGAGTAGACCATATCCGCGTCAACGCGATATGCCCGGGCTTGATCAAGACCCGATTCAGCGAGGCTTTGTGGAACGATCCGGACTCGTACGACCGTTTCAAAAAAACAATTCCGTTGGGACGCATCGGTGAACCCGGCGACATAGCAGGACTCGCGGTATATCTTGCCTCCCCCGCTTCCGCTTACAGTAGTGGTGGCATTTACATGGTTGACGGCGGTTATTCGGCTAACTGATTTATTATACCAGCGACAATGTAGGTCGTCGGGTTCACCGGTGCGGGGCATCATAAAGCCGATACCGCGCACACCAACGCCGAAGGCGGTACCGAGGAAATGCAGAGCAGGTAACAGAAGTTGTTGAAACCTGCCGTCACAACGGCTGGATGGAACCCGAGGTTTACCAGGGCATGTACATCGCGTTGACGCGGGATGTCGAACGCGAGCTGTTTCCGTGCCTGCGCAACTACGCAATGGGCTGGTTGGTGAATCACTCGCTGCCCGACGCAGAGCTCGGCGATGCTATCACTCTCGGGACTAGCTCGGTCGAACACCTGGTGCAGAACATGGAAGCCTGTCAACAGGCCACACTCGACCCGGGGATTCACGAAATACTCGATCGAGGTTGGGAGATCTCCAAACCCAACTGCTTCAAATACTTCAGGCCTTAAAACCAGCGATCTGAGAGTCACTCGGCAATCTGATTGCGTCTGATACTTTGTATGGTTCGCCGCCAAGCTGGGTTACTATGGCAGCATTATGAATATCAGTCTCAATTTTATTATCGGAGTGCTGGCGATTGTTTACGGTCTGTACTGCTTTGTGCAGAGAAAGATCGCGCCGCGAAATATCGAAAAATTGCAATCCATGATCGAGCGCAACGGAGAAAAAATGGGACATTCGATCCACCTGTTTGGCTATACAATACTACCCATTGTTGCCGGCTTACTGCTGTTGTACGCCCATTTTCGGGCTTAAAGCCAGCCACTCCTTTCTGTTACAGATTTTACTGCCGATTATCATTCACGCACGATACTGCACGCTGGTTGCAGATATTTCGCGGCGGGCTAATCAAGTAACCGGAAATAAGTTAATATTCGTCAACTACAACGCACACCTATTAATACAAATGACCTTGTGATAAATTTCAGCGACTTTAACAGCCCACTTGTTTTTTCACCGGTGAAACGGCGAGGCTTAACTCACAGAATCAAACTTTAAGGAATCTCTGTATTTTTGCGGAAATTTCTGCAGCACAGCGATGTGGCGCTATTTTTTTATCGCGTAAGCGATTGAATAATGAAGAAAAGTGCAAATTCGTGTTTTTCGTGCTCTGCTAAGTCGGGGTGACTTATGCAGTGCTTCTTTAAATATCCAGATAGAAGACAAAACGGAACAATACAGGCATGAAAAAAATTAACAGGGTTCTTTGCTATGGACTCGCGCTTATGCTTTTTGGCTGTGCCAGCGCTGAAAAGGTCGAACTCGTATCGGCCGACAAACTGGAAGCGGCAGTTGCCGAGGTTACGGGCTTGATGAAGGAAGCCGAGATAGACCAGGCCGAGCTGTTATCGTTCAAGGAATACATGAAAGGGTTGAAATATCTGGGGAAGGCGCAACGGGGTTTAGCCGGCAACTATGAATCCGATTACATCCTGGAAAACGCGGCTGAGGGAAAGGTGCAATTACAGGAAGCACTCAAAAACGCGCGCAACAGAACACCCAACGCCGTGCGTATACTGGAAGCGAGGAAGTCATCGCTCCTCGCTGGTTTGAAAAGCAATCCTGAACTGGTAGATGCCCTCACCGATGTTGATGACGATTTAAGAGATGAAACGGACAATTTTACTCACCCACTCGAACCGGTCGAATTTTCGGAGTTTCAAAGAAAATACTTCTCGCTGGAAGTCAAAGCGGTTCAATTGAGGGAACTCGATGCTGTTAAACTATCTATTCAAAAATCTTCCACGGAAGATGCCAAAAACCTTGCGCCAAAATCGTTGAGAACAGCTTTGCTGGATGTTAGCGAAGCTGAGAACCTGATTGCACAGAGTCCTCGGGATCCCAAGATTTATCAGGTCATGGTAGACCTGTCGCTGGAAAGTTCAATTTTTCTGGCCGATGTCATGGAGGTAATTTTAAATGCCCCGGGAACACCAGAGGATATCGCTTCAAAAATCGTTGTCCAAAACAGGGAGTTAGAAGCACTTTCTAAAAATGTCGGAAGCCTGCAACAAAACCTGAAGACGACCCAGACAACTTTAATGGAGACGGAAGGTTCATTAAAGCAGAAGGAAAGCGCGCTAAAACTACAGGACGAGGAATTGAAGTCTACTCGCTCCAATCTGCTGGAAACAGAGAGCGCCCTGATGTTACAAAACCAGGAACTCGAGAAATCTTCCACACATGTCAGGTTCCAGCGTGCAATGGACCAGGCCATAGAGGAATTTGCCGATGAAGAAGCGTCGGTCTATCAGCAGGGTAGCAAGCTGATTTTCAGGCTCAGGAAAATTAACTTTGCCTCCGGGTCTGCCACCATTCCAGTCGCATCAAAGCCAATGCTGTCGAAGATTAACGATATTATAAAATTCGTCGGCGCTGAACTGGTTGCGGTGGAGGGTCATACTGACTCGGTTGGCGCCGCGAATCTGAATAAAAACCTATCCACCAAAAGGGCAATCTCGGTCGCAAACTATCTGGCGGCGCTCAAGGGTGGCTACAAGATAGGTTATGTCGGTTACGGAGAGTCGAGACCGATCGCCACCAACGAGACCCACGAAGGTCGAGCAATCAATCGTCGGGTAGACCTGGTGGTAACGGCTAAGAAATAGCCCCAGGAGAAAGACAGGCGCAATTAAAACGAGCCATTGCCTGACAACAACCGAGCTTTTATGGAATTAAAAAACTAACCTGGATATTTCACCAGTATCCCGAGTGATGTGATGCGGCACTCCGACGCAGGACAGCTATGCCTGAACGCCGGGCTGGACTGAGAGTCATAGCCGTAGCTATGGCTCGAAGGAAGCCCATGTTCAAGCGTAGCTGGGCAAGTCAGCGCCGGGATAGGGCTCAGGCCGGTTACAAATTGCACAGTCCCACCGGGCATAAAAACGATCGGTGAATCTTTCATATTCAATCGATTATGACAAGGCTTGAGACCGACTGGTGGAATATTCAGGCTAGTCGACAAATGATGAACTGGCTCAATTGGTCAACAGCACCAGGCTCAACGAAGGCCAGTAGGTAATGATCAAAACTGCGACCAACAACACCAGGAAAAAGGGAATGGTGGCTACATACAGCGTCATTACGGGTTTTTCAAAACGGTAACTGGCGATAAACAGGTTCATTCCGACCGGCGGCGTAAAGTAGCCCAGCTGCATATTAGCGAGGAAGATGATACCGAGATGTACCGGGTGAATGCCGTAGCCCACTGCAATCGGCAGTATGATCGGCACGATGATGACGATGGCTGAAAAGATATCGAGCATCATGCCGAGTGCCAGCAAGAACAGGTTCAGCAATATCAAAAAAGTCAGTTTTTCATCGATATGCGATTGCACGAAGGCAAACATCCGCGTGGGTATCTCGGCATCGATCAGGTAGTTGGTCGAGGCCAGGGAAACACCGATAATGATCATGATGCCACCGACCAGCATCATCGCTTCGCGCATTATTTGCGGCAATTCGGAAACCTTGACTTCACGGATAATCAATACCTCCACGATCAACACATATAATGCGGTGACCGCGGCGGCTTCGGAAACCGCAAAATAGCCTCCATAAATGCCCCCCAAAACCAGCAACGGTAAGGGAATTTCCCATTTTGCCTCGACAATCGCATCGATCGCGCGGTGCGCGTCAAAAGCTTCACGCTGACTGCGGTCACGCGGTTGCATCATCGAATATGCCGACAGCATCACCAGCATCAACAAGCCCGGGAAAATGCCTGCCAGAAACAAATCGCTGATGCTGACTGGCTGATCCAGGTCCATTTGCTGAGCGACCACGCCATATAGAATAAGCGGTAAAGACGGGGCGAACAGAAGGCCGAGACTTCCAGAACTGGTGAGCAAGCCGAGATTAAAATTTTCCAGATATCCGGCCTGCTTCAACGCCGGGTACAACAGGCCACCCAGCGCGACAATCGTGATTCCCGATGCGCCGGTAAAAGCGGTAAAAAGCGAGCAGGCAAAAATTGTCACAATTGCGAGGCCACCGGGCATCCAGCCCAACAGGCTGTTAGTCAGGTTAACCAGCCGCGTGGACGCATTGCCTTCGCCGAGCAGGTACCCGGCAAAGGTAAACAGGGGAATCGCCAACAATACCGGCATTTCAGCGAGCCGATAAACCTCGATGCTAATCACCGACAGGTCGACTTCCTGACTGTGAAATCCGATCATTGCACTCAGTGCGATGACGACGAACAGTGGCGTTCGCAGGATTGCAAGCAACAGTAACAGCGGCGCCGCGAAACTCATTTTGACGCTCTCGCCTCTGCCTTTCGATGCTTGACGTACAACTGGCCCCAGCGCAGCGACAGGATAAAATAACGCAAACCGATTAAGCCAAATGCGGACGGGACGATGGCTTCCAGAACCCATGCCGGGATTCCGGAAAATGAAACCATCTCGTCGGCATAATCCATCTGGATCCAGCTTAGTCCATGCCAGGCGATTACCAGACAAGTCCAGGCGCTAATCTGGCCGATAATCGACTGGATCAGGCGATGAGTATTGCGCTTGAAGAAACGCGACATCAAATCAATGCGGATATGCTTGTTGTTACGAGTCGCAACCGTTGCACCCAGCAGTCCCAGCCAGAGCACCAGTACGCGCAGAAATGGATCGATCCAGACGAAGCCGTAGTCGAATAGATTGCGCAGTAGAATCTGCGTGCTGGCGAGCAGGATCATGGCACTCAACAGTGCTACCAGCAGCGCATCCTCCGCCTGGTGAATCCGCTTGACCCAGGTATGCATCGACTACTGCGTATTGTGAAAACTTTGCAAAAAATCCCGCACCATGGCGACCAGCTTCCTGGGTACGATCCCCGACTCGACCATCTCATCGATCGACTGGTCGGCAATCGACTTCCAGCGTTCCGCTTCACCGGACCTCGGCTCTATGAAGGTAATCCCCTGCTGCTGCAAAGCTGCCTTTGCAGCCTCGTTGTCGCCGCGATTTGTCACGTCCAGTCGTTCGAATACCTGACCAACTTCTTCACGTACGATGGCCTGATCACCAGCGGACAGTTTTTTAAATGCTTTTTGCTGAATGGCCATCACGCCAATCAGATAGGTTATCGGCACCTCGGTCATGTAGGCGGTACTGGTATGCCACTGGAAAGCGATCGCCGCTGAAGGATTAACCGCGACTGTTTCTATTAAGCCGGTTTGCAAACCTGTAAAAACATCGGAAATCGGCAATGATACAGGCGATATACCCAGAGACTTGAATACGGTCTGTCCAACCAGATCACCCGCAGGCAACCAGACCTTGCTAGCGCGCAGCGACTCCAGGTCTCGCATGGGCTGCTTGGATAAAATCCGTACGAATCCACCCTCGGATATACCCAGGATGACGAAACCGCTGGACTCCATTTCCTGCTTGATGACCGAGTCCATTCTGCTGCGCACATAATCAATTTCATCGTGTGACTTGAACATCATCGGCAATCCCAGTATCTGGATACTGGGATCCACCTGTGCCAATCCACCCGGGGTAAAAGCACCGCCATGCAACTGTCCTATCTTGATCTTGCGATGAACGCTTTGATCATTGCCCATCACGCCGCCAGGGTAAAATTTAAGCTTTACCCGGCCCTCGGTGCGTTGCTTGATGCGTTTGGCACTCGCTTTCATTTCCTTCATCCAGACAGTGCCCGCAGGAGCCAGGGTTGCAATTTTAAAGGTCTTCGCCCCAACGCTGGTGCAAAATGCGAGCGTCATGATTGCCAGGCTAAGTGCTTTTATCAGCTTGTCCATAGTAGTGATTGCTTCCGATATAGAATATTTGAACCGGCAAACCCGGAATAGTTTCGTTTAGAAAAAATCCCCGGACTCGGCGAGCAATTCATCTGCCTCCAGCTTGGCCAGGGAATTGATCAGGGTATATCCGGGGTAATCGGCTTTTTCAGCCATGACTTTAGTCAATAATGTGTCGTGCAATTCCTGGTCAAATACATTACGGGCGTAGTGCTTGGCCATTAAAACCTTAATCATCAGGTTTTGGCCAGCAGAAATCTCGTCGGCGCGTTCGAAATGGCTACGCGCCAGGTCCGGTTTTCCACCGAGCGCCGCCGGCATTAATGTCTTGATTACACCGAGGTAAATATGCGCTCCACCGCCATCGAATTTCTCATCGATACTCAGGCACTGCTCCAGCAGCGCCGTTACCTTGGCCAGGTCGGCTACCGCGTTCCAGTCCGAGGAATTGACCTGAATCCAGTTTGCCCAGGCGGTGGCAAAACTATACAGCGACTTGAGCTCACCTTTGCCGGTACCGATAAAACTGGCTTTGAATTGTTCGAGCTTGCTTGTGGTTGCCTCACATACGTCTCTTACATCGAGACACAGCGCGCGGCGCGCGTAAACCAGAGCCTTACTCGCCAGACGCTGCGCTCGTGGTTCATCGTCGACAAAAGCCGAGGTGTAGGATCCATAGAGTTTGGCTCCCGCGATCAGCAAATCCTCGTTCTGCGGATCCCCCTCAATCAAACCGTCGATCATCAGCAGGTAAGCCGGGGCTCCGTCGCGCACGGTCGCAGGATCGTCCTGGTTGAGAATCGCGAGGGTAATATTATCCGCCATCCTCGAAGTCGCCGAACTGATGAGACTGGCACATCCAGACAGAACAAAGATAAATATAAAACAACCGAAAGTTCTAGACATCAGCCCTGCTCCGGATGAGCTTTTACCCATTCCAAGATCATCTTGGAGTAACCAAAGGTTGCCATTTTAGCAAGCATATCGTTTCGTATTTTCCCCAATACTATTAACCCGGTGACTAAGTATGTCGCATTCAGCCAAAACGCGTCTGTTCGCAGCAAGGCATCAAAAAGCCGCTTAGCCTAACCTATTGATAATTAAGGAGATAGGGGCTCTGATAAGCGCCAGCTCAGCGTCGCCTAAAGCGCCTACTTTTGGTGCAACTCTAGTCATATGGAATAAACCATTACCCGCGAGCTGCGCCTTGATCTGATGCTTATCGGAAGCCCTGAATGCGACATACTTAGTCACCGGGTTAAATGAGCATCCATTCACGCAAATATTTCTATCGCCGCATCCGCGACGGCTCTATCGATAAACTGTAGGCTATCTGCATAAAATTTGTGTCATGTTAACGCAAATTATTTTTCGGGAACGAAATAATTATCCCATCGCTGATCCAGAATTCCAATTCCTTGTTGCAGGTTGACGACGCTCAACCTGGATTCCGATTCCTGAACCAGCCCTAAAGCGAGCAACTTGCACAGTGCATCGTCAATTTCAAAATCGATCTGGCAGTTCCAGCTCGAATCAAACCAGTCCTCGATGCGTTGATCCAGTTCTGTCCTGGTTAATGCCTCCGGACTTACCAGTAAGAAGTAATACGCCAGGATAGCTTCTTTGGATTCTTCCTCCTCGGCATCGTTGGCGATGCGATGAAAAACGCCCGCATTATTGTCGAGGTTTTTGAAATACAGATTCTGTGTCAGAGCCTGCATGAAACGCAGCTTCCTGTTCTTGAAATTGCTCAGTTGCTTCCACAGGTAACCGCCCAATGCGGCGGCACCGGCCAACAGAGCCATGATACCGGCCTGATTCAACTCGACCGGTTGTTTACTGACGCCAAGCCAGTAACCAAACAGTGATCCGAGCAACAACAGGGACGCGCCCAGTTTGGTCGTCAGTACGATACCTCCACTGACCAGAGCGGGAATGCCGATTAGCAATTTGTCCATCAGGCGCATGCGCACCTGCGTGTTAGGAAACAGCATTTCCAGGTCCGCCTTGGGCACGTTACGAAATAGCTTGAGCAGGGTCGCTCCGGCACGGCAACTGGCAAAGTCATGTTGCGAATGTTCGAAGTCATCCCGAATTTTGATGTAGACCACGACGCGCTCAAAATTGGCAAACTCAATTTGCTTCGACCTGAGGCCGAACCAGCTTGAAATAGTCTCGCACTTGATCGATTCACCGCGTGCAAACAGAGAAACCTCGGTAAAATCGTCAAAATCGACATGCAGGCGAATCTTGAACAGTGAAGACTCGGCGAGTGCCTGGTTCAAATCGGCTTCGGTCACACGTTCGTAGTTGGCTTTTTCGAGCAAGCCATCCAGCAATTCAACAAAGGATTCGCCTGCTTGCGATTGCTCAAATCCCGGTTGCCGAGTATCCGAGTCCGGGTCAATATCAGCATAGGCGTTTTTCAGGGCTTCAATTACTCGGTGAAACTCAAAGTGGAAAATTTGCACCAGCATGTGGCCCAGTTGACGAAAATCATCCACTTCCGCAGTCAGTTTGTTATCACGCAGGCACATATCGACGATGTCCTGCCGTCGGTAGGGTATGAATCTGAGCTTGCGATTAGATTGCGACATAAGCCAATGATGCCAGCATCAGAACTGACTTGAAATGCCAGCGCGAACTAGTTATCTCGAATACTGGTGATTCTAAACTTCCACTTGCAGATACCTGGCGGGAGACTTGCACCCTCAGCTTTCCTCAATTCATGTGTTTAAATCCACTCAAAAAAACAACAATCTATCGACCAATACCGAACAAAATACGTCAGAAAGCTGTAGGATATCGAGGATCAAGAATAATAACGCTGTCATAATGATTGATTTTATCTATCCAGTTTGCGCTCCGGAATCCACTCTACGCAAAAGCCGCGTCGAGGTCATCCTGTCAGCATGGACTGTGGAAATGATCAATAAAGTCAGATCAGTGCATAAGGACCGCCCCAGACACCACCGCTTCACGTTGATAAGAATACATCGTAAGCCTGCACCAATGACAAACAGAATGTTATCCTGGCAACTCAAATAGGCTATTTTTTAAGAGAACCGGGGGAATTCCGATAAATTATATCAATCAATACGACACGGCTTAATCAACTATCTGCGTGGCACAGCGTCGGTAATTTGTTGTTGCTCCGATTTATTGTTATTGTCGGCGCCGGCCTGCTGTTCACGTTGTAAAACCTTTGCCAGGTACAACCAGCACCTCAGGCAGCCGTGTCATAACAACAATACAAATAATTGATGAGGAACGACACAATCGCGCAGCAGCCACGATCGATCGAGGCGGCCAACCCGGCCGTAATACAGCTAGTACAGATCACTGACAGTCATATCTTCGCGGAGCCCTGCGAACACCTGTTAGGCTTGAATACTCGGCGTAGTTTCGAACGGGTCAGTGAAAGCGCTCTGAATAACCACAACACAGTTGATCTGGTACTGGCAACTGGAGATCTTTCACAGGACGAATCGGCAGAATCTTATATTTACCTGGCGCGATGTTATGACCACTTCTGCATTCCAACCTTCTGGCTGCCGGGAAACCACGATCGGGTCGAAACCCTGCAGCAACATTTCCACGGCAAATGGATCCATGCGGAAAAGCAGGTGCTGATCGGGGACTGGCAAATTGTATTGCTTGATTCGACCATCCCGGGAGAGGTTGACGGATCGATCTCGTCGAGCCAGCTGAAATTTTTAAACACAGCCCTGCGGGCCTACCCCGACCGACATGCATTGGTTTGCCTGCATCATCAGGCACTTGATAGCGGCAGTGAGTGGCTCGACTTGAAGGGCCTGAAAGACAGCGACCAATTGAGGCAGCAACTCGCGCAACACGACAACGTCAAGGGCGTTTTATGGGGTCATGTGCACCAGGAATCACGTCGCAGCATCGGCGGCGTTGAGTGGATGTCAAGCCCGTCGAGTTGTGTTCAGTTTAAACCTGGCAGTCGCGAGTTTTCCACCAGCGCTGAATCACCCGGTTATCGCCACCTGAACCTTTACCCGGATGGCAGGATCAAAACTGCAGTTCATCGAGTCGAGTAGATCACACCAAAGCTGGATTCTTCGACAGCTAGCCCGCATTTCTCACCAGGATGGCGGGGCCTCGCTTGCTCTTTGAATTCACAAGGGATTTTCTTCAGCTGGAAATACGCACTGGTTAAGCGGGTATGTTTTGAACCGCTGTGGGATCAAAGGCTTGCGCTATGCGCTGTCACGGACCCACGGCTTCAGGTATAAGTCAGTGTATCGGTCACCGAGGGACTGACATAAATATGCCCTTCGGCGAGGCTACGCACGGCAATAACCAGTTCATCAACAGCCTCATCCTTTAACAGATATCCACGGGTACCCGCTTTGAGCATTCCCATGACAAAAAAACCATCGTTGTGACCGGATAATGCCAGGACCCGGACCGGAAGCCAGCTCCGTAATTTCGCGGGTAGCATCGACCCCGTTAACGCCAGGCATGGTCACATCCATAACGAAGACATTGGGCCGTAACGCGACCACCGGGAATACAGTATCCCGGCCATTTCCCATTTCTGAAACTACCTCGACATCAGGTGCCGCCTCGATAATTCCTCGAAAACCTGCGCGTAGGCTTTGATGATCGTCAGCGAGTATGACCTTTATCCCAATGACACGGAACTATAGCCGAAAAGGTGGCGTGTCAATTAGCAAAATTCGAATTTATGACAAGTACATTCAGCGATTGTCGCCCTGTAGCAAATATCAATGGTCATCAAAAAGCGTTACCAGAATCGGACAACTCCCGGCGCTCTGTGCCGATCCGTCGCAGTGCGAGGAAATCTGGGTCAAACGTCGCTTTATTTTCTGTAAGTCTTTTATCTTGATTGATATTTCATCGATGTGCGCCTCGGTCAGCGATTTAACGTCGGCCCGGGTATGATTGCCTCCGGGGTTGGTCAACTCGAGCAAGCCATGGATCTTGTCGGTAGAAAATCCGAGCGCCTTGGCGTGCTTGATAAAATTCAACCGACGCAAGTGCTCTTCATCGTAATTGCGATAACCGGATGCGGTACGCGCGGGTGGTGGAATCAGTCCAATCGTTTCGTAATAGCGAATGGTTTCAATATTACAACCTGTCTTGCTTGCCAGTTTGCCTCGCGTCAGCATCGTTTAGCACCCCGTAGTGATCAATGAATCAGAAGCAGGTCGCAGCTACCTCTGTAAGAGGTCAATACTAGGCTAAACCCTGTAACATATACAGGGTCAATTCTTTTCACAAGCAGCGGCGTATTCATCTATTGACTCGGTAGTCGATGCAGGGATTGCTATTAACCCGGCGACAATGAATGTCAGCGCAGCGGAACGCTGGTTCGATCAGAAAATCGCCGACTATGGCGCCCAGCTGTTTCAGAAAAACTGCACCGTCTGTCATGGCGCCAATGCCGAAGGTACCCGTGACTGGAAAAAACGGATGCAAATGGCCATTATCCTCCACCACCACTGAATGGTAGTGCCCACGCCTGGCACCATGCGATTCCACAACTCAGCAGATCGATCAGGGAAGGCGGAATCAAGCTGGGCGGTGTAATGCCAGCATTCGGGGACAAACTCTCGGATCAGGACATCATCTCGCTGATCGCATATTTTCAGTCGACATGGCCCAATGAAAACTACAGCGTCTGGGCCGGTCGGCACATGCAGTAATTCTCAGCTTTGCTATGATGCCGGTTCCGCAGGTATAACGGAGGTAGATCGATGGCGCTTGGTAAACTATTCAAATCCCTTTTCGGTGGCACTTCAGGTGGCGCACAACCCAAACCCTCGGAACCGGTTGACTATAACGGATTCACCATCGAAGCCGCGCCTATAAACGAGGATGGCAAGTTCCGTACCGCGGGATATATCAGCGGCAAAGTGGATGGTGAAATCAAGCGGATTCAATTTATTCGCGCCGATCAAAATGTAGATTTACAGGCGGCGATCGATCATTCCATGACAAAAGCCCGTCAAATCATCGACGAACAGGGCAACAACCTGCTCGGCAAGACTCACCTTTAGGGCCTGTCGATTAGTCTCACGGGCCTGCCTACTCCGGCAGGCACTAACGAATATAGATTCATGGAAACGCTAACCGCGAGCAATGATACTATGAGCCTGGTTGTAACCTTGGTTCCGTTGCATCTGACCAAAAAATATTGGCTGGCGACTAACGCAGCTGTAACTCTAAAAAATAATTCACAATAGTGAGGAAAGGGGGAGTATGAGCAAGACAGAGGAATATCTTCAGCGTTTCATGAACGGTGTTATAAAACGTAACCCGGGCGAACTCGAATTTCACCAGGCCGTCTCCGAAGTGGCCGGCACCATATTTCCCTATATCGCCGACAAGCCGATTTACCACAAGATGCAGATCCTCGAACGAATGGCGGAACCCGACCGGGTCGTCATGTTCCGCGTACCCTGGACTGACGACAAAGGTAATATCCGCAATCAACGCGGCTACCGGGTACAGTTCAACAATTCGATCGGCCCATACAAGGGAGGCCTGCGCTTTCACCCCTCGGTCAACCTGAGCGTACTCAAATTTCTGGGCTTTGAGCAAACATTCAAAAATAGTCTCACCGGTTTGCCCATGGGTGGCGGTAAAGGTGGCTCCGATTTCAATCCCAAAGGTAAAACTGACAACGAAGTAATGCGCTTTTGTCAATCTTTCATGATCGAATTGCATCGGCACATTGGCGAAGACACCGATGTACCCGCGGGTGATATTGGTGTCGGTGCGCGCGAGATCGGCTACCTGTTCGGCCAGTACAAACGGATCGAGAATCGATTTGTTGGTGTGCTTACGGGTAAAGGCATGGAGTTCGGCGGCAGTAAAATTCGTACCGAGGCAACTGGATACGGAACCGTGTACTTCATGCAGAACATGCTACAACGCAACGGTGACAGTTTAGAAGGCAAGAACGTATGTGTTTCAGGTTCCGGAAATGTAGCCACTTACGCGGTTGAGAAAGTGAATCACCTTGGTGGCAAAGTCATTACCCTGTCGGATTCATCCGGCTTCGTACATGACCCTGACGGTATCGACGCCGACAAACTGGCTTTTCTGATCGACCTCAAACAGGTACGTCGTGGACGTATCAAGGAGTATGCTGACGAATTCAACTCGGCCAGTTTTCACGAAGGTCGTCCCTGGGGTGTCTCCTGTGAAATAGCCCTGCCCTGCGCGACCCAGAATGAAATCAACGAAGAGGAAGCGAAAACCCTGATCAATAATGGCTGCATTGGTGTGTCGGAAGGGGCTAATATGCCGACCGGGCTGGCGGGTATCGACACCTTTCAGGAAGCGCGTATATTGTATGCACCCAGCAAGGCTGCAAATGCCGGTGGCGTGGCTGTCTCGGGGTTGGAAATGAGCCAGAACAGCGCGCGTATCACCTGGAAAGAAGACGAACTGGAAAAATTACTCGAGACTACGATGTTCAACATTCATCAAAGTTGTGTCGAGTACGGCGAATGCGACGGTCATGTAGACTATCTCGCCGGTGCAAACATTGCGGGATTCGTCAAAGTGGCCGACGCAATGCTTTCTTTCGGCCACACCTGAGTCTCGCGCGAACGGGCGAGGCAAAGATGCTGCAATAACAGGTAGCAATCTGATGTTGAGCAACAGCAGTAACAACACTCCGAATCCCGAAAACGTGATCAGCCCATAAAACAATATTTGCCGGGTTTCCTGTTGGCAATGATGCCGCCGCTAAAATAGCCGATACTCAAAGCGGCAAGAATGGCGCTGATCACACGGGAAAAGTAAAAATCGAATTGCCGAAATAAGGCGTCAGGATTCGAGTTGCGGTTATCTCGATAATTAAAACTGCCATCCCGATGAGGGTAACCGTCCCCTGAAGACCGAGCTGATAATTACTTGCTTTCATGGTTTTTATTTTCACATTAGCCGAGATGATTTTTTAAGCGCGCTTTACCATAATACGCTATCGGTTTAAGGCCGTACCATTCGTTTGACCGAGCACATTGGTGGATGGCGCAGGGTCGGCGCCAACTGATATTTCCTGCATGAGTAATGCTTTTGTTTTACCTGGCTGCATTTAAGTGTTTATCGATGTCTACTTAAGGCTCAATTGCTACTAGAATATGGTGAACACATTAACCTTGATGGACGCAGAATGTTACCACTGAATTTATCTGAAAACGAAGTACGGGTTATCGGCTGCCTGATGGAGAAATCAGTCACTACGCCAGATCAGTATCCACTCACACTTAACGCACTGACCAACGCCTGTAACCAGAAATCCTCCCGCGAGCCGGTAATGTCTCTGACCCAGGGCAACGTACAACATACCGTGCGTGATCTCGAAGGCAAGCATTTGCTACGCCTGGAGGAAAATTTCAAAAGTGGCGTAGAGAAATACTCACAGCGGTTTTGCAACTCTTCATTTAGCGAGCTGCAGTTCGATTCCGCCCAGTTCGCCATCGTTTGCCTGCTTCTATTGCGAGGCCCGCAAACTCCGGGCGAGTTACGCGCTCGCAGTGGTCGCCTGCATGAGTTTGCAGACAATAATGCGGTTGTGGAATCTCTGTTCACACTCGCCGAGCATGATGGCGATGCGCTGGTGGTGAAGTTACCACGAACGCCGGGGCGCAAGGACTCTGAGTATATGCATCTGTTCGCTGGTCAAATCGACGTCGAGGCATACGCCGAACAAGCCAGTATCGAGAGTAGTGCATCATCTCCGGCCCGCAGCAGCATGGCGGAACTGGAGCAGCGTATCAGTGCGCTGGAAGTAGAAGTTGCCGAACTGAGGGAACTACTGGAATAGTCGGTGTTTACTACTCCTTCGATACAAATTGTAGTGATTGAAAGGTGGTGCGCCTGGCCTGCCGCCTGGATTAATTCGTTGCGAAGTCGATATGTTCGCCTATATTAGATGACTGGAGTTAATTAAAACAGGGGAATTCCCATGAGCGAAGCCAGCCTGGCGGTCGATGCCAATCCATACAGCACACCCGATGCATCCCTGGATGCCGGCCACGACGAAGGATCGTATCAACCGAAAATATTTTCCACGAAAGGTCGGATTGGTCGCATGCGCTACCTTGCTTACAATGCTGGAGCCAATCTGATTCTGATGGCGGCGGTGATTCCAATGGCGGGAGGATTAGCCGGCCTCGAGACAATGACTGACATGAGCTCCACCTTTGGCATTGTTTATGTCATCGCCAATATAGTCGGACTAATTATCGCAATCATCTGGGGTAAACGCAGATTAAACGACCTCAACCGCTCGGGTTGGTGGATCCTACTGCTGCTGGTGCCACTGGTGAATTTTTTCATCATCATCTACTTGATAGCCTTCGGTGGCAGCGAAGAGCCAAACAACTATGGTCCTCCACCCGTGGCCAATTCCATGGGTGTCATAATTCTCGGATCCCTGATACCAGTGATTTTTATCCTCGGAATCCTGGCAGCAATACTGGTGCCGATGATAGCGGGCTAGGCTAGACTCGACTCACCGCAAGTCCGGGATAGCGAGCTTGCTGGTCACGCGAGGGCTGGCATAACCTCGTTGCAAAACAGTTCCTGTGAACGCTTTAGTTCCTTGTGCCCGAGACCCATGCTGGCGTAGTAAATAAACTCATCAACTCCGAGAGCCTCATAATGCCGGAGCTTGGCGATGACATCCTCGGGTGAACCGAACATCCGGTTTTCTTCCTGCATTTCCGCTTTGTATTGCTCGCGATCGGTCAATTCCTCGAGCGGCATCTGCTTCGGAAAACCGTTGTTAACATCACCGGGATTTCGAAACAGATTTTCGAACTGGCCCAATACCCTTTGAATCGTCTTGATTGCAGCCTCACGACCCGCAGCATCTTCATATAAAGCGGTATGACGCATCAGCGCAAAAGTCGGTCGGTGCGCATCGGGATGTGCCGCTATCGCTTCATCGAGCTGGGATTTGTATAATTCCGCTTCCGCAAAAGGACGCGTCAAGGGCCAGGGCATGACGTGGCAATTATTCTTTATCGCGTAGTCAAAGGTGATCGGCGATCGCGCCACAACCCAGATGGGCGGGTGCGGTTTCTGCACTGATTTAGTTACCGAGGTCAAAGTCGGAAAAGTCCAGAATTCGCCGTTGAGTTCGTAGTCACCTGCCCACAGAGCCTTCACCACTGGTAACATCTCCTGCATGTACTTGTAGGCATCCGATTGTTTGAGGCCTGCAGGCATACGATCAAATTTGCGTTGGTAGGCACCTGAACCAATGCCAAACTCGAGGCGTCCGCCGCTGATCAAATCGGTCATCGCCGCTTCCCCGGCAAGATTGATCGGGTGCCAATAAGCGGCTACAGCAACCGCGGTGCCGAACCGATCATACCAAAGACCTGTCTACCTCTTCGGACTGCAACGACGCCACCGCAGCCTGCTCTCCTGACATTTGATTCATAGCTGGCTCCGCTTAACTTTTCGGCAACTCTTCAAGAAACTCCACCAGGGCTGATATGAAAAAAGACGAGTTTTCCACCAGCCCCATATGTTGCAGTCCCGGCACCACGATCATTTCAGCGCCCTGGATTTCGCTGGCGATAGTCTGGCTCATGGCAGGCGTACTACCACTGTCATTTTCACAGGTCATGACCAGCGTTGGATGCGTGATTGATGGCCACGGTCTAATCAGTTCGCTCACGCCAAAGGCGAGTACTTTACGACACAACGCGTAATCGTCAGCGTCATTGCCCAGAACCCAGCCACGAACCGTCTCTATGTACTCGGGATTGGCGGCAATAAAATCCGCAGTAAACCAGCGTTCAATGGTCGCATCCAATGTTGCATCGGGACCCGCCGCAGCCGAGTCGAGCGCGTGCTGCTCGACCAGCGCCTGGGCTTCGGGTCCACGCTCATGTGGAGAATTCAAAATGGCCAGGGCGCGTAATCGATCGGGATGGTCCATGGCAAAGCGCCGATTGATCATACCCCCCAGAGAAAAGCCGATAATCGAGCATTGGTCGATAGAGAGTTCATCCAGGAGTCCCAGCAATTGCTCTGAAAACGTCGTCAGTGAAAGCTTTGCCGGGGGAGCAACACTTTCACCATGACCCAGCAGATCATAATTGAGCACGCGGTAGCGCTGCGCAAATCGAGATACGAAGCTATCCCAGACATGACGATTTAAGCCGAGACCATGAACAAAAACGACGACAGGCGCATCGGCAGGTCCATTCAGCTCGTAGGCGCTTCCATTGTTGCTGGTTTCTGACATGGCTCAGTTCAGTTTTGCGATTCGTCTAATTCATCCCAAGCGGGAAAAAATTGAGAGCAATTAGTATAAACCCAAATTTAACAGGTAAAACGTGGGGAGTAGACTCCTGATATCGTTTCAGGCTATGAGTTGGAGAGTGTGATCACGCGTGTCACCTATCATCGCCGCCGGTGCACCACCTTTGGCGAGCACGCGGGTTCCAAAATAGGCACTTACGATAAATGCCGCGAGGGATGCGGCCTCACCCTCTTTTTCAACCTTCTCCTTCAGCGCCTCCATAATCGCCAACTTCAGGCGCCGAATTGTGGTCTTGATTTCATTCTTGACTTTTCGGTCAGTAACGGCTTTTTCCAGGCTGGCATTACATAACAGACAACCACCTGCAAAAATTCCTCTCTTGGTCGAGTCGATCACGTTGTCAAACAGGCGAGCGATTTTCTGTCGTGCACTACCTTCGCCATTAAGCATGTCTATACCGGCCTGGATACGGGTTCGGTTATAGTGCTTGAGCGCGGACAGGTAAATCGTCTGTTTATCACCAAAGGCGCCATAAAGACTTCCCTTGAGCAAGCCCGAGGCAGCCACTAAATCCTGCATAGAAGTGGCGTCATAGCCCTTATCCCAAAATACCATCATCAACTTTTCGATTACCTTTTTTTCATCAAACTGTCTGGGTCGTGCCATATTCAATCCCTAAAACTTATTGAACTCATTACTGACCGATCGGTCAGTAATAGATGCATTATAGCAATCGGCTGTTACCAGCCATATTATTTAATTAGTTTATGACCAAACAGTCAATAATTCAACCAGGGATCCAACTCATGACAGATCGATACGATATCGTTATTCTCGGCGCCGTAAATGCCGGCTTTGGTGTTTCCCAGATCGCCCAGGCCGCAGGCAAATCAATCGCCTTCGTCGAATCCGGCCCGTTCGGCGGTACTTGTCCGAATCGCGGCTGTACACCGAAAAGTTCCGGTTACCCCTGCACATGCACTACATGAGATCGAGTTGGCTCCGCAGCACGGCATCGAGGTTGGGCCAAATTGATCGATCGCAAAAACGATATGATCGATTTCATACCCGGCGCAATCGTTAACGGCACCGGTAGAATTGCCAATGTCGCACACGATGGAATCCGCGTCGAGGTCGACGCACAACTGCGCTCGATATCCAATCCGACGGTATGGGTTGCCGGTAATGCACTGGTACATTCGGCGCAGTTATCGCCACTGACAACTTACGGAGGTCGTATTGTCGGACAAGACATTGTCAAGGAGGAACTTTTAGTGGTTCTGGGTCGGTCCGAAATCCCTTTGCATACTAATGGCAGTGAAACGGATATCCGTGATTATGTGAAAAAGTGAAAAGTCAGTGGCGGTACACCAAGTGATGACGGAAAGTGATGTAGGGATACCTTTGCGAGCATGAAAAAAACTGTCGTAAGTTGGATATCTCATTCTGGCATTACTCAATCGATCGTTTAGGTATTGGCGAACAGGTTATTGCTCCACTACCCCATATCACTACTGAGCGGGCCGCTCTTGCCACGAGTTATTGAGAAGCTATTCACAGAATAGCTAAATAGCTGGTTTATTTGAATTTATTTCGGCCAAGTGTGTGATAGTTGGCATACATACACGATCACAGCTTCTATCCTCGTAAGTCGAATCATCATGCATTTTTATTATGGATAATAGTGTCAGTACAGGATTAGAAGCCATACAGGGGCGAACCTTTATATTAGGCAGGGAAGGACATATTTATATCAGCGACCCCTCGGTCAGCAAGGAGCATGCGGAAATAAGATTAGTCGATGGGCGAGTCCATATTCGGGACCTGAATTCAACCAATGGAATTTATCTGATCAAGGACAACAAACCAGTACGCTTCCAGGAAGGTTATGTTACTCCCAACCAAACAGTGGCAATAGGAACCCAACAGCATACAGTCAGGAATCTGTTATCGATTGTGGGAATATTTGCAAATTAGACCCTTCAGGCACGACCCATCAGTTACTTCACACGACTCACCGTTCTTTAAACCGCCCTGTCCCGCATTTATGTCGTTTGTTATTCGATGAGAGCGACATGCAGCTTTTATAGCTGCCCTTACAATGGGGAGTTACATCTTCACTACCAACTTACCGAAATGCCCTGCGGCGCGCATCGCGTGATAGGCGGAACGGGCCTCTTCAAATTCAAATTTCTGATCAACTACAGGATGGATCCGATTCAGCGCAAACGCAGCGTTCATGTCCTCGAACATTCGTCGACTGCCAACATAGACCCCCTGCAGGCGAATCGATTTACGCATCACGGTAGTGGGATTAATCGTCCCGCCGGTCAAAACACCAATCAAACTGATGGTGCCGCCAACCCGGGTGGCCTCCATAGTCCTTTCCAGAGTTCCACCACCGCCGGTTTCGATGGTCACATCGACGCCGCTTCCATCGGTCATTTCCAGAACCCGTGCGCCCCAATCGGGTTTTTGCCGATAGTTGATCAATTCGTCCGCGCCCAGGTCCCTGGCCCGCTCCAGTTTTTCATCACTGGACGACGTGATTATCACGCGCGCTCCCATCATTTTTGCAATCTGCAATCCATAGATTGATACGCCACCGGTGCCAAGAAGTAATACCGTATCCCCCGCTTTCAGTCTCCCTTGTTCGATCAGGCAGTTCCATGCAGTCAGACCGGCACAAGGCAAGGTCGCGGCTTCCTCAAAAGACATATGGGCTGGGATATGCACGCTACCCGACTCTTCCAGGAGCACGGTTTCGGCGAGAACACCATCGATGGCACCGCCCATAGCGCTGGCCATGGCCGCCCCTGAAATACGACCGTCGCTCCAGTTTTGAAAGAAACAGCCAGCGACACGATCTCCTTTCTTAAACCGGGTAACTCCAGCACCTACACCAATCACTTCACCCGCTCCGTCAGAGTTCGGAATGCGTGGATAGAAAATACTACGTGGTAGCGGATCTTCAATCGTCGAAAGATCACGATAATTGATGGCCGACGCACGCATCGCAACCAGTATTTCACCGTTACCGGGCGTCGGCGTTTGTCTTTCGTTCAGAGCAAGCGCATCGACACCACGGTCGGAAACTATTTCATAAGCACGCATGTAAAATCTCCATTCACCCAGGCTACAGTCGTACAATGTGTAAATTCATTGGGGCGATCTTGCAAGTACAACTGACCCGGATTATTGGGTCGATTTTATCAAAAACATGGCTGTTGCAAACTCTTTCCGTTGGCGTACCCGCCTCGCGCTCCCACGAAGTGATATTGATAGAATAAAGAAAACCCAATATTTATGGAAGCTCTGACAATTCATCCTGAATTGTCAGAGCACGGAGAAACAAAAAATGTGATTTTTGTTTCTCCTTCATTTTCAACGACTTAGCAGTCATTCAAAATGGCGGTGCGTC
>JAAESG010000131.1 GCA_024229615.1 Gammaproteobacteria bacterium | reverse complement strand
ATCCGTGCCATCGAGTACCGCGTTGGCGACATCGAAAACTTCGGCGCGGGTCGGAATCGGGTTATCGCGCATCGATTCCATCATCTGAGTGGCGGTAATGGTCACACAATTGAGATCACGCGCCTTGCGAATGATTTCTTTTTGAACAGCCGGTAACTTGGCGTCACCAATCTCAACACCGAGATCACCGCGTGCAATCATAATCGCATCCGAGGCCTCGATAATCTCTTCAAGGTTATCCAGTGCCTCTGCACGTTCGATCTTGGCACAGAGCCCAGCCATGCTGCCCTCCGCTTCCAGCAGCTTACGCGCCTGATTCATATCTGCGGCATTCCTTGGAAAAGACACCGCCAGGTAATCGGCGTCGATAAAAGCCGCGGTCTTCAAATCGGCCTTGTCCTTTTCGGTCAGGACCTCGGCAGACAATCCTCCGCCCTTTAAATTGATACCCTTGTTATCAGAAAGCTCTCCGCCGACCTGCACCGTGCAATTTATCCTGGGACCTTCGATCGAATCCACCTGTAACACGATACGCCCGTCATCGAGCATCAGGATATTTCCGCTGCTCACATCCTGTACCAGTTTTTTATAAGTCACCCCGACCTGATCGCGATCACCCTCGCCGTCCACACAGTCGATGTTGAGGCAGAACTTGTCTCCGATCTCGAGATCGACAGCACCTTGCCTAAACTTTTTGAGCCGAATCTTGGGGCCTTGCAAGTCGGCCAGAATGGCCAGATGACGGTTATTTTCGCGCCCGATACGGCGAATCTTTTCGGCACGAGCCTTGTGCTCCTCGACCGTCCCATGAGAAAAGTTGAGGCGTATAACGTCGACGCCTGCCTTGATCAAACTATCGATAGCACTGTCGGATTCGGTCGCCGGCCCCATGGTCGCGACGATCTTGGTTCTACGAAGAACTGCTCTCATATTCTGCATACCTCTGTTCCAGCATGGTTACAGCTGGTAATTGCTTTCCTTCCAGGAACTCGAGGAAAGCACCGCCACCGGTGGATATATACGAAACCTGTTGTGATATCCCGTATTTGTCGACAGCAGCAAGCGTATCACCACCACCGGCGATAGAAAACGCAGAGGAGTCGGCGATCGCCCGGGCTAGCACCCGCGTGCCTTCACCGAACTGATCGAATTCGAATACGCCAACCGGGCCGTTCCAGACGATGGTTGCGGCCTGATGCATTATTTCGGCAAAACGCGCCGCGGTCTGTGGCCCGATATCGAAGATCATGTCGTCATCCTCGACTTCGCCAACCAGTTTGACTTCGGCACACGCAGATTCCGAAAATTCCTTGCCACATACCACATCGGTGGGAACCGGAATTTCTCCACCTCGCGACCGCGCCTGATGCATAAGCCGTTTGGCTTCTGCAATCAAATCATCTTCGACCAGAGATTTGCCGACATTGTAACCCGCGGCGGCAATAAACGTATTGGCGATACCACCCCCGGGGATCAATTGGTCGACTATTTCGCAAAGCGCATCCAGTACGCTCAATTTGCTCGAAACCTTGGAGCCACCGACTATCGCTACCATCGGGCTGGCGGGTTCGTGCAAGGCCTTGCCCAATGCCTCCAGCTCAGCCGCGAGCAAAGGCCCGGCACAGGAAACCGGTGCAAACCGTCCGACACCGTGCGTCGAAGCCTGAGCACGATGCGCAGTGCCAAAGGCATCCATCACGTAGATATCGCAAAGCGCGGCATACTGACGAGAGAGCGTATCGTCATCGGCCTTTTCACCTGGATTGAAGCGCACGTTTTCAAGCAAGATCACATCGCCGTCGGACATCGATGGCGCCTGCTCAAGGTAGTCGCTTACCAGGCGCACTTCTTTGCCAAGGGCATTGCCGAGATAACTCGCAACCGGTTGCAAAGAAAACTGTTCGTCCGGTTTGCCTTCCTCGGGTCGCCCTAGGTGTGACATGATCATCAGACGTGCACCAGCATTCACGCAATGACGAATTGCCGGCAGCGAAGCCTTGATCCGCTGGTCGCTGGTAACGCTACCATCTTTTAATGGAACATTCAGATCCTGTCGAATCAATACGCGCTTGCCGGCCAGATCCAGGCCGGTCATTTGCAAAACTGGCATAAGTTTGAATCAGGCCGAGATTACGCGCGCCATTTCAACGACCTTGCAGGAATAACCCCACTCATTGTCATACCAGGATATAAGCTTGACGAAGGTATCGTCCATCTGTATCCCGGCTTCGGCGTCAAAGGTTGAGGTACAGGACTCGCCACGAAAATCGGTCGATACCACCTTATCCTCGGTATAGGCAAGCACACCCTTCATCGAGCCCTCGGAAGCACTCTTCATGGCTGCGCAAATATCCTCGTAACTCGCCTCATTTTCCAGCTCGACAGTCAGATCTACGACCGATACGTCTGAAGTCGGAACGCGAAACGACATGCCAGTGAGCTTGCCGTTCAGACTCGGTAACACCTTGCCTACAGCCTTGGCTGCGCCGGTAGAAGACGGAATAATATTCTCCAGAATACCGCGACCACCACGCCAGTCTTTCATCGACGGACCGTCGACTGTTTTCTGAGTCGCGGTGGCGGCATGAACGGTCGTCATCAATCCGCGCTTCAGGCCGAAGTTATCATTGACGACCTTGGCAATCGGCGCCAGGCAATTGGTGGTGCAGGAAGCGTTCGATATGATCGCCTCGCCGTCGTAGCTATCATCATTTACACCATAAACGAACATTGGGGTGTCGTCCTTGGACGGCGCGGACATGATTACTTTTCCGGCACCCGCATCGATATGCTTCTGTGCGGATTCCTTGGTCAGAAACAATCCTGTCGCTTCGATAACCACATCAACATTGAGGGCACCCCAATTGAGTTCGGCGGGATCGCGTTCGGCGCTCAGGCGGATGTTGTTACCATTGACGATCAGGGTATCGCCTTCTACCGAGATATCTCCCTTGAATTTGCCGTGTACCGAGTCATGCTTGAGCATATAGGCCAGGTACTCGGGGTCGAGTAGATCGTTAATGCCTACGACTTCAACGTCACTGAAATCCTGTGCCGCACGGAACACCATGCGCCCGATTCGACCAAAACCGTTAATACCGACGCGAATTGTCATCTGTTATCTCCTGAAAGTTAAAAAATCTAATCTGTACCTAATAGTCTATTCACCGCTTCCACCAGCTTGTCGACGGTGAAGCCGAAGTATGCAAATAATTCCTTGGCCGGAGCTGACTCGCCAAAAGTGTCGATGCCGATAACAATACCGTCGCTGCCGGCATACTTATACCAGCCAGCAGTCACCGCGGCTTCGACGACGATGCGTGCAGTGACTTCGGGCGGCAGAACCGAATCCCGATAATCCTGTGGTTGCTTATCGAATACCGCTGTACAGGGCATCGAGACCACGCGCACACTCTTGCTCTCAAGGGCTTCCGTTTGGCAGGCCGCCATCGCCAGCTCGACCTCGGATCCGGTGGCAATAATGATTACCTCCGGGGTTCCCTCACAATCGCGTAAAATGTAACCACCGCAGGCAATGGCCTCTATCATCTGCGCGCTGCGCGGTTGATGTTTCAAACTCTGGCGTGAAAATACCAGGCAGCTGGGGCCATCGCGATGCTCGATGGCGGCTTTCCAGCTGACCGCGGTTTCCACGGTATCGCAGGGACGCCACAAACGCATATTGGGTATCATACGCAAGGTCGGAATCTGTTCCACGGCCTGGTGGGTCGGGCCATCCTCCCCGAGCCCGATCGAATCATGTGTATAAACGAAGATGCTCTGGATTTTCATCAACGCCGCCATACGCAAAGCGTTACGCGCGTATTCGGAGAAAACCAGGAAGGTCGCACCAAAGGGTATATAGCCACCATGCAGTACGATGCCATTTAACATCGCCGACATGCCGAATTCACGCACGCCATAGTGAATGTAATTTGCCCCGGGTGACTCGGCACTCATCGGTTTGAATCCAGACCATTCAGTCAGATTGGAACCCCCCAGGTCGGCAGAACCACCGAACAGTTCCGGTAACCATGGGGAATAGGCCTCGAGTGCAGCCAGCGAAGCCTGGCGGGTCGCCTTGTCTTCACCCGCCTCATTCAACTCGGTGATAAAGGCTTGCGAAATCTCCTGCCAGTTTTCCGGCAACTCACGATTCACACGACGTTCGAATTCCGCTGCCAGCTCGGGATCCGCTTCGTGGTATGCAGCAAATTTCTGCTGCCACGCATCTTCCTGAGCCTGACCTTGCTCGCGATGGTCCCAGGCCTGGTAGATTTCATCGGGCACCTCGAATGCCGGGTGCTGCCAATTCAATTCGATGCGCGCCAGCGCGACTTCTTCCTCTCCCAGTGGTGCACCGTGGCATCCATGTCCCCCTGCCTTGTTGGGTGACCCAAATCCGATAATGGTTTTACAACAGATCAGTGAAGGTTTGGCGGTGATGGCGCGCGCAGCTTCAATCGCAATCTTGATCTCGTCCGGATCGTGTCCATTCACTTCGACCACGTGCCAGTCATAGGCTTCGAAACGTTTCACGGTGTCATCACGGAACCAGCCCTCGACCTTGCCATCGATAGAAATGCCATTGTCATCCCAGAAAGCGATCAGTTTGCCGAGTCCCAGGGTTCCAGCGAGCGAACAGGCTTCATGCGAGATTCCTTCCATCATGCAACCATCACCCAGGAAAACGTAGGTAAAGTGATCAACAATATTGAAATCGTCACGATTGAATTCGGCGCCAAGCGCGCGTTCCGCGATCGCCATACCAACGGCGTTGGTAATGCCCTGCCCCAGAGGTCCGGTAGTGGTTTCGATACCGGGTGCATAACCGTGTTCGGGGTGGCCCGGTGTTTTAGAGTGCAGCTGACGGAAATTCTTCAAATCCTCGATGGTGACATCGTAGCCGGACAGGTGCAGCAGCGAGTAAGGTAGCATCGAGCCGTGACCGTTTGACATGACGAAACGGTCACGATCGCTCCATTCAGGATTGGCCGGATTGTGGCGCATGAAGTCGTTATATAGCACTTCAGCGATATCAGCCATGCCCATCGGGGCTCCAGGATGCCCCGAATTGGCTCTTTGAACCGCATCCATACTCAACACTCGAATGGTATTGGCTAGCGTTTTACGAGATGACATTGATCACCCTCAAAACAGAAATTTTCATCATAAGCTACTGATTAATAGTGAGTATTTTTTTGGATACACTCGTTTGATTAATGACCCTGACCGGCAATTCATGTTCACCACCACCTGCGTGCTGAAGACAAGGCGCGATATTCTCTCGTAAATGCAAATTGACAGCAACTTATAAAATCTTTAAAGCATATAGAGCATTTCTATAAGGCGTTAATGAAGACTGTTATTTTTAATTGTCTTACATATAATGCTTTTTTTCCGTCAGCAGAATTGAGGCACTCTATGTCAGGTTCATACATTTTCACTTCCGAGTCGGTATCCGGCGGACATCCCGACAAGATGGCAGACCAGATATCGGACGCTGTACTTGACGCTTTACTGGAGCAGGACCATCGTTCTCGGGTCGCCTGTGAAACCCTGGTCAAGACTGGCATGGTCATGCTTGCGGGTGAAATCACCACCAACGCCGAGGTCGATATGGAAGCGCTGGTGCGTAAAACTGTCTGCGACATCGGCTACGACAATCCGGAATGCGGCTTTGATGGCAAAACCTGTGCGGTGCTGACCGGCCTGGGCAAACAGTCCGGTGATATCGCGATGGGGGTCGACGAATCTGATGACAAGGAACAGGGCGCCGGTGATCAGGGGCTGATGTTCGGTTACGCCTGCAACGACACCGACGTGCTAATGCCTGCGCCAATCACCTATGCCCATCGACTGGTGCGCAAGCAGTTTGAACTGTTGAAAACCGGCGAGCTCGACTGGCTGCTGCCGGATGCCAAGAGTCAGGTTACGCTGCGCTACGAGGATCACAAACCGGTCGGCATTGAGGCAGTGGTATTGTCCACTCAGCACAAGGAATCGATAGACCTGAACACGCTGCGTGAGGCGGTGATCGAAACCATCCTCAAACCGGTGCTGCCGGCTGACTGGTTGGCACAGTGCAAGAATGAAAACATTCACGTCAATCCAACCGGCCGATTCGTTATCGGCGGTCCGGTCGGGGATGCCGGCCTCACCGGCCGCAAGATCATCGTCGATACTTATGGCGGTATGGCTCGCCATGGCGGCGGCGCGTTCTCCGGCAAGGATCCTTCAAAAGTCGATCGCTCGGCTGCTTACGCCGCGCGTTATGTCGCCAAAAATATTGTCGCCGCCGGAATCGCCGGTCGTTGCGAAGTCCAGGTTTCCTACGCCATCGGAGTTGCCGAGCCAACTTCAATCAGCGTCGATACCTTCAGCAGCGGGAAAATCGACGATGACCGCATCATTACGCTGATTCGAGAGCATTTCGATTTGCGACCCAAGGGCCTGATCGCGATGCTCGACCTGTTAAAACCGATGTATCAGCCGACCGCTGCCTACGGGCATTTCGGACGCGAGGATCTCGATCTGAGCTGGGAACGTACCGACAAGGCGGAAGTGCTTAAAGCCGACGCAGGCCTGTAACAATCCTCTCGAAGCGCTCCCGTGAGCGCCTTTCAAATTTGACAGTTCAGCCTATTTGGCTAAAATATCCGGTTCCCCGTCATGGGGACTTGTGCGTGAGGAGCGTTGCGACAGCTTTACTGCCAGGCTCACCCACAGGATCAATTCAACGGCGCTCATAAATAGTTTGGAGATTATTTATGAGTGCTAACGCGCAAGACCTCGTTAAAGAAGATTACAAAGTGGCGGACCTTTCGCTCGCTTCCTGGGGCCGCAAAGAAATTGCGATCGCCGAAACCGAAATGCCGGGCCTGGTTTCACTACGCGGCAAATACGGCAGTGAACAGCCCTTAAAAGGCGCCCGTATCGCCGGTTCCCTGCACATGACCATACAGACCGCGGTGCTGATCGAAACTCTTGTCGCACTCGGCGCCGAAGTCCGCTGGGCTTCATGCAACATTTTTTCAACCCAGGACCACGCCGCAGCCGCAATTGCCGAATCCGGCGTCCCGGTATTCGCGGTGAAAGGCGAATCGCTGGAAGACTACTGGCAGTACACCCATAAAATCATGCAGTGGCACGATGGCGGCACGCCCAACATGATTCTGGACGATGGCGGTGACGCCACCATGCTGATTAATCTCGGCAGCAAGGCAGAATCCGACATTTCAGTTCTGGATAACCCGGGTACAGAGGAAGAAATTATCGCCTTTGCCTCGATACGTGAGAAGTTGGACGAATCACCCAATTTTTATTCGACTATCCAGAAAAACATCAAGGGTGTTACCGAGGAAACCACTACCGGCGTACATCGCTTACACCAAATGCAGGCGAAAGGCGAACTGCCATTCCCCGCTTTCAACGTTAACGATTCGGTGACCAAGTCGAAATTTGACAATCTCTACGGTTGTCGCGAATCACTGGTCGACGGCATCAAGCGCGCCACCGATGTTATGGTTGCGGGCAAGGTCGCCGTGGTACTCGGATATGGTGATGTCGGCAAGGGCTGCGCGCAGTCGCTGAAGGGACTGGGTGCCACGGTCATGGTTACCGAAATCGATCCGATCTGTGCCTTGCAAGCCGCGATGGAAGGATTTCGCGTGGTCACCATGGACGATGCCTGCAGCCAGGCTGACATTTTCGTCACCACGACCGGTAACTTCAACGTCATCCGTAAGGATCATATGGACCAAATGAAGAACCAGTCGATCGTCTGTAACATTGGCCATTTCGACAATGAAATCCAGGTAGCCGAAATGAAAGGCTACGCGTGGGAAAATATCAAGCCTCAGGTTGACCACATCATCTTCCCCGACGGTCGACGCATCATCCTGCTCGCAGAAGGCCGCCTGGTTAATCTCGGTTGCGCCACTGGCCATCCGAGCTTTGTCATGTCCAACTCGTTCACCAATCAGGTGCTTGCGCAGATGGAAATTTACTGTAACCCCGGCAAGTACCAGAACGAAGTCTATGTGCTGCCGAAGCACCTCGACGAAGAAGTGGCGCGCCTGCATCTCGACAAAATTGGTGCGAAGTTGACCACGCTGACCCCGGAACAGGCCGATTATATCGGTGTTAAGGTCGAGGGCCCGTACAAGCCCGAGGCTTACCGCTACTAATCGCCCTGTCTCCGAATATGCGGATTTCCCGCGTACATATCGGAGCCCGACTCGTCGTCGGTGAGGACATCACACTCGACAAGTCGCAGGGCCACTACCTCAAGCATGTGCTGCGTCTGAAGTCAGGCGCAGCCTTGCTGTTATTCAACGGCCAGGAAGCGGTCGACTACCAAGCCACACTGATTCTGGACGGTAAAAAGACCATGGCCCGAATCGAAGCCATGTCTGCGCTGGAGACAGAATCGAAGCTTGAAACCGAGGTAATCCAGGGGCTCGGGCGAGCCGATCATATCGACTGGATGATTCAGAAAACGACTGAGCTCGGCGTTCACAGAATCTCAATTTTTAATGCCAAACACACGCAATCGCCGCTGAAACCGGCCCTACTGGAGAAAAAGCTCGCTCACTGGAGCGGTGTCGCGATCAGTGCCTGCGAACAGAGTGGGCGGGCGATCTTGCCCGATATCAACTTCTATAACACTTTGAATTCAGCCATCGAGGCATCCTCTCTCGAAACAAGGTTACTGCTCGATTTCAATGGTGGGGCTCTCATTTTTGCAGTTAATCCAGCCCCGACATCGGTATCGATACTGCTCGGCCCCGAGGGCGGCCTGGATCAGGCTGAAATTCAGGGGGCCAGGTCGGCGGGGTTTATTCCGGTCAGACTCGGACCTCGCGTTCTACGCACCGAAACCGCGGCAACCGCTGCACTCAGCATCGTCCAATCCACCCTAGGCGATCTCACATAAGCCGCTGGCGCTGAACCAGGGACTTGTGTGCCGGAAAGCTTTAACGATTAAACGACTCGAAACTATCCGGCAATTCATCTCAACCGATTGTCCTGCCTTCTGGCAAGCCGGCATTTCTCACCACCTCTCGTAGCGAGACGATGAGAGGTCGTGCCCTGCCTGTATTTTGCGACCACTGCGAACATTGCTTGCAGTTACCGGCAACCAATGTTCGGACGGTGCGCAGGCATAGTTGACACTATCCTGAACCTACGGATTCAGGACTATCTCGGGCGCTCTGACCGAGCCAAATGCAGGCAGGCTGCGGCATAGCGTCGTCGCAGTAGATTAAGGTGGTGAGAAATGCGGGCTAGTGTGTATTATCAGCTAAACGACCTTTAATTTCACGGCTAACAGCCTGGAGTAGAACGTATTGCATCATGTCATGTTCGACGTTGACGGAACCCTGGTACAGTCCATGGACTTCGATGCAGAAATTCTAGCCTACGGAACCACGGTTAAACTTAAATAGTAGCAATCGCACGCCGCCGATCGGAAAATCGTAAAAGGTCTTGCAGATCGCAGATTTGCCCTGTTGATGCTCCACTTTGCATACACTCTGAACCGGTTTCTCTTCAAGAGTTTTTCCGCTGCTATACTCAAAGATGACTGTGCTTTATATATTGAAGGATGCAAATGCTCGAAACTCTACTTAAACAGGCTGGTGAGTTACCTTCACTGCCTGAAGTCTATATCAGGGTGACCGAACTGCTTGAAACCGAAAGCTCGACCAGTATAAAAATTGGTGAAGCAGTTCAGAGCGATCCTGTGCTAACTGCCAGAATTCTAAAGCTGATTAATAGCGCCTTTTACGGTTTGCGAAATCCGGTTACCTCCATTTCCCAGGCCGTTACCTTACTTGGCCGTCAGCAGTTAAAACAAGTCCTGGTAGGGACTGTACTCGCTGGCGTTTTTAAAGACTTTGATATCACCGAATTTCCACTGCGTGATTTCTGGCAACACTCTATAAAAACTGCAATTATCGGCAGACAACTTGCAATGCAAAACGCGCGAGTCATCGATCACGAAGCTTTTTTCACAGCTGGTCTATTACATGACATAGGATGGCTGGTCATCGCAAAGGTCAATCCAGGTTCCTACCTGCAAATTGGTGCAATTGCCAGCGATGAAAACAAGGAGGTCGTCCAGGTCGAATTCGAAAAGTTGGGGGTAACGCATATTGATGTTGGTGTGGCGTTACTGGAAAAATGGGGTCTCCCCGGACTGATCATTGAATGCATTCGAAAACATCATGATATCGACCACATTGGACCCTACGCAACTGAAACCAGTATTGTATTCCTGGCGAATCAATTGAGCCATTTCGATCTGAGCGGCCAAGAGGATGTAGAAGAAGAGGAAGTATTTTCCAAAATTTTGTCAAAGGTGCCGAATTGGGAAAAATCGAAGTGCACCGCCGAACAAATTGCCATTGCCTGTCAACTGGCTAACGAGCAATGGCTGGAAGTGATGGATTCGCTCGGAATGGATGATCTGGTTATAGATGACAGCGTCGAAGAGACATTTTTGTTCAATACCGATTTGGGCCAACTGTAAGCAAAATCAGGTTGCTGTAAAACGAGCTTTACGTCGACAGTTCCGCGATACGGGCCTGGTTGAATTCAACCTTGAGATCGGCGATTATTTTATCGAGATTGGGTATTACGCGCGCTAGCTGCTCGTCGTCGACGCGCGTTAACAAATAGGCACTTAAGTCTTCGTCACTGCCCGACTCCATAGTTTCGGCCTCCGCCAGGTAAGCCCTCGGAATATCCTGCATATGGATACCGAGGTAAGGCAATTCCGGATCTTTTTCCGGGTTGTAAATGATCGCGATCCTGCCACGTGGTCCGATCTGGGCGGTATCTACATTACACATCTGCTCCACGGCAACCACCGGAATATAAACGCCGCGCCAAAGCACCACACCGGCAAACCATTCACTGCTATCGTCCAGGCGACGTGGAGTCGAGTAACCGATGATTTCGGCCACCGCAGAGTTTGGAATTAACAGGTTCAGCGATGTCAGCGGTAACAGCATGCAACGCACAGATGTTGATTTGTTGCTCATGCTTTATCCATCACCCGCCACCCAGGGCAGATTGAATATTTTCGATCAACTCGTCTTCCTGGTATGGCTTACCCATGTAATTGGTGACCCCGAGTTCAAAAGCACGGTCACGGTGTTTTTCGCCGGTTCGAGAAGTAATCATTATGATCGGAATCCTTGAAAAACTTTCCTCATTCTGCATATGCGTTGCCAACTCAAAGCCATCCATGCGCGGCATCTCAATATCCAGCAGCATGACATCCGGGTGTAAATCCTGAAGCTGAGCGAGGGCGTCAACGCCATCTTTAGCAGTGATCACCTCGTAGTTATGTCGCTCAAGCAATTTACTCGCAACGCGGCGCATGGTGATCGAATCATCCACCACCATCACGGTCTCGCGAGCTCTTGAAACCTCTCCAGTTTCACCCTCGTGATAAACAATTTTGACGGCAGAGTCCACGCTGTGTCGAACCAGACCGTTGATATCCAGAATCAGAACGACACTGCCGTCGGCGAGAATACTCGCGCCCGCAAGGCCTTTGACCTGGCTTAGCTGCTTGCCCAGAGTTTTAACCACGATTTCCCGGTTGCCAATGATTTCATCGACATGCAGGGCAACGCGAACATCGCCGGATCGACTGAAGATAACGGCCTGCTTTTCGGTTTCGGGACCTACCCGGAACTGGCTTTCCATACCCACCAGCTTACCCAGACCGTGCAAGGCAAACTGTTGACCTGCGTATTCGAGCTCGGCATCTTTCTGGCGATAATACTTGAACATCTGCTGCGCATCCAGACGTGTAATACCTTCGATATTAATCAATGGGATCGCGTAGGTTTCGTCACCGGTACGCACCAGGATCGCCTGGTTTATGGATAGAGTAAAAGGCAATCTCGCGGTAAAAGTCGTACCTTGAGGGGCAGTTTCGATTTGCAGGGTTCCACCCAACTGCTTTATCTCGATATCCACCACATCCATGCCCACGCCACGTCCGGATAGCTGGGTGACATGTTCGGCGGTACTGAATCCAGGCTCGAGTATATACTGCACCAGATCCCCTTCACTCACATTGTGCTTCTGGTCCAGCAAGCCCAGCTGAATCGCGCGGCTACGCACTTTTTCGATATTGACACCGGCTCCGTCGTCTTTGACCCGAATAATGACATCGGAACCGTCACGGGTAATGTCGATAGAAATCTTACCGCTTTCAGGCTTGCCTTTCTTGACCCGTTCAACCGGCGTTTCGATGCCATGCGACAGGGCATTACGAATGATATGCTCAAGTGGCGCAACCATGCGATCGAGTACCTTGTTGTCGACCTCATTTTCCTCGCCGGTAACAACCAATTCTGCTTTTTTACCGAGTTCCTGACTACTTTGCCTGACCAGGCGTCGCAGCCGTGACAATAGTCCGGAAAACTTTACCATGCGGCTTTTGATCAAACCATCCTGTAGATCTGTATTTACCCGTGACTGCTGCAACAACAATGTTTCTGAATCCTTGACCTGTTCTCCCAGCATAGTCTGTAAACTGGAGAGGTCATTAACCGATTCGCCAAGCGAACGCGAAAGCTCCTGAATCAAGGTGTAGCGATCCATTTCGAGTGGATCAAAATCCCCCAGCTTGCCTGACTCGCTACGATGGCTATAGTGAATCTGTGCGTCAGTTTCGGCTTCGAGGCTACGTAACTGCCCCTTGAGGCGCGTAATTGTCTGCCCCAGCTCTCCAAGATGGGAACCCAGGCCGGCCACCTGCTGCTCCATGCGTGCGCGATAAATACTGACCTCACCCGCTGAACTCACCAGATTATCGAGCAGATCCGAACGAACTTTAATAACGTCCTGAGCCAGTCGGTCGGGTCCTGAAAGGAGTTCGCCGGGCAAGTTCTCACTGACGATATCGATGTCTTCGCTATCCATATTGATGCCTGAACCATCATCGATGAATTCGTCGTCAGCTTCGTCAGTTTCACCGCGACGTAAATTCTTCAACAATCCGACCAGATTCGAGGAATCACTCATTTCCCCTGCTTGCTGCGCTTCAAGCACTTGCCGGTGAAGCAGGTCGAAACAATCCTTTAACAACTCGATCAGGTTGTCATTTTTATCGACCCGCCCATCGATTACCGCGATAAACATCGACTCCATTTCATGCGAGAGGTCGCTGATCTGCTTAAGTTCAGCCATACGGGCACCACCTTTCAAGGTGTGCAGGTATCGCTGTAATTCCATCACCGAGCTGTAGTCCTGGGCGCCCGTTTCATCCGATTTTTGCCGCGTCCATTCGTGCAGGGTATTGTCGCTCATTTCCAGCAGTTCATTCGCCTCATCGACAAAAATGGTCAGCAGTTCATCGTCTTGTTCGGTATCGCCCGATTCAGTCATCATGGTCAGGGTATCGATGAATTCGCCGGTCGGTTCCGCTTCATCCTCGGGAATTTCGACGGTATATTCTTCAAAATCTTCGGCCAGCGCACGCAGGCTGATTTCAAGATCCTGGGGTATATCCGGTAACTGCCGGGTCGCGACCAGTTCAGCGGTCATCTTTTTCAATGCGCGCTGACCTTCCCGATACAACGCCACGATTTCATGATCGAGTGCCATCTTTTGCGAGATCGCCGATTTCAGAGGTTTTTCCATTAAACCTGCCAACTCACCAATGGTCGATATATCCGCGGTACGGGAGGCTCCGTGAATGGTGTGCAATGCGCGGTATATTTCTTCGCCGGGAATCAGTTCCTGAATCTCTTCAGCATAATCAAGGGCGAAACTTACTATGCCGAGGTGCTGTTCTACCTCTTGTTGGTAAATTATCAGGAGTTCCGGATCGAACGACAGGCCGGTTGGTTCTGGCCGCTCTTGATCCCTGGAGTCGCTTTCCCCTGCCTCTTCTCCAGGCATCAGGTTCTCTGTCGTAACGACTAAAGGGTCCGGGGGGGTCTCCTGAACGACTGCCCGCCTGGATTCATCTGACTCCGTATCCTCATCTACCGCCTCTTGCTCAAGAGATTCGAATTCGATCTCTTCAAGTTCGGCATCCGAGGCTTCAATATCGGAGGCTTCAGTATCAAATGCAGTGGATTCGATTTCAATTTCTTCGAGCTCGACGTCCGAGGCTTCAATTTCAGGTGTTTCAAAATCAGCCCCGCTGGATTCGAATTGAAATGCTTCCGAGTCAGTATCCATGATTTCGACCTGGATCACTTCTGGCTCTGCACCGTCGATTTCGACTTCGATCGCTTCAGGCTCACTATCCCCGGTATCGACCTGGAAGGTTTCGGGTTCAGCATCTTCGGCTTCAACCTGGAAAGCTTCGGCCTCGGCATCTTCGCTTTCAACCTGAAAAGCTTCGGGCCCGGCATCTTCGCTTTCAACCTGGAAGGTTTCGGGTTCAGCATCTTCGGCTTCAATCTGGAAAGCTTCGGCCTCGGCATCTTCGCTTTCAACCTGAAAAGCTTCGGGCCCGGCATCTTCGCTTTCAACCTGGAAGGCTTCAAAGTCGGAATCCTGCACGTCTACTTCTTCCACCTCCATCGGTGGCGCCTGCAAGACTATTTTTTCAGCCTCTGACTCGAGAGTATCAACCTCTATCGCCGCTAGTTCGGCAGCAGACTCGCCCAAATCTGGTATTTCTTCGATCTCCGCCTCTTCGAGATCAACAGCTTCGACCGATTCATGCATCGGGGCCTCGGCTTCGAGCGCGATTTCGTCAGCAAAATCATCGTCTAAATCATCGCCAAGGAAGTCTTCACCAATCGTTTCTATCATGATGGCTTCGCTGGCAACCTGTTCCAGGCCATCTGTTATTGATTCATCGTTCTCATCGTTTGCCTGCCTGCCCTGTTCCGCAGCCACTTGCGCGTAATCAACGGCCTGCGTGTATTCCTGGCTGGACTCATCCTTGTCTACTGTGGAAGTTGTATTCTCCTCGAATGGCTCGACCCCCACTCCAGGAATCGCCAAAGGCTGTGCCGGCAGGGTGTCGTTATAAGTGCCAACATCAGACGCATCAGCAGAATCATCTTCGTTACTTTCAGATTGCGGGTTCACCTGAAAATCGTCCCGGTCAAATTGCATCGTATCCGGTTCAATCTCCTCAAACAGGTCCTCGGTCAAATCGTCGGGTGGAATAACCTGGGGCGCGGCACCAACCCCGATACCCTTACCCTCGGTTTCTTCACCATCCGTTATTCGATCGTAAGGCGACTCGATTGCGGTCAGGGTCTGGGTATGATCAATTAGCAATTGTTCAGTCTTGAACTCGGCCAATGAACGCGCCAGACCGCGCAGATAATTGATATCGGCCTTTGGCGGCACGGAAGTCTTGAGCTCGTTTACCAGTTCCACAAGGGCATCTGCGGCCTTGCCAACCGCCTCAATATTCGGCCGGTTAGGCGGAACCGTTTTATCGATTACACGATTTAATAATTGTTCATAATCCCATGCAAACTCACCAATTTTCATCGCGCCAACCAAGCGTCCACTACCTTTTATGGTATGGAAGGCCCGACGGATGTTTTTCACCGCATTTTCGTCTTCCGGATGCAATAACCAGTCCTGTTGCAGGCGTGCAATATTCTGCGACTCTTCCTCCGCCTCCTCGAGGTAAATTTCGAGTATTTCAGGATCGCTTCCTGCCTTGAGAACCTCCAGCTCTTCGTCGATCGCTATCACTTCAACAGGTGGTTTGGCCGGCACAACTATCGCTTCGACTTCGGTCGTGATCGCAGCTTTCGAGGCAGCTTCCACAACATCCTGTGAAGTTTCGATCCCGCTCGGAACCTTTTCCGGCGCAGTGCCAGAATCGCCGTCTATCGGGACTTCATCCTCACGGTGCTGAAGCGTAGACTCGATAGTTCCGATTTCTGCGGGTTTTTGATCGGCCGCGATATCAGCAACGATTATTGCCTCAGGCTCGGCTTCACCAGACACAATCTCGGATTCAGGCGCAACAACGGGTTGGTCTGGTTCAATTGATTCTGCTTCGACCGCCTCCTCCAACTCGACATCGGTTGTGGCGGCTGCAGATTGCGCATCGGCCTCACCGAGCGTAGGCGTCACTCCACTGATTTCGACCTTGTCATCATCGTCCACCGCATCGTCAACGACGACGACCAACTCTTCGCTTTCCTGATCCTCGGTCCTGATGTGCACTTTTGACAGCAATTCCTGTAACTGCACATCGGCAAAATCGAGAATGCTGCCAGCATCACTACGATGTTCACCAAGCGCTTCAAGATAGTACTCGAGACTTACCACGACCTGCGACAATGCATCGAGCCGACTGGCTTCCATGAACTCGACGATGTCGTACCCTTTCAGGTAAGTCAGTAATCCATCAACAACAGCGACTGCGCGCTGCTGATTCATTAACTGCAAAGCCCCCCTCGACTCTTCCATCAAGGCAATACAGAGCTCGATATTTTCTCCGCGGCTCGAATCCTTTATGAATTCAAGAATCGCATTCTTGGTCTTTTGGATGTCATCAAGCGTGGCACTGACGACTGCCGCCAAAACACTGTCGAGCTCATAATCCCGTGAGACATCTGATTCTGACCTGGGCTGCTCGGCACTGAATGGCTGTCGTTTCTGCATTTGATCGAGCGCCTGTTCGACCTGTAGTAGCTCGGCTGCCATCGATAACAGCTGTTCTTCGTCGGCGGCACGGCTGCCTGATACAATGTCCTTGACAATATCGATCTGTGCTTCGATCAACTGACGCTGTGAACCTAGCCCGATCATCGCCAGGGTATCGGAAATTATATGCATTTCCTGAGGTAAATCCTTGAGTGCGGCTACCTGAGCTAAATCACCATTGACGTATACTTCGAGCGTGGATTTGATCGACTCGATATCAGCTTTCATCGCTTCGGCGACCGTCTTCAACAATGCCTGATTGGGTCCAGCGATATTGTCCAACACTTCGCTGCGAGCTGATTCCGAAGGTAAAAACTGCTCTAGCCTGTAGGCGGTTTTAATCGCCTGTGCCTTGGGCCCATCGCATTCCGGCTGGGCAATGTAGTATAAAAAATTCTTGATCAGCTCAACCGGCTGGCGTTGCAGCAATCCTTTCTCACCAATAATCAGGATTACCCTGAACAAGGCATCGACCTTGCCGAGTAAATTTTTTATCGATACCCCGAGTTCGAGCTGCTGGCGCGAAACGGATTCAATCAACGCTCCAATAATCCACCAGATGCGAGCTATCTGCTCTGAAAATGATCGTTCCTCGAGGGTCTCGCACACTCTCTCGAGTCTTTTCAGGCTCTGTTCTAGTGATTGCTCCTTGATTACATTGACCAGGGCCAGTTGGTAGATCGGGCGTAATTTTTTTGCCAGCAGTTTGGACGCCTGGTTACTGTTGTTGTCGATCGCATCGATTTCTGCATCTTCCTGATGCATGGACAGATCCGGTAAAAACAGCAATTTTTCGGAAAACAAGTCCTGGTTTCTGACCGCGCGTATGTCATTCAGTAACGGCAGGATGGCAATCGGGATATCACGATGGCCCGATTGAATATGTTCGAGATAATCGGGTAGTTGCAGCACTGCGCGTAGCATGACTTCCAGCGCCTGCTCGCCTTTTCCCTGTTTACTGGTGCTAATAAAATCCGCGAGCGCAACCATTTCCTCGGTCAGCATAGCCGCGCCATACTGCTCGATCATCATCAACACGCCCTGGATAACGCCTAGTCTTTCCTTGACGTTTCCCAGTAAAGCCTCATCCTGTTCCTCAATATAATGCTTGAGATCGATTTCGATCTCGGACAGATTGTCATCGATGGATTTCTTAACCCATCCAAGCGCACTGTGTGTGATCGAGGTTTCCTGAGAACTCATCTAGTCGCCTACTCAGCCGCCTCAGGCGCCAGACCAAGCGCGGCGAGATCTTCGGGATCCTGCACCATGGTGCTTTGTGCAGAACTGACACCGGGTAACTTGAAGCCGGCCACCGAGGTCTGCATTTCCTTTACCATATCCGATAATTCACCAATCGAGCCGGAGGCTTTATTCGAACCTTCAGAGGTTTTGGCCGTAATTTCCTGAATCACGTCCATGGTCTCGGTGATTTTCACACTATCCTGGGCCTGATCCCGGGTTGAATCCGAAATCTCGAGAATCCGTTGTGCGAGGTTCATCGAAACCTGTTCAATCCGATCCAAAGCGCTGCCGGCATTCTCGGTAAGCTTGGCTCCCTTGACGACGTTAGCAGTACTTTGCTCCATTGAAACCGTAGCCTCGTTGGTATCAGCCTGGATGGTTTTTACCAGAGCCTCGATTTGCTTGGTCGCGTCACCAGTTCGTTCCGCAAGTCGCTGCACTTCGTCGGCAACCACGGCAAAACCACGACCCGCTTCACCAGCCATCGAAGCCTGGATTGCGGCATTCAAGGCCAAAATATTGGTTTGATCGGATATCTCCGTGATCAGGTT
>JAAESG010000130.1 GCA_024229615.1 Gammaproteobacteria bacterium | reverse complement strand
GGCGCTTTTTATCCACATGATGGCTCTCTCTCGTTTAATCGTACGTTTAGGGACTTGGGAAAGATTAGAATACAAGCCTTACTTGTCGTTGTAGCTGAAGTTTCACCGTTTCGGGCGGGAATTACAATCCCGTTCGAGTTTCCGACGATCGGCGGGGTATATTAGCGTACACTAATAGACGAAATATTAGTGGCCGCTAATATTCTTGTACGCTACTGTTGCACCCGGCATAGGGCAACTGAGGTTCCACCGGTTTTCGGCCGGGCAATATACGCTGTATCCAATAAACGGGGATTCGTCATACCGCTTGTATTCCTGCCTGCCCGGCAGAGGTGTTTTTCTTAAAAATCAATCACATAAAGGTGAACGAGGGCTCGTTTTCTGGTATCATTTATGGTGCTAAGCCATTGATAACAAGGAAAAAAAGGCCCTCGTTCGATGTTCATTCTACGCGATTTTCTCCCGCCCCTCCAAGCCGCTTTCTCCGATACTCGACTCGGGCGCCTGCGCGCTCAGTGGTTCGTCTACACCCTGCTGTCGGTGGTCGTTCCCTTTACCTCCTCGATGACCTCGAACCTGTTGCGGACGCTCCGGACGCTGTTCGGGTTATCCGTGAGTCAGCGACGGTTCTATACCTTCATGGCCTCGCCGAATTTGCCCTGGGATCGGCTGTGGCGGACGCTTTGGGGTTTGATTCCGGCGCCTTTGACCGATGGGCGCGTGGTGGTGGTGCTCGATGACTTTATCAATCCGAAGGTGGGGCGCAAGATCTTCGGTTGCGAAT
>JAAESG010000129.1 GCA_024229615.1 Gammaproteobacteria bacterium | reverse complement strand
GATGGGGTTTCCGGATCGTTGTCCGCTCATAGGAGGGAGAACGGACATAGCGCTGGGCTATAGCGCTACTTCGATAGACAGACAATGCGGGCTTTAGTTCAAGTGGTTGAGGGCCGAATCCTGCATACATTGAATGTCGCCATTAACTGACAAATTGGTGCCAGAAAAAATTTTTTCAAGTCGTAATTTTATCGCTTGAATAACCTACGTGAGCAGACCCTGTGCGGAACAGACGAACGGGGCGAATATCCGATTATGACGACATTGCATCCAACAATTCGAAAACTGCCGGCTAAAAAACCTTGTTACTAGTACTCCTTGAAGGAGTACTAGTGGGCTTCGTTCCAGTTGGAGCCTGTCCCGGCATCCACTTCGAGCTGGACGGAAAGATCGGCAGCCCCTGTCATCAAGCTGGCAATGGCATCACGGCAAGCCTCGACCTCACCCTGTGCAACTTCGAATACCAGTTCATCGTGAACCTGCATGATCATTTTACAGTCCTGATCGGACTCTTTGAGCCAGGCTTGCACCTTGATCATCGCACGCTTGATGATATCTGCTGCGGTGCCCTGCATCGGTGCATTGATCGCGGTACGCTCGGCATATTGACGCACATTTCCGTTACGTGCGTTGATATCGGGCAGATAAAGCCGGCGTCCAAAAACGGTTTCGACGAAGCCCTGGTCACGCGCCAGTTGCTTGGTTTCCTCCATGTAACGCTTAACTCCGGGATAGCGTTCAAAATAAGTATCAACGTATTGCTGGGCCTCGTTGCGGCCGATATTCAGCTGCTTGCCAAGGCCAAAGGCCGACATGCCGTAAATCAGACCGAAATTGATCGCCTTGGCAGCCCGTCGCTGTTCAGCGCTGACCTGCTCCAGTTGCGCTGAGAAAACTTCGGCGGCCGTCGCACGATGTACATCGAGACCTCTGGCGAAAGCATCCAACAGGCTTTCATCAGTTGACAGGTGCGCCATAATACGCAATTCGATTTGAGAATAATCGAGCGCGAGAATCTTGTAGGCGGAAGGCGCGACAAAAGCTTCTCGAATACGACGACCTTCGGGGGTACGAATCGGAATGTTCTGTAAATTCGGGCTGGTCGATGAAAGGCGTCCGGTGGATGCGATCGCCTGCTGATAAGAGGTGTGTACGCGTCCGGTCTTCAGACTGATTTCCAGTGGCAGTTTCTCGATATAGGTCGACATTAACTTGTTCAGACGGCGATGCTCGATTATCAGCGCCGGAATTTCATAGTCGGTTGCGAGTTCCTCGAGTACATCCTCTGCGGTCGATGGTTGTCCCTTGGGTGTTTTTCTCAGTATCGGTAAATCGAGCTTGTCGTACAGAATAGCCTGGATTTGTTTGGGTGAACTCAGATTGAAGACTTCACCCGCCTGCTGATAGATCTCTTGTTCAATCCCACTCAATTTTTTATCGATCTCCTTGCCCTGCTTTTGTAGCATGTGCCGATCGATCAACACGCCATTTTGCTCGACATCGAACAAAACATCGACCAGCGGCATCTCGATCTCGCTATATACCTGATTGAGCCTCTCATCTTTTTGCAGACCGGCATTTAACACCTGATGCAGCTGCAGTGTAATATCCGCATCTTCAGCAGCATAGTCGCTGGCCTGCTCCAGTTCGATAAGATCGAAGGTCTTCTGTTTCACGCCTTTACCGGCGATGTCTTCGTAATGAATGGTATCGTGATTGAGATAAAATTTGGCCAGCGCGTCCATGTTGTGACGACTGGCGGTGGAATTGAGCACATATGATTCGAGCATAGTGTCATGCACCATGCCGCGCATACGTATACCCTCGCCGAAGAAAATGTGTGCATCGTATTTGATGTTCTGACCGATTTTACCGATCTCGGGGTCTTCTAAAACGGGCTTCAACGCTTCCAGCACCGTCGCCTTGTCCAGTTGCCCTGGCGCGTTTTCATAACTGTGGGTTAGGGGAATGTAACAGGCTTCTCCCGGTTCCAGGCAGAGCGAGACCCCCACCAGATCAGCGAGCATGTAATCGACACTGGTGGTTTCCGTGTCAATCGCGAATCCATCCGACCGATGCAGACGCTGCAACCAGTGTTCAAAGTGATCCATTTCGAGTACTGTCTCATAATTAGCATCCGCTTTTACACTGGCTGAATTGACAGGCCTGTTTTCTGCAGCACAAATCTCGTCATACCAACGCGTAAATCCGAACTCCTGATAGTAGTCCGCCAAGGCTCTCGAGTCCGTTTCTTTTTGTTGTAGCTCATCGATACCAACTCCGGTATCGCAATCCATTTTAATGGTGGCCAACTCGTAGGACATGGGTAGAAAACCCAAAGACTCGCGCAGATTTTCACCCACTTTTCCCCCAATTTCATCGGCGTTGGAGATTACACCATTGAGGTTACCATACTCAGCGATCCATTTTGCCGCCGTCTTTGGCCCTACTTTAGGAACGCCCGGGATATTATCCGAGCTGTCGCCCATCAGCGCGAGGTAGTCGATAATTTGATCAGGCCTGACCTGGAACTTTTCAATTACTCCGGCTTCGTCCATCAGGTGATTACTCATCGTATTGATCAAGCGAACGTTGTGATTAACCAGCTGTGCCATATCCTTGTCACCTGTCGAAATCAATACCTCGTATCCCTGCTCCGCAGCCTGGCGGCTCATGGTGCCGATCACATCATCGGCCTCTACACCCTCAATACTAATCAAGGGTAACCCTTTTGCCCTGATGATCTCGTGGAGTGGCTCGATCTGTTCGCGTAGATCATCAGGCATCGGTGGCCGATTAGCCTTGTAGTCCGGATAAATATCGTTGCGAAAAGTTTTACCCTTGGCGTCGAAAACAACCGCAATATGATCGGGCTGCTCATCCTTGACCAACTTGTTAAGCATGTTAAGCACAATATAAATAACATTCGTTGGCTTACCCGTTGGGCTTGTAAGATTAACGCCGCGTGCGTGATAGGCGCGGAACAGATATGAACTACCGTCGACCAGCAGCAGTTTTTTTTGTTTCTCTTGATTCATAAAGATGCGCTAAAATGCCCGACTCCAAAATCGGATCATATCACAGCCGCATCGGTGACTTCGCCAGTTTGCGCCTTTGTAGACGCAGGATTTATGTCTGTATATACCACTGTTGAACCCGTACAGCTCGAGCTATTCCTGTCGCGATACGCGCTCGGCAAGCCGATCGACTTCAGCCCGATCGCCGCCGGTATAACCAACACCAATTATTACCTCGACACGGATAGCGGGGAATTCATTTTAACTCTGTACGAACACCACAGCGATGATGAGCTCGACTACATTCTGGGCTTGCAGCAACACCTGGTAAAGCGCTCGGTGCGCTGCTCCGAACCACAAGCTGACCGACGGGGAGAATTGTTTTCGACACTTAACCAGCGCCCGGCGGCAATCATCAAGCGGCTGCCTGGACAGGTGTTAACGGCACCGAAGCTCCACCATTGCAGCCTGATCGGTGAAGAATTGGCCCGCTTCCACCTGGCAGGCCTGGATTACCCGGGTTTGCGTCCAAATCCACGGGGAGTCGACTGGGTACTGCCTACAGTTGACATGCTCGATACCTACCTCGGCAAAGAAGACAGGCTAATGATCAGGGCCACCTTGCTGGCAGCCGACGAGCATGATCTGCAGGCGCTACCGCAGGGCGCGATTCACGCCGACCTCTTCCACGACAATGCTTTATTCACCGATGCCGGACTTGGTGGCATACTCGATTTCGACTACGCCTGTAATGACAGTCTTGTATTCGATATAGCGGTACTTTTAAATGACTGGTGTCTCGATCACCAGGCCGAACTGATTGTCGATCGAGTTGATGCCGTTCTCGAAGGCTATCAACAGCAAAGACGATTGCAGGCGATTGAATTCGATTCACTGCCGGTATTGTTGCGTTTCGCCGCTTTACGCTTCTGGCTTTCGCGACTCTATGATGCCAGCTTCCCGCTTAGCGGCGATCTCACTTTCATCAAAAGCCCCGAAGCCTATCGGCAAATGCTTCAGTTACGCAGCTCCACCACCCGCGAGATAGAAAAAATATTTCATCCACATCGCACCGGCTGAAAAGTTGGTCCATGCAAAGTGGTGATGGTCGGCGAGCCCGCGTTGTCGGATCGGAGTTTTGTTTAAACGATAGCAGTCACCGGGGCGCAACAATTGTACCCCGTTTCGGTTAGTCAGCATGCGCACCGTCGACGATGCTATATCCTCACCTTCGGGTCCTTTTACCACTACGGTCTTCTCGTTCGATTCAAAAATTCATGATAGAGCCGATCGGGGCCAGGCCATTGACCTTAAGATATAGCCCGCCAAACACGGAATCCAGTTCCTGTTTGGCAAACATGCGCGCAAATTCTCGGCTCGGATTATCGATAGCGCGTTGTGCAACGGACAGAGCCTGTAGTATCGCAATGCCGGCATAAATGAAGGGAGTACGCAATAACAGCGTATCCTTCGACGGATTTTTTGTTGACCACATTATGGATGCGCACCACATCCTGCACCAAGGCCTGATCCAGTCCCGCAGATTTGAGTATGTCCGTACTTTGTTGTGGCTGGTGTTCGCAAAGTTTTAGCCTGAATATTTTACCAGTCGGTCTCAACTTGTCGTAATCCATTAAATATGAAAGATTCATTGATAGTCTTTATGCCAGGTACGACTGTGTAATTTGTAACCGGCCTGAGCCTTATCCCGGCGCCGACTTGTCCAGCTATGCTTGAACCTGGGCTACCTTCGAGCCATAGCTACGGCTACGACTCTCAGTCCAGCCCGGCGTTCAGGCATAGCTGCCCTACGTCGGAGTGCCGCATCACATCACTCGGGATACTGGTGAAATATCCAGGCTAGTTTTTCTGCGACAGAAAACTCTTCGTGGTTTTCATAAACCTGCTTTTCATAAGCCAGTAAACCGAGGTTTTAACCGAGCACTGCAACAACCAGCTGTTGCCGTTTATCATGCTCGATTGCCTCGTTAATTACGTACTGATTGTAACGCCGGATCAATTCGACCAGGATAACTGCGACATAGAGCGGTTTGCTAAAGTCGTAATTGGCATGCTCGGTGGGAAACGGTACTCCGCGAAGTATGCGCAAATGCGTCCTGGCAGAGGGCAATCAGCTCGCTTGCAATCTGACAAAATCAGGATCCTTGCTTCGTACCGGCCTGCTTCAGCAAGCCATCTTGCAACTGTCGAAAGTTGATACACAACGCTCCCATCCGCTCATGCGCAGAGGGAATATCTGCTTTGCTATCTATAGTTTTCCTGACCTACCCTGTTCTCTTATCTCTGTGTCTGGGTTGCGGGCGTTATTCGAGCTCTACTTTCCGATACAGAAAGTCGAGAATATCCTGCCGAGTAGATCATCGTTGGTAAATTCTCCCGTTATCTCATTCAAGAATCGCTGGGCGCCACGCAAATCTTCTGCCATGAGTTCGCCCGATCGGGTTGTGTCGAAGCTTTTCACCGCCTGCTGCAGGCAATCCTGTGCTCGCCGCAGGGCATCCACATGACGACGTCTTGCCATAAATGCTTGATTATCCTGATTATAGTCTGAAACCTGCCCGGTTATGCGCTGTATTAATTTATCCATTCCACCGCCGTCTCTGGTAGAAATATAGAGCGCATCCTCGACCGTCGACCCATCCGTATCCTGCAGATCCATTTTGCTGTACACCAGTTGTAAGCTGTCACTCGCCAATCGGGCAATATTCTGCCGATCGGCTGCACTCAATCCCTTGCTCGAATCGACCAGGTAAAGAACCACGTCTGCCTGGCCGAAGGTTTCCCAGGCCCGGCGCACGCCTTCCTGTTCGACCGGGTTTTGTGAATCACGAAGACCCGCGGTATCGTTAATCTTCAGTGGTATACCCTTGAGCGATATATGTTCGCGCAAAACATCTCGCGTCGTTCCTTCGATATCGGTTACGATAGCCGCTTCGTATCCCGCGAGGTGGTTCAACAGGCTCGATTTTCCTGAATTTGGCAAACCTGCGAGGGATATGGAGAGACCTTCCTGCAGAGTTCGGCCTTGTTCGGCCTGTTGCAGCAGATTCTCTAAATGTCGGCAGCAATCATCTAGTTTCAGTCGGATATCGCTATTCTCAAGAAAATCGATTTCCTCTTCGGCAAAATCCAGAGCAGCCTCGACATAAGCGCGCAAATTGACAATCTCGTCTACCAATGCGTGAACCTGTTCCGAAAATCTGCCCTCGAGCGAACGCATCGCGGCTTTTGTCGCTGCCCGGCTGCCCGACTCGATCAAATCAGCAATCGCCTCAGCCTGGGTCAAATCAACCTTGCCATTGAGAAAGGCTCGCTCGGAAAACTCGCCGGCGCGCGCCAGTCGAGCACCCAGATTACATAACCTTTCGAGTAGCATATCGAGCACTATCGATCCGCCATGGGCCTGGATTTCGACACAGTCTTCACCACTGAAACTATGAGGTGACTTGAAATACAGACACAAACCATGATCGATGACTTGCCCATCGGCATCGAAGAACCGACGAAACTGAATCAGACCTGGTTTGATTTTGCTATGACAAAGAGCCTCGCCGATCGAAAGGGCTGCAGAGCCGGATAACCGCACAACGCCGATACCACCCGTACCTGGCGGTGTGGCAATTGCGGCTATGGTTTCATGCGTGTGCATGGATGGTGGGGGTTGACTGCCTGAGCCGGCTTACTTGTTGGCCCCTGCTTCGATACGCTTGGTAATAAACCACTGCTGCGTAATCGAGAGCGTGTTATTGATCACCCAGTAGAGCACCAGCCCCGAAGGGAAAAAGGCGAAGAACACTGTAAACACGAAAGGCAACGCCATCATGACCTTAGCCTGGATCGGATCCGGTGGGGGCGGGTTCAGTCTCTGCTGGATTACCATGCTGATTCCCATTACCACGGGCAGTACATAAAACGGATCCATTACCGATAAATCCTTTATCCAGAAAATGAAGGGTGCCTGGCGCAGGTCGACACTTTCCAGCAAGGCCCAGTAAAGCGCAATAAAAACCGGGATCTGCACCAGAATAGGCAGACAACCGCCCATCGGATTTATCTTTTCGGTCTTGTAAAGCTCCATCATCGCCTGATTCATCTTCTGGCGATCGTCCCCGTAGCGCTCTTTGAGGGTTTTCAGACGAGGGCTCACCTTGCGCATTTTTGCCATTGAGCGATAACTGGTTTCCGACAATTTGAAGAACACCGCCTTTACTGTAAGCGTCAACAATATAATCGCAACACCCCAGTTACCGACGAAACTATGATACCAGGCGAGCAACCAGTAAAGAGGCTTGGAGAGAAAAGTCAGCACCCCATAATCAACGGTGAGTTCCAGGCCAGGCGATATTTCTTCCAGCCGACTGACTATCTTGGGGCCAACAAACAATTGACTGACAAACTCTCCGCTATTGCCGGGGGTTATCACTTTGTTTGCTGAACGCATGCCGATGGTATAAGTCGATGGACTACGTTTCGTGTTGGCGATCGTATAAATCAGGTTTTGATCTTTCTGGCCGGGTATCCAGGCTGATAGAAAGTAGTGATGAATCATCGCAATCCAGCCGCCGGTTGATTCTAGTTTCACCTGGCTTTCTTCCATATCGTCGAAATCGACTTTTTCGTACTTGCTCTCTTCGTTGTAATAAACCGAGCCCGTATAGGTGTAAAGCAGGCGTGATGTTTCGAGCGGACGACTACGTTGAATCTGCCGATACTCACTACCCTGCCATTCCTGCTGTGAGAGGTTGTTGACGCTATGTTTTACATCCACTAGATAATCACCGCGTCGAAAGTGATATGTCTTGACCACTTCGATACCGTCCTGGCTCCAGCGCAGCGAAACGTCCAATTCATCCTGGCCATCGGCTAGTTCATAGGCTGTCTGTTCGATGCTATAAGTACTGTAGTGTGTCGGCGCTTTTTCTTCCTTGTTGCGCAGTCCAGATTGCAGGATATAGACGCTATCGCTTTGACTATGAGCCAATTCCAGCCAATCATCCGGCTGT
>JAAESG010000128.1 GCA_024229615.1 Gammaproteobacteria bacterium | reverse complement strand
GATCGCACCCAGCGGTGTCTCCTGGTAATCGAGTTCCGTGAATTCGAACATCTACTAAAACCGACCGCAGAGCAACGATCGATTTGGCTTAGATTTCATTTCTGGAGTCATGGCGGAACAAACTTAAGACAAGAAATTGGTGGAGGCGGCGGAAAACGCGTCAATTTATAACTGCTTGAATTGTAGATGAAAGGCCAGATCGGCTCAAAATGGTGACCTTCCGACTGGTTGCGTTTCAGTACACAACCAAACGTTATGCCATTTTGCTATATATTTGCGCATGGCAGACTCCTCACGGATGGCGTCAATTGCGATCTGGATACTGATCGTACTGACGGCTTTTGCATTCGCCGCGGCGGGTGTTCTCAAGCTGGTCGGTCACCCGATGTTCAGCGATTCGTTTGGCAAAATAGGCCTGCCTGGCGCATTCGGTTATTTCATCGGATGTTGCGAAATCGCTGGAGCAGTGGGCCTGTTCATCCGCCGGCTGGCGACACTTGCGGCGGCCGGTCTAGCGATCATTATGCTGGGCGCGCAAGCGCTGTCCCAGAGCCGGGCGATATGCCGCCGATCAGCGTCGCCGCAGAAATCACTGATATTCAGGTATCTTTCCGCGACATGCATTCCTGAGGCAATATTGTCATGAGCAACCAGCGCGACCCCCGATACGACATCCTGTTCGAACCCGTGAAAATTGGCCCTGTCACGGCGCCAAACAGGTTTTACCAGGTCCCCCACTGTAACGGCATGGGGCGCATGTTCCCCGAT
>JAAESG010000127.1 GCA_024229615.1 Gammaproteobacteria bacterium | reverse complement strand
GCTGGAAACATTGAGGATTATTGCCAAAACCGATATTGATTACACTTAGCTTTATTCCAATTATTTACCGAATCCTATCGACTAAATCGCGAGCCAGGTCACGAAAATTGCAAATGTTATACATGAGAATTGCGCTTCGATTTCAAATAGACATTAATGCTTGAATGCAGCTCTAATGGTTTTCACTGAGTATTAACCGGCGTCTAAATGTCTATAAACAGTGCAATCTTAATGATTGCCTAGGAAGCGACACGGAGATATAAAACTGGTTTATAACATGGTCTACGAGAGTCTAAATTGAGTAGCACGAAGCACAAAGAAAGGTCGTTTGAGAGTTTTGGTAAAGTCAAATTTACCGTTTATGCCGATTTCAAATGCGCTTTTTGTTACGCACTGAGCGAACGTGTCTCTGCGCTGAACCTGGATCAATGGGTTGATTTTCGCATGATCCAGCGACCACCAGAAAATTACAACGAACCGGGCAGTCTCGAATTACTCAACGAACTCAGCTCCGAAGTGGCGGAAGTGCGGCGACGGTTACCATCAACTGAAATCAATATACCCATGTTTCGCCCCGGTTCGGCTGCCGCTTCGTCACTGGTGTACGCGGTCGGTAGAAATGATCCGCTCGAGGCAGCGCAACTACGCAGGCAGATTTTTCGTTCGCTTTGGGTAGACGGACAGGATATCTCCGATCCTGGCCTGTTGGCTTCCCTGTTGCAGGAGTTCGATATCGAGCTATCTTGCCAGGAAAATCTGTCAAATAAGGAATTGACTGCCTGGCAGTCTGCCTGGACCAACAATACGGAGTTCAATCATGATTTACCTGTCATCATCAGCGAATTCGGTGAAACCATCAGCGGATTTCTGCTGGAGCCCGAACTGGATGCGTTTCTAGAATCTGGTTCACTGGTATCGAACAAGGTAGCCAATAGTATGTGGCAACCGCAAAAGCGTCAACGGATACTGGTGCTGGACAATGATGCCAAAAGCCTGCGCATACTCGTCGAGCAAATGCACGATACCCAGATTGAGGTGGTCGAGGATATTATCGGACTCATCGCGCATGCGCGTAATCGCGGCATGCCTGATTTGTTGATGGTGAACAGCTCGTTTATCAAAAACGTGAGCGGTAGTGACTGGTGGCGAAATTCGACTAATTTGGATCCGGATATCGCGATTCCCATTATTCATATTTTGGACAAGCCGAATTCCGAGGCTGAAATCGCCGCATTTGAGGCGGGCGCGACTGATATTATCACCAAACCTTTTCATCCTCAGCTTCTGCGGTTACGCCTTAACTCGTTTTTACAGACGCGGCGATCACAGCAACAGATAAATGCGGTCACTCATGTCGATGCCTTGACTTCGATCGGCAATCATCGGGAATTCTATTCACGGCTTTCGACGGAATGGAGTCGAGGCGCTCGCGCTGGTAACTCGTTGGCATTGTTGATGATCGACGTCGATAAACTCAGGGCATACAACGATACCTACGGGCATTTGAGTGGGGACGATTGCCTTTTGAGAGTGGCGCAACTGCTCGGCAACTGTGTGCGACGATCCGAAGATTTAGTGGCACGTTATAAGGGCGGAATGTTTGCCGCTTTGTTGCCTGAGGTCGAGGTTGATAACGCGCTCAAGGTGGCTCAGAATTGTTTCCAGGCGGTTGAGGATGCGAAGATCGCAGATTCAACCTCATCGGTGGCATCCAAGCTGACGGTCAGCATTGGCGTCGCTGCTATGGTGCCAATGTACGGAAAAAGTTGCGCGCTAATCATCGAACAAGTGGAGATCGCGCTGTATCAGGCCAAACAGCAGAATTGCAATCCGGTTTATGCTTTTGATGATAAAGCCTGATCCGCCGCAACGGGGCAGCAAGGGTTACACAAGCACAAACTGAAACCCCAGCGAAGCAGACCGCTGAGCCTGGCGTTGCGGTGATGGTTAGTCATTCCCTGATTTACCGATTCTGGCAGGCCGGCTAGTCGGTTTCTGTCAATCCCGGGTTAGCCTTTTAAAGAGACCTGAAGAAAGTGAACTGGCTAATCTCAATGTTCAGGGCTATGGTAAAAATTGTGAAGTAGTTGAAGCGCTATCTTCTTCAAGATTCTATTCAGACACCATCAAACGCGACAAGAATGCGTTGCGTATCGTGTACCATAGACCGGGAGCCCAACCCCGGGCCTGCTATCAGGAATGTTATATGACCATTATGCAGCACAAGGTTGTCACGATTCACTATAAGGTCGTCGATGCGCAAAGCGACGAAGTCATCGACTCATCAGAAGGTGGAGATCCGATGACTTATCTGCATGGCGCCAGCAATATTATTCCCGGACTCGAACAGGCGCTCGACGGCAAATCGGTCGGCGATGAATTCGAGGTGACGATCGAAGCCGCTGACGCTTATGGCGATTATAGCGAAGACCGTATTCAACAAGTACCGATAGAAGCTTTCCAGGAAATGGAGAAAGTTGAGCCCGGTATGGTGGTTAGCGCGGAAACCGATTCTGGTCAAGTCAGTCTGGTGGTCACCGAAGTCGACGAAACCACGGTCACGGTTGATGCCAATCACCCGTTAGCCGGGAAGTCGCTGAAATTTGATGTCAAGGTCGAGGCCATACGTGATGCCAGCGAGGAAGAGATGTCCCACTGCCACGTGCATGGACCGGGTGGTCACGAACATTAGTCCGATCAGGGATTTAAGGCTTCGCTTTGGCGTTTGATGTTGACGAGGGTTTGCAGACGCGACAGTAAATCGTCTTCGTCTACGGGCTTGGTAATGAAATCGTTAGTACCGGCACCGAAAATCGCGGTGAAATCGGTGCGTTCGTCCTCGCCGGGTTCAATCGTCATTAGCAGGATCGGCAGGGTCAGGTAGTCGAGTTTCAGTTCATTACGTATGGTCTGGATCAACTCAAAACCGTTGACGTTGCTGGTCAGCATCAGATCGGTAACCATGATATCGATGCTGCAGTTGGTATGGTGAACGATATCCTGTTTTAGAAAATCGAGTGCCTCAGTGACGTCACGAAAGTGAAAATACTCGATGTTGTTCCGCTCCATGATACCGGTGGTGATTGCGGTCGAGGTGGCGCTTTTATCCACGTACAGGATCTTGATCGGCGGTTCGTTATGGGTGCCGAGATAGTTAAGAATAAAGTTAACCAGGGCCTTATGCCCTTCGGCTTTATCAAAATATGCTGTCACCGCGTCTGTATCTTCCATGGCAGCTCCCATTACGTGCGTATCGGTATCACCCGAGACGACGAAAATGGCGGTATCCTTGTTCTTCGGGGTTTGTCGAATTTCTTCGATCAACTGGTAACCGTCGGTATCGGGCAAGGCAATACCGGTCGTGATGATTTCAAATTCGAATCTCTTCACCGCGGTCAATGCTTCTTTACCGCTGCCACAGGCGATGATGTCGAGATCGGGAGCGCGGCTCGTTATTTCCTTGAACAGGATGGCACGAGTCGAATCAGAAGCATCAATCAGTAATAGTCGACGTTTTGAGGGCATGTTTTTTTTGGCTAGCTAGGTTCTATCTGGTTCAGGTGCCGGGCAACCGCAATCCAGGAGCCGGCCAGTCCAAGTAGGGTACTTGAAGTGATTAGAACGATAAAGTCGTGAAATGAGAATGTAATCAGGTTCATATCTGATTTATATAGCAGGTTTAAACGTTCTAGTGGGCCGGAAATTGCAAGATAGCCAATTTCGACGATTAGCCAGGAGATAATTCCCCCGAGTAAACCGTACCAGATGCCACTGTAAAGGAATGGGCGACGGATGAAGGCGTTGGTCGCGCCGATGAGTTTGGTGACAATTATTTCCTGGTAGCGGTTTTGGATATCGAGCCTGATCGTATTGCCGATGATCAGTAGCACAGCACAGGCAAACAGGATCGTAATAATAGCGACAGAACGTTTGGCAATTTCGATTATCGTATAAAGTCGTTCCAGCCACTCGGTATCCAGCTTGGCGATCTCGACCTCAGGCATCGCCTGCAGACTATTCAGCAAGTTGCGTACCGCGAAGGTATCGGCCTGGCCGGGTTCGACGATAATAGTATGAGGTAGCGGGTTGGTGCTTAGCGTATCGATACTTTTACCAAAGCCGGAATTCTGGCGAAACTCTTCCAGTGACAATTCACGCGAGATAAACCGGGTCGATATCACCTGTTCCATTTTGGCTATCTGCTTTTCGAGGGCCTGTGCCTGTTTCTCGCTGGTCTTGAGATCGAGGTAGAGACTGATCTGCGAGCTGGAACGAAAATCGCCTGACATCGCGTCGATGTTTTTTAAAAACAAATAAAATCCGCCGGGTAAAGACAGGGTAATTCCAATGACTGCAACCGTCATGATCGTAGTCGCCGGTGCCGCATAGATTTTGCGCAGGCTAAACATCATGGTCTGCAAATGATGCAGCAGATAGGCAGAAATGCGATTGGACGCCGCCGGTGTTCTGCGTCGCTTGTTACTGCCAGCCACCGCCATCCTCCTCCTGACTTTGGTCAAGATCGTTCAGGATTAACTGGCCGCGGTTGAGCGTGATGCGGGGCTTGTCCAGTTCGTCGATCAGGTCCAGGTCATGGCTTGCGACCAGCACGGTTACGCCGACCTGGTTGAATTCAACGAAGATTTTCATGATCTCGCGGGACAGCGCGGGATCGAGATTACCAGTGGGTTCGTCGGCGAGCAGTAACATTGGTTTGTGCACGACGGCACGAGCAATTCCCACCCGTTGCTGCTCACCCCCCGACAGAGTGATCGGCATCGACTTTTCCTTGTGTAGCAAACCTACCTTGTCCAGTGCGGCACGCGTACGCTTGGCGATTTCCTGCGGGCGATAGCCCTGGATACTCAGTGGCAGGGCTACGTTGTCGAATACCGGACGATCAAACAATAGCTGGTGATCCTGGAAAATAATGCCGATATTGCGCCGAATATAGGGTACACGATGACGCGAAAGCGTATTGAGATTGATTCGATTTAACAGTGCCTGTCCGCGGGTTGGTTTTTCGATCAACGCGATTATTTTCAGCAACGTGCTTTTGCCCGCACCGGAATGGCCCGTAATGAAGGCCATCTGACCGTCGGTCAGCTGTAACGAAACATTGCTCAAAGCCTCGAAGCCGCCTTCGTAACGCTTGGTCACATTGTGAAATTCGATCATTTAACTGACTCGAATTTAGATATCAGCCAGTAAGGCATCGACAAACTCCTCGTTGTCGAAGCCGCGCAGGTCATCGACCGTTTCACCGACACCGATGTAGCGAATCGGGGTTTGCAACTGTTCGGCCACACTGAAAATCATGCCTCCCTTGGCTGTGCCATCGAGCTTGGTCAGGATGATACCGGAAATGCCAATCGTGTCTTTGAAATTGCTGGCCTGGGCCAGCGCATTTTGTCCGGTGCCAGCATCGAGTACCAGCAGGGTTTCCTGCGGCGCATCGGCGTCCAGCTTTCCGAGGACGCGTTTAATTTTATCGAGCTCATCCATGAGACTCATTTGGGTATGCAATCTACCGGCGGTATCGGCGATCAACACGTCGATAGCCCTTGCCTGCGCCGATTGCAGGGCGTCGTATATGACTGAGGCGGAATCTGCTCCCTGACCTTGCTTGACTACCGGTATCCCGAGTCGATCACCCCAGGTTTGCAGTTGCTCGACCGCCGCGGCGCGAAAGGTGTCTCCGGCCGCGAGCATCACCTTGAGCCCCTGGTTTTTGAACTGGTGTGCGAGTTTCCCGGCTGTGGTGGTCTTACCGGCGCCGTTGACGCCAACCATCAGGATGACGAATGGCTTTTTACTGGCATCGATCTGCAGCGGCGTAGAGCACGGGGCGAGGATATCGGCCATGGTGCGTTTGAGTGCTCCGATCAGACTTTCACTATCACCCAATTGCTTACGCTGCACCGATTCCGCCAGTTGCGAGGTGATCTTGCGGGTCGCCTGCATACCGACATCAGCCATCAATAACTGATCTTCCAGCTGCTCCAGTAACTCATCGTCAATCTGTTTTTTGCCAAGGAATAAATCGGCCAGTCCGGAAGACAGGCTTTCCCTGGTTTTTGACAGGCGTTGGCGCAACGAGGCGAACAGCCCGGCAGGCTTTTCAGTCTCGTTTTTCGCGTCAGATTTAAATCCGAACATTATTTTTCCAGGAATCAGAATTCAGGCACAATATGCTAACAGAAAGCGATTCCAACTGTGCACTTCAAACCCGCATAAACCACCTTATCGATAGTAGAAATGAAATCAGAAGTCAGAATAATCGGCGGCCAGTGGCGTGGTCGCAAAATCCCGATAGTCGATGTTGAGGGTTTACGGCCGACACCCGACCGGATTCGCGAAACCCTGTTCAACTGGCTGGCACGAGATTGTCGGGATGCGCTCGTACTTGATTGTTTCGCGGGCAGTGGCGTGCTGGGATTCGAAGCCTTGTCGAGGGGAGCCAGGCGGGTAACTGCACTCGAACAGCAGCGAGGAGTGATTAGCAGCCTGCGCGCCCAGGCTGAACGCCTGGAAACCAGCGCAATCGAGTTTTTACCCGGGGATGCCCGGGATTTGATAGGTCGGTTACAGCAAAAATTCGATATAGTGTTCATCGATCCCCCCTATGCCGCGTCAGAACTACGTGCAGAGGTTTTCAGGCTGCTGGAGGCGCGGCAATGCCTGCAATCCGGGGCGAAGATCTATTTTGAATGGCCAATCGACGAAAACTTCGATTTGCCTTCGTCAGAACTGCAATGGTTGAAACAGAAAACAGCGGGTCAGGTTAATTATGCTATAGCCGAATGGCGGGTAAGCCGTTAGAATTTGCCGACTATTCCCCCTGGCGACAAGCCGGGATACAGAGGTAAGCCATGACAGGTATAGCGATTTATCCTGGTACTTTCGACCCGGTAACCCGAGGTCATATCGACATTTGCGAGCGTGCCTTGAAAATGTTCGATCACGTCGTTATCGGAGTTGCCGACAGTCTCGCCAAGGAGCCGTTCTTCAATATTGATGAGAGGTTGCAGATGCTGGAGACGGTTTTTGCCGACAATGATGCGATTTCAGTGAGACCCTTTTCCGGGCTACTCATCGATTTTGCACGTGATTGCAATGCTGAAGTCATCGTTCGTGGTTTGCGCGCGATTTCAGATTTCGAGTATGAAGTTCAACTGGCCGGTATGAATCGATCGTTAGCACCTGAGATTGAGACTGTATTCCTGACTGCGGCACAACACTATGCATTTGTGTCATCGAGCCTGGTGCGTGAAATCGCACGGCTCGATGGTGATGTCTCCGAGTTTCTGCATCCCGAAATCTTAAGCCGTCTGACAGCCAAGCTTAAAGCCTGCAAATAGATGAATAACTGGAGATTTTATCCATGGCATTGATGATCACCGATGAATGCATCAATTGTGATGTGTGTGAGCCGGAGTGCCCGAATGATGCTATTTCTCCGGGCGAGGAGGTTTATGAAATCGATCCGCTGTTATGTACTGAGTGCGTGGGACACTTCGAGACTTCTCAATGCGTGGAAGTCTGTCCGGTCGATTGCATCCCGTTCGACCCGGATTACCCGGAAACCCAGGAAGAGTTGCTGGTCAAATATCAGCATTTGACCGCGAACGACTAGCCCGCATTTCTCACCAGCTTTCGTCGCAGTAGAAGGGTGGTGAGAAATGCGGGCTAGCGTCGATTAGTCGTTAATTATCGTAATCCGGGCTAGTAGCCACCCACCGCACCTTCGCTGCGATTGTCGAAACTGGCTTCGAGGTAGTTCTTGTCATTTAATCGGACCGCTTTGATCCTGCCGAGATAAGAGGGTCTTTGCTCGACGGTTTCATGCCCGCGTTGCTGCAGGCCTGCAACGACCTCCGGGGAGAATTTAAACTCATCCATATACAGTTTGTTGGGTAAAAACTGGTGATGTACGCGTGGAAATTGTACCGCGCGGTCGATATCGAGCCCGGTAACAACGACTCGATAAATGGTTTGGATCACGCTGCTGATGATTCTTGGGCCACCGGCCGCTCCCAGGGTCATGACGATGTTGCCATCTTTTTCGACCAATGTCGGGCTCATGGAACTGAGGGGCCGTTTACCGGGCTGAACGCGATTACCGAAACCCTGCACCAGGCCGAACATATTGGGCTCACCGGGGCGCGTGGTGAAGTCATCCATTTCATTATTGAGAGATATGCCGTACTTTTCCGAAACCACCCCGGCGCCATAACTGCCATTCAGAGTGACCGTCAGACTAATCGCGTTACCGTCGGCATCCAAAATCGAAAACTGGGTGGTTTCATTCGAATCATCGACGGGCTTGTCCACCAGGGGAGGTAACTGCACCGCTTTGTTGACATCGATGCTTTGCGCCATTTCGTTGAGATAGCCATCCCCTAAAATTTTGTCGAAAGGATTCTCGTGGTAGTCCGGATCTCCAAGCAGGGCTCGTCCTCTGAAGGCCCGATTCAACACTTCCGCCATCAAATGAAGTTCGTTAACACTGAGCGGTGGCTGCCGCTGGATGCCAACCTTGCCAAAAAGCTCGAATGCTGCCTTGATCACGACGCCGCCGCTACTGGGTGGTGGCATCATATATACCTTATAGCCGTTGAATTCTGTTTCTAACGGCTTCAACCAGCGCACCTGGTAAGCCGCCATATCCGCTGTGGTGATAACACCGCCGGCGGCCTGCACCGTTGCGGCTATATCCTGCGCCACGGCACCCCTGTAAAATCCGTCCGGACCCTGATCACGATAGAGTTTCAGGGCCTGCGCGAGCGCCGGCTGTTGCAGTATTTCGCCGGGTCGATAAGGTATTTCAGGCGCCTTGAAAAAGTGTCTGATACCGGCAGGACTTAAGCGATCAATCTGGGTCTCTGAATAGCGTGATTCGGTTCCGGAGAATTCAATCCCATCCGTTGCCAGGGACATCGCCGTATCGAAAAGCGAAGACCATGCCAATTTGCCATACTTTTGATGCAATGCCCACAGACCCGCAGCAACGCCCGGGACGCCGACGGCTGTACCACCATTCCAGGAAGCGCCTTTTTGCAGGGCGAGGTAGAAATCGGGCGATGTTGCTGCGGGTGCCGATTCTCTGAAATCCAGCACCTCGACCCCCTTGCCCATACTCACCAGGGCAAATCCCCCGCCACCCAGTGAAGCGTTGGAGGGATTGGTGACTGCAAGCGTTAGCCCAACGGTGACTGCAACGTCTACGAGGTTACCGCCTTGCGCCGAGATTGCCTTGCCAGCGTTTATGGCATAGTCAGATGGTGCGGAAATCATGATTCGTGTACCTTCGCCCGGTACGGACAGTGCGGAAGCGGAGAACAGCGTCAACAGCACGAGGCAACAAAAGCGGTGCGCAGAATTTACCGACATGGTTTTTATCCTATGTCTGAAGGAGTCTCGATGTTAAAGAAGCCGGCTAAACCAATCAAGGTTTGAGACCAGACTACAGGTTTTGCGGCGAGATTAATCGGCGTAGCCAAGTAAGTCACGATCGAGCACTCGCTTCATCGCCTCGAGGTATATATTGTCCCTTGTGCCGGTCGTGTTCATCCGGTGTCTGTACCGGGTCGATAACCTGCAGCGAAATACGCAACAGCTTCTCTCCAGTACTCATGACGCGTATCTGGGTACAGCACACTTGCTCCAGCATATACAGCATACTGTAGCCCCTGGCGATCGAATCGACTGCGACCAGTACACCGTGGTTTCTCATGAAAACGACCACTTTGTCGCCGATCAATATTGCCAGACGCTCGCCTTCCTCGAGCGAATCGGCGCATGGATACATTGTGCTGAGAGTTCGACGATACCTCATCCATCCGGGGTGTCTCCGGATTCGTTGAAAACGATCATATTGCTGGCGCGGGCTAGTACTCCTTGAAGGAGTACTAGTCTACCGAATTATGCCGATGATAATTCAAATTCAGATATACATGCGCTAAAGAGTCAACCGGTGGACCTCCCTGTGACTGACTGGGCGGCGCTTACACATTTGAGATGGGATGATTCGGGATGGGTTGCGGATCTTTTTGGGAGGTAAGCCCGTTTGATTGGTAAGGTTTATCTCTGGCAACCGGGGCAATAGTAGCTCGAGCGTTGCGCCTGCACGACGTGTTTGATCGGTTTGCCGCAAACCTTACAATCGGCCTTGTTTGCATAAACCTGCAGTTCCTGTCGGAAATATCCCGGTTTGCCGTCGACCTGGGTGAAGTCCTGCAGAGTCGTACCGCCCTGTACGATTGCCGTTGTCAGGATTTCACGCACGGCATTGACCAGTTTTTCGATGCGTTGCTTGCTGATGCGCCTGGCCGCGCGTGTCGGTCGGATACCGGCGGCGAACAGGACCTCGCTGGCGTAAATATTACCAACACCGACGACAATGTGACTATCCATCAAGACAGTTTTAATGGGCGCGTTGCGTTGTCGACAGCAACGGTACAGATAGTCGCTGTCAAAATCATCGCCTAGCGGTTCCGGACCTAGTTGTTTCAGCAGTCGATGTTGCAGCGGGTCGTGGTTGCAATAGAGCAGGGCGCCAAAACGGCGCGGATCGCGAAACTTCAGTGCCAGATCGTTACCGAGCTCCAGCTCGACATGCTCGTGCTTGTCGATGGTCGAGCCGATTGGCAAAATGCACATGCTGCCTGACATGCCCAGATGCCAGATCAGGTTGCCCTGATCGAGATGCATCAGCAGGTATTTCCCGCGTCGCGAAACATCGCTGATGAGTCGGCCCTGCAAGCCGGCTACTTCTCGGCTGACAGGCCAGCGCAGGCGAGTCTCGCGCAATATTACCTGCTCGATAATCTGACCCCGGACATGGGGTTCGATGCCGCGGCGAGTGGTTTCAACTTCGGGTAACTCAGGCATCGCTTCGACCTAGTTCTGGTGGAATACCCAGGCCAGTGCGATGCCGCCCATCCAGGATCCGGTTTCAGAGACCAGAGGGCTATCCTCAATCCTGGAATCGCTCAGGCTGTCATAGCGAATGAACCCACCCAACCAGTATTTGCCGATGCGTTTGCTATAGGTGAATTCGCCGCGATATCCGCTAAAACCACCGTCCGCATCGTAGGCAGGACGAGTGCTGGTGACATCGGCATCGTCTACCGAGTAAAAATAGGCATGATGCTCGTCGCTCGAGTACAGCGGGCCAATATTAAAGCGTAGCTTCCACTCCCCCAGGCGTGTAGCAGGTTCGCGCCAGGATAGACGGGGTTGAAAAACGTAGCCGATATTTTCCAGATCGCTATTCAGGGTGTAGGCAAAACGCCATGGAAGATCGATCCACCAGGCGCTGTGTTGCATTCGATAAAAGCGATAGTTCAAAGCGGGCCCAATTTCGAAAATGGCCTCGAGCTCATCCATGCCTTCGCGTTCAGGAGTGTTGTCGTCCGCCGGTAATGACAGGTTGGCACTCAGCGTCAGTAGCAGATCCTTTGACTCGAAAAGTACACCCTGCGCACCTTCGTCAACGCGCAATCGGTCGCCGCGGTACTTGACGTAAGGTGTGGGGAATAAATAGGTCGAAGACTCTTTCGAGCCCCGGTAGTCAGGCGCACTCAAGGCAAGCACTCCGGCACCCAGTTCCAGTTGCGGTAAGGGTTCTTGCGCGTGCGCATTACCCGCCAGCAACAGTATTATCAGGCTAGCTAGTCTCATCCGCACGCAATGACAGGAGTTGATAGTAGAGGTCAGAGGCGAAGTGGTATTGTAATCCGAGCCGTGGGTTTGCGATAACGATTTCAGGTTCTATCGAAATGACAAAAAATTCGAGAACTTGTCCATCTGTCAGTTGTAGCGCAAGTTTTTGCCGGGGTGTTTCGTTTTCCTGATAGGGCTTGACTCGCGAAGCCTGCAGACCTTGCCAGTTTTCTACCAATCCGAGGATATGTTCCTGCTTGTAAACCTCAGCTTTGTTCAATTGCCAGGCGTTGTTGCCGTCGCGGGTAATTTCAAAATCCGATAACTTGAGCGCGGCTAAATCGAAACTTCGCGGCAACAGGCGTCGATCGATGAAGCCGGTCAATCCCTGGTTGATAAATGGCAGGTGCAAATCGGGTAACAGGAAAACCGTCGAACCGATCATGGTGTAACGACGCTCACCGATATTGTTGGTTGCGCCGAACAATACCTGGGTCTCATTTAGTTGCAATATGGCCCTGGGGAATTGCAAGCCGAGTGATGCCAGATCGATTTCGTTTGCGCCGAGGCGAGAGTCTGTTTCGCTGTTGACAATATTCAGCAGTCGTTCGACGTTGATGTTGTTGGCGGGCCAGCGAATCGGAGATTCAAGCAACCATCCGTTACCAACTCGCTTCAGCAGTAACGATGAGTCGGCGGTTTGCACAGCTATCGTCTCGATATCAGCCGCTTTGAGCGCGGAAACACGCTGCTGTGGCTGAAAGCCTGTTTCCACTCCGTAGCGATTACCGACATAGGTGAACACCACGATTAGTACGAGTAGCGCGTAATTAATCAACCAGCGGCGCGAAAACATCAGCGCTTGCGTCTTTTAAGCCAGATGCGAAGTCCACTGCCGAGTAAAGCAAAGGGAAGAAACAGCAGGAAAAACAACGCGATTACCAATTGTTCGGTCTGCGATAATTCGAGTCGCGTATCGGGTGCGGGACGGGGGCTGATCGCGATCAGGCGATCATCGTGGCTGAGCCAGTTCATCAAATTGACGCCAATCTCAAGGTTACTGCCGTTGCCGAGGTATCGATTCGAGACAAAATCAGCGTCGCCGACGATCACCAGCCGTTGCTCAAACAATTGGCTAACGTTGTTGTGTTGGCTACGTGCCAGCGTCAAACCAATATTCAGCGGTCCGGAGTTTTCATCCTCGTTGTCACCATTTAGCAATTCACCGCGCATGTCTCCCGTCTCAGTCCAGCTACGTTCATCACTACGCAAAAAAACCTGCATTTGCCAGCTCTCGTCACCGTGAAACTCAAGGGCCTGTGCCTCCGGGAACAATGAGAGGCTGCCGAGATTTTGTGTTATCGGATGCCGCGGATATTCACCGATCAACGCAAAATCAGCTCGCTCAAGCCCCAGCAACTGACCGTTAGGATCGACGATGACACCCGCTAAAAATTCAATCCCGATGTCATCTTCGAGTAAATCCAGACCGTCGACAGCCTGTTCGGGGTCGGCAAACCATAACAGGTTACCGCCCTGGTCGAGGTAGCCACGCAAGATCTCGATCTCGCCCGCTAGCAAGGGTACTTTGGGGCTGGCCAGAACCAGTACGTCGGTATTTTCCGGGATGCTACTGACTTGCGTCAGATTCAGGGTCTCGATGGTGTATCCTTTGCTTGCCAGTTGCGTCGCCAGCAGGCTGTAGTCGTGGTTGGCTTCACGATAAGGATGACGCTCTCCGTGGCCTTCGAGGAATACCAGCCAACGTTCGCCCTGCCGTAACAGGCGCTGGATCGCGCTACTGATGTTGGCCTCGCTGACCCGTGAAACTTTTTCGCTGCGGCCCTGGTACTCGAGCAATACCTCGCCATCGAAACGGATATCGTGTTGGCGCAGCAAATCCGGATGCAGGTCGGGGTTCAGGCTTTCAAACTCGATATTAGGTTGTAATCGCTGATACCGCTCGAACAGGGTTTCCAGTATTGGCTTACTCTCGTTTATGGGTGACGCGAACAGGGTCACCTGCAGAGGAAACTCGATGGTTTCGACCAGTCGGCGCGATTCCTCGGACAGGCTATTGCGCTGATTTACGCTCATATCGACTGTTACCGGATATCGCTGGCTGAGCCAGGCTATGATGCCCAGCAAGGCGATAAAGAGGATCAGGAACACCCCGGACTGGATGCGAAGCTGCAGTCGCACTCGAGCGTCGACTTTCACAGCAGGCGCTCGCGATCGAGCTGTCGAATCGTCAATATCAGGAAGCCGGTAATCAGTAACAGGTAGTAGACGATATCGCTGCTGTCAAAAACGCCTTCCAGCATCGACTGGTGGTGTTGCAGAATGGAAAGGTATGCCAGTAACGAGTGCCCGGCTTCGATCGAACCACCGATCCAGTCGATGATCCATAGCATTAACAATGCACCGAAGGTGCTTATCGCGGCAATTGTCTGGTTTTCGGTCAAACTCGAAAGGTAGAGTCCGATCGCGGAAAATGCAGCTAGCAGCAACAACATACCAAGATAGATAGATAATAGTTTACCGGCATCTGGAGTGGTACCCAGGTATAGCGAAAGCGGCATCAACATCAGCATGCTGACCAGAACCAGAATGAACAGCATCAGACCGAGAAATTTACCCAGTACGATTTCCGTCATGCTTAGTGGAGCCGACACCAGCAGGCTCAAGGTCTGATTGCGTTTTTCTTCGGCGATCGAGCGCATCGTCAACAGGGGCATAACCATGAGCAGGATGATTGCAGCCACCTGCATTAACGGGGTGACAACGATATCGGTGACACCAGGTGTATTCTCGAGCTGGATAAGTTGCGGTTGCAACAGGAAAAAATTGTCCAGGTTGGTTAGAAACATGTAGCTAAGAATGGTTTGAATGACGGCAAGAATGACCCAGGCCAACGGCGTTAAAAACATGGCGCTGAATTCGCGTCTGGCGATGATCCAGATCATATGGCGTTAGCCTCTTCATCCTGGGTTAACTCGATGAACAGGTCTTCGAGCGATTGCTGTTCCGGGATCAACTCATACAGCCCCCACTCCTGTTGTGCCGCCGCTGCAACCAAAGCGTCAGGGCTGGAGTCAGGCGCAAAAAAAAGTCTGTAGCGGCCATCCTCGAGACTGTCGACATGATCTACCCCCTGCAAAGAGGACAATTGCTCAATTTTTATGGTCTTGCGCAGAGCAACCCGGATGGAGGTCTCGCGCCGCTGATTCAATGACTCGATCGAAGCGTGATAAATCAGCTCTCCGGCGCGAATGATCTGCACGCGGTCGCAGGTTGCCTGAACTTCGGAGAGTATGTGGGTTGACAAAATCACGCTACGCTGACTACCGAGCGAACGTATCAAATCTCGAATCTCACGAATTTGAATGGGATCAAGCCCGACCGTGGGTTCATCCAGGATAACTACCGGCGGGTCGTGGATTATCGCCTGCGCGATCCCGACCCGCTGTTGATAGCCTTTGGACAGATTTCCGATCAGGCGCCCACCGACCGTCTCCAACCCGCACTGCTGTTTGACCCTGTCCGATGCGGTGCCAAGTTGGCCACGAGGAACACGATGCAGTCGTGCGCAGAACTTCAGATACTCGTCGACGCTCGAATCGCGGTACACGGGTGGATGTTCGGGTAGATAGCCGAGATGCTGTTTGGCCGCACGTGGCGCTTCGAGAATATCGTGACCGGCGATGCTTACTTCGCCCTCGCTTGGCGCCAGGTTACCGCTAATGATTTGCATCGTGGTTGATTTACCGGCGCCGTTCGGGCCCAGAAAACCAAGCACTTCACCGGCTTCCAGATTGAAACTCAGATGCTTGATAGCGCAGTGATTCTGATAATAACGCGACAGGTTTTCAACCTGAACGAGTGCCTCTGTCATGGATATCCTGGCGGGTTTGTATCGCCGTATGATACCTGACTGGATGCGATATGAAAGCCCGTTGTCAGGCTACGACCAGGCAAAAAAAAACCGGCGCAAACCGGTTTTTTGGGGGCATTTCAAGTAGTGGTATTACTTGATTTTGGCCTCTTTGTACTCGACGTGCTTACGTACTACCGGATCGTATTTCTTGAATACCATCTTGTCAGGGGTATTCTTTTTGTTTTTGTCGGTAGTGTAATAGTGGCCGGTGCCTGCAGTTGATACCAGTTTGATCAAATCTCTCATGACTCTACTCCTAGCACTTGATGCCGCGCTTGCGCATGTCGGCGATTACCGCGTCGATGCCGTTTTTGTCGATAATTCGCATGCCCTTGGTGGACAGACGTAATTTAACCCAGCGATTCTCGGACTCGACCCAGAACTTGTGGGTATGCAGGTTGGGCAGGAAACGACGGCGCGTCCTGTTATTCGCATGCGATACATTGTTTCCGCTAACAGGTTTTTTACCTGTTACTTGACATACCCGGGACATGGTGGAACTCCGTTGAATTACGAGATTGGTTTTAAGGGCGCGAACTCTACCAGATGCATACCCAGTATTCAAGTTGCTTAAAGCGGGAATCTTTCTGTTTTTCAGGTATTTGGCGTTTCCCTTTGATCGCCTCTGCGGCTAAGATTGCAGGCTGCCAAATTAATCCGGATATTAGCTTGATGGACATCGTTTTCATACATGATTTGCAAATTGAAACCGTGATCGGGATTTACGACTGGGAACGTAAAATTAAACAGACCATCAGTCTCGATGTCGAAATGGCGACCGATATCTCGAAGGCTGCGAAAAGCGACGATATCGAGGATGCACTGAGTTACAAAGCAGTGGCCAAACGTCTGATTGAATTCATCGAACAGAGTGAATTCGAGTTGGTAGAGGCGCTCGCAGAACGTATATGCGCAATCGTACTGGATGAATTTGCAGTGCCCTGGGTGAAGCTGACACTGCATAAGCCCGGTGCTGTACGGGGCTCCAAATCGGTCGGGGTCAAGATCGAACGTGGTGTAAAACCGGAATGACCGCGCGCGTTTATGTCGGGCTTGGCAGTAATAGCGAGCGTGAAGTCAAGATTCGCGAAGCGGTCGCCGTGCTGAGAAAATATTTTGGTGAGATCGAATTGTCTCCGGTTTACGACTCGGCTGCGGTTGGATTTGACGGCAGTGATTTTCTGAATCTGGTCGTCGGTTTCGATACCAATCTCGAAGTCGAAGCGGTGGCGGTGATTTTTCGTGTTATTGAAGATCAGTTGGGACGGGATCGCAGTCAGCCAAAATTTGCCAGTAGACCGATAGATCTCGACATTCTGACTTACGATGACGTGATTCTCGATGTGCCGGGGATTCGAATACCGCGTCCCGAAATTGTTGAAAATGCGTTCGTTTTGAAGCCGCTACAGGATATCGCGCCGCACCGGTTACACCCCGAAAACGGCGAGACTTACGCTGATCTGTGGCAACGCATGGCGCCGGATGCACCCCGCTTAAACGTCATGGCATTTGAATTCTAAAGAAGTCACCAGGCTTTATCCGTAGCTGTAGTGTTGTGACATCCCGTCTCGATTCATCTAGCTAACACCATTAAAGTATCTGTCTGGTCCGAGCGGTTAGGGGCCAGGCTGACTATCAAAAAACCGACCCTGCCAACAATGGTGACTGCAAACGCATAGGGACTGCAGGACATACTTGCCGC
>JAAESG010000126.1 GCA_024229615.1 Gammaproteobacteria bacterium | reverse complement strand
GAGGCAATCTTTTGTCTTAACTCCGCGGCCGTGACTTCCCGGATCTCCGGCTCATCCTGGTCCGCTTGATCGAGCATTGCCAGATAACGGTCGATGTTCGCCTGGGTCTTCTTAAGCCGACGCTTGACGCTCTTACGGGTGAAGTTCTTGTCGCGGCTGTTAACCGCCTTGAACTTGCTACCATCAATCGCCACCAGCGTCGCTGAAAATAGCCCAAACTCACGGCATACCCCGACAAACTCCGTACACACGCGGCGAATGGCCTTTCTATTGTCTTTCCTGAAATCGGCTATGGTTTTGAAGCTCGGCATCAGCCGACCGGTCAGCCAGATCAGTTCGACGTTCCGGTAGGACTCCCGCTCTAAACGACGGCTCGACTGAATACGGTTTAGATAACCATAGATATAGATCTTCAGCATTGTCGCCGGCAAATACCCCGGCCGACCCGTGTCACTCGGCTCGGCGCGATCAAAACCCAGTTCCTTCAGCTTAAGCTTGTCGACAAACGCATCGACGATGCGGATCGAATTATCTGCTGCAATGTAATCTTCAAGACTTTCGGGGAACAAGGTGCTCTGGAATCGGTTCTCACCTTCAATGAAACGCTTCATTCAGTTTACCCCAGTGCTGAGACCTTCGTATTATACCAACCACCGCGTTTTCACACAGCCTCGGCCAACAACGGACTCTCGGCATCATATAAAAACACACTTAGTGGAGGGTTTGATATTAAACCTGCTGAGAGGCCAAGGTGCTTGCCAGTTCGTTAAACACGAAATGAATACCGACTATATATTCTGCGAATGTTCCTTCACTTGCTGCTGTCGCAAAGTATCCAGATCCTTCTTTCGTTTTGTTTCCATGCTTTTGCAAAACACAAAAATTAATCCGGCTGT
>JAAESG010000125.1 GCA_024229615.1 Gammaproteobacteria bacterium | reverse complement strand
TAACAGTGCCTCTATAACACCTTCTTTTTTCATCGAATCGTTTATTCTTGATTTCTCCTAGCCCGAGTTTACCGCGTGTTTTTGGAAAATACTTATTCTACAAAGCGTTGCAGGCAGTTTTGCGTATGACCTACGCGGGGAGATAGCGATCGAGGTTAAGCGCGTCGTACAGCACCTGTTGCTGTTCCGACATTTGTGAGAGCGTCATTTTGAGAGTCGGCGAACGCCGCTTGTCTTGTGCCGGGTAGACGACACCCACCTCCCGGATTTTGCCAAGTTGCTCCAGCAATACCGGAATCGAGAGATCGATACCCTGGCGCTGCAACTCGCGGCGCAACAGGCTGCACAGCATCAGCGCCAGCACACAGCAGAAGACGCGAACCTCGATATTCTGGTCAGTCCAGTGGTGCTGGGGGCGCAAACAGATGTGATGCGGGTCTTTCATACAGCGAAAGCCGGTCTCAACATGGTGCTGGGCACGGTAACCGCGCACGATTTCGGCATCGCTCCAGTCATCGTTATCGGTGAACAAGAGCGTTTTGCCCAACAGGGTCTTCTGTAACTTTGTCCAAGCGCGGCGATCGAAGCGGTAAGTCAACCACGGC
>JAAESG010000124.1 GCA_024229615.1 Gammaproteobacteria bacterium | reverse complement strand
GCCACCCATGATCGCCCTAATGGAGCCATTTTTTCACGTGGTTTTACTCCTTCAAACGGGGTAGATTAAACCGCGTTTTTGGTCCGTTTTACAACCTGTTTTTTTGCGCTATTGGAATCGGTTCGTGGTGTACGATAACTTTTCCCATCCAGCACGAGTTGATAGGCACCGTGACGTATCCTGTCAAGTGTCGATGCACCAAGTAGTTTATTCGGAAAGGCCTCCCCCCATTCACCGAAGTCCAGGTTGCTGGTAATGATGGTTGCGGCCCGCTCGTAGCGTTCACCAATCAGGTCATGGAAGTCTTCATCCTGCCCCGGTTTGAGTGGTTTGAGACCAAAGTCATCGATGATTAACAGCGGCACTCGGATGAGCGTTTGCATCTTGCGTTCGATATTGCCGGTTGCACGTGCGGCGTTGATTTGCGACAACAGGTTCGACTGCGTGGTGAACATCACATCGACCCCTGCACGCACGGCACAATGACCAATGGCTTGTGCAAGATGACTCTTGCCGGTACCGCAGGGACCGGCAATCAATACCGCCACTTTTTCATCAACAAACCCACAGCGTGCCAGATCGTTGATGAGTTGTTGATTGAGGCCGGGGTTAAAGTCGAAGTCAAAACCCTCGAGCGTCTTGTCGTCACGAAAACCTGAGCGGCGTAACCGCATGTCATACTTTTTCTGAT
>JAAESG010000123.1 GCA_024229615.1 Gammaproteobacteria bacterium | reverse complement strand
GTCGCGTTGAGATCGCTGGGATAACACCACATCCCAATGAAGCCTGGATGAAGCAAATAGCCAGGAATGTCACCATGGACGAGTGGGGCTTCCTTGAGAGCCGCCGATACCTCATCCATGACCGGGATACAAAATTCACCGATTCGTTTCGGGCAATCGTCAGATCCGGTGATGTAGAGCCACTCAAGCTTCCGGCTCGGAGTCCGAATTTGAATGCCTACGCCGAGCGTTGGGTGAAATCGGTGAAAGAGGAAGCTTTATCGAAACTGATTCTATTCGGTGAGGCTTCCTTGAGGCGAGTGCTTCAGGAGTACCTGATATATTTTCATGCAGAACGAAATCATCAAGGCAAAGGCAATGTACTGTTATTTCCAACCGCCGCGCAAGCAAAGAATCGTGTTGACGGATCAGTTGCCTGTAAAGAACGCTTGGGTGGGCTGCTGAAATATTACCATCGGGAAGCTGCATGAGTGTGATGCCTACACGGTCGCTGAAACTCTGTGCAACCTGTGGACGATGATGGCCGACCTGTTTCCCACCGATCCTAAGCGTATCCGTGAGCGCATTCGCCGCTACGAACGGGCCCTAAAAAAGGAACTGGAAGCGGGATACGGTGGAGACGGTTACGGGAAGCGATATTTGCTCGGGCCACTGTACATGTTGATGGGTGATGTCGACGGTGCGCTCGCTTCCTTCGACTGGTATAAAGACGCC
>JAAESG010000122.1 GCA_024229615.1 Gammaproteobacteria bacterium | reverse complement strand
GGTACCGGTTGCCGCCTGCCGGTATCGGGGATATTAAGGAGGAGGTATGGCTCAAGGTGTGGGTCAAGGCATTGAAGTAATCAATGTCAGCATGCGTTATCCGGGAGCAGAGCAATTTGCCGTTACCGATGTGAATGTAAACATAAAACCGGGGGAATTTTTTAGTTTTCTGGGACCATCGGGCTGTGGTAAAACAACAATTTTGCGCCTGATTACGGGATTTATCGATCCCACCGAAGGGGAGGTGCGTATTGGGGACGAAAACATGCGCGGCATCGGTCCGAATAAACGTCCTACCGCCATGATTTTTCAAAATTTAGCACTGTTCCCATTGATGTCTGTGGCGGATAATATCGGTTTTGGATTAGAAGTGCGCGGAGTGTCCCGACCCGAACGCAGAAAAAAAGCCGTGAAATTGCTCGAGCTGGTTGATCTGCCCGGGGTCGAGAACAAAAAAGTAAGTGACCTGTCCGGAGGTCAAATGCAACGCGTGGCGATTGCAAGGGGGCTCGCCGTCGAACCTGCCGTGCTGCTGCTTGATGAGCCGTTGTCAGCGCTCGATCTCAAGCTGAGACAACACATGCGCACGGAACTGCGAAAGATCCAGCGACGTACCGGAGTCACCTTTGTCTACATTACACACGATCAGGGTGAAGCCCTGACAATGTCCGACCGGATCGGTGTGATGTCTGCCAGCGGCATATTGGAGCAGGTAGATACGGCTGATGTGTTATACAATGAACCCCAAACCGCCTTTGTGGCCGATTTTGTCGGTGACAACAACGCCTTCGCTGCCACCGTTAGTGAGGTTGTCAATGGTTATGCCGTGGTTGAGACCTCGTTTGGTTCACTCAAGGGCATTAACCCCCAGCAGCTTAGTTCCGGGCAGTCGGCAATTGCTTTTATTCGGCCGGAAGCCATTTCGGTAGTAGAAGGATCATCGTCGTTGGAAAATATTGTAAAATGCACCGTCGAAAACCTGAGTTTCGAGGGCTCTTTTGCCACTGTTTTTCTAAAAGCCGGCGACGATCAATCTTTTATCATGCGGCAAAACAACGATGGATCGACGCCGTTTCTGGAAATTGATTCTGAAATCGAGGTCTGCTTTGGTGTCGACAATACTCGCTTGCTAGCATTTGGAGAGGTAGCTGATGCGTAAACTCTGGCAAGACGCAATTCGAAGTTTC
>JAAESG010000121.1 GCA_024229615.1 Gammaproteobacteria bacterium | reverse complement strand
TGACACTCACCGGCTGAAGATACGGGCGCATTAAATTCAATCGCTTGTGCTACTCCTTGCCCGGGTTCGGGAGAGTTTTTTTGTGCCTTCGCTTGACTAATTGCCTAATGGGTGACCCCATTCTTTTCATTTTGTCAGAACTGAGGTAAAGAGGGTAAGACTGTCTGGCAGTTGTATCGTTAAATACCCGACAAAGTATAGGGCCATCGGAGTTACCGGCATGAACACCAAAGCCAACTATTTGCCGAGTGCCCTCGTCAGGACTTCAGGAAGGCTTATGAATCGGAATCACAGTGCTCGCAACAGTCGGGATTTTACCAGTGGATTTACTGTTACTCACCGAAGTCAGTTGAGATTGTAATTCGGTGAGCTTGTTCATCATCATGATGCCGAGCTTTAAATTGTAATCTTCCGGAGATTTTGCCCGCTGAGATTCCCCTTCCATAGTAAACATCAGACCTCGCAACCTCGACTTACAGGATTGAGGTGCCGAATCCACTAAATTGTTTAATAGTTTGAGGCGGCAGGCATCAAACTGCTCGGGATCGTCTTTGTTGAGCTGGCACCATTGCTCGAAAGTGAAATTTTCGAGCTCAGCTATATCGTGCTTTACCTGCGGCAGAATTTTATGAAAACTCATTAATCCCCTCGCGAAATCGTAAAGCTCCACTATACCCGAATTTCGCCAAAATACTGGCGCACTGGTTAACAGTTTAGAAAAATTATCGTAACCAATTGATATTTAGTCATTTAATTGTTTTGCAGCTGGACCCGAAACAGCTGTCTTGTTGAATTAAAAGGAATTTGACAGGTAATTCCGGCGATGCGCTGTGCTGGCGAAGGGAGGATGGATATTCCGCGTCCCTCGGGAAATTATAATGCCATTGCCAAAGTATCGAGTCTGAAACTCGGATTTTGAGTAAAAAGAGATTCCTCGCAGGTCCAACAAAACATCCAGCGCCTAAACCACGACGCAGCGATTTCGCCCGCCTTTTTTGGCACGATAGAGACCCTCGTCGGCTAATTTTATCATCTCGCCAAAAGAGCTGGTGAGCTCACAGGTTGCACCAATGCTGACGGTAATCGATATATCGCCGTCACCCAGTTCAAATTGCTGTGTCTCAACCGCAATCCGGATGCGCTCACAAACCAGGTCGACATCCTGAATCTTATTTAACGAGGCGATACACACAAACTCTTCACCACCGAATCGAGCGACTACATCTGTTGGCCGCAACGCTGTTTTGAGCACATTGGCTATGGCAACCAACACGCGATCGCCAACATCGTGCCCATGAGTATCGTTTACCTGTTTAAAATGATCAGCGTCGATCATGATGGTCGCCATCGTGGTTTGGCCTTTACGGGCACGCGCATATATTCGTTCGCCGACATCGAACAGGCTACGGCGATTGCTGACACCGGTTAGGTAGTCGCAGGTTGCCGCCTCACGGATCGCTCGCATGTACGCGATGGCGTTGGTGCAGCGAAAGACCCGGCAATAAAACTCATCGATGATAAGCGGTTTTCGCATGTAGTCATCGGCGCCGGATTTTAAAAATCTGGATATGAGTTCCTTATCGTCTTGTGCCGACAAACCCAGAATCGCGATATTCTCGCGGCGGCGCGAATTTCGGATTTCCTGAATCAGTTCTATACCATTCATCCTGGGCATGTTGTAGTCGCTAATGACCAGGCACAGGTCATCATTTTCTGCCAGCATTTCAAGTGCCTGCACACCGTCTTCTGCAGTGATGACCGGATAGCGGAGATCATGCAGCAGGCTTGCCATGTAATTGCGAAAGCTTATCGAATCGTCGACGACCAGTACTTTCATCGTCTGGTTGTTATAAATATTGCGAACGGTTGCAGTAGCCCGTTCAATTTCACGAATATTCCGCTTGGTGATGTAGTCGATAACCAGGTGGGAATCCATCGTGCTCTGCACTGCCGATTTGAGCGAACCGGTTAATACGATGATGGGTATTCGATTACCCTGTACCAGCTCGACAATCTCACCATTGGGTGAGTCAGGCAGAACCAGATCCAGCACCGCACACAAAAACTCATTCTCCTTGAGGAGACTACTCGCTTCAGCCAGGGTAGATGCCTTCAATACCTCTACGCCATCAACAGTCTGGATGCTGGTTGTAATAACTAGTTGAAGACTGGTGCTGTCTTCGACAACAAGCACTTTGTTTAGTGGTACCATTATGGTGAAATTTTGTTTGCTTCGAACCCTGTTATCGACCGGTTGCCGATTAAATAAAACAAGTAATCCGATTAAACCGGTAATCAGGCTTATACTGTCCGACTTGATCTGACGGAGTACACTGACAAGTTAGCATTCTTAGCGAAACTGACTCCCATACATCTAAGAATCACCGGGCTTGATGTGCCGATTTAAATCGACGCATACCCCGCCCTCCAACCCTCGGTGGTTGATACCAAAGCTCCGTCCGATTATTAGCCTGATTATTTCACCAGTCGGTCTCAAGCCTTGTCGTAAACCATTGAATATGAAAGATTAATCGATAGTTTTTATGCCAGGTGAGATTGCACAATTTGTAACCGGCCTGAGCCCTGTCCCGGTGCTGACTAGTCCAGCTACGCTTGAACTTGGGCTTCCTTCGAGCCGTAAGTTTACGGCTATGACTCTCAGTCCAGCCCGGCGTTCAGACGTGGCTGTCCTGCGTCGGAGTGCCGCATCACATCACTCGGGATACTGGTGAAATATCCGGTCTAGATCTTACTCGAAATCAGATCGTCCTGATTTTTTTGCAAAAACTCGCGTATCGCACCGAGTCCCTGTTCCAGGTTATAGCGTCCACAACCGATGCGGAATCTGTCCACAGGTGTATCCAGCAGCTCAGATCGGTAGAAGGAGGCTGGCACTAACAATACGCCAGCCTCTTCGACAAGACGGTTACAAAATTCTTCAACGCTGATGCCACCGGTAAACTTTGGATACGCGACGCAACCGCCGTCTGGGCGGGACCATTCGAACAAATGTTTGAAATCGCCAAAGAAGGCGTCGATTTTTGAAAAATTCTCTCGCAGGATTCCTCGATTGCGTTCCAGGATATGTTCTCTTGCCTTGAGCCCAATCAATGCCAGTCGCTCACTCGGTGCGGAATTGCAGATAGACAGGTAGTGCTTGTAACGTTGAATACGATCGTAAATCTGGTGGTCGTGAGTCGCCAGCCACCCTATGCGCAAGCCTGGCAAGCCGTAGGCCTTGGACATGACATTGAGTGACAGGGCTTTCTCATACATATCTGCCGCCTGCGGTAAACGTTTGGCGGAATCCATTTCCAGTAAACGATACACCTCGTCACTAAACAAGTAGAGAGAGTGTTGGCGACAGAGGTCGATCAGGGCTTTGTAATCGTCAAGGCTCGGAATTGCACCGGTCGGATTGTTCGGGAAATTGATCGAAACCAGTTTTGTGTTTGCTCGAATGGCCGCCCTGATGGCATCCAGATCGAGTCGCCAGCCGTCGTCGACCAGCAGAGGAACACCGCTGACTTCGCAAATATCCAACGGAAGCGTCTCGGCTGCCTGGTAGTTGGGAACCACCACGATGACATGATCGGCCGGCCCCAGAATTGACCGCATGGCGGTATAAATGCCTTCCTCGGCACCGGCAAAACACTGGATATTGTCTGCACTCATACTGTCGTATGTGGATGCAATGGCTTCGCGAACATCGGGCGCCCCGAGGCCTTCTGTATACCCAAGCCAGCAGTTTTCGAAGGCTTTTCGATCTTCAGGCGTTGCCAGATTGAGGAGTTCCGACAACGACATGCTTTGCATATCGGAAGCCGTCATATGATATTTGGCAGTAAATTCCCATTTGGCGAAGTAAGCTTCGAGGGCAAAATCACGCATCGTTGTATCCGGTTAGTGTTGGTCGTTGAGTGGTGAGTGGCACACATCAGACTCCGAGCTTTTGAGTCGCTGCAGGGTAATTCGCCGAGTGGCCTGGTTAAAAATTTAGCGCTGTCGATGCCATTTGGCGAATTTTGCGAGATAAATCTTTGCCGAACCGAGCAGTATTCTTTCCTGTTTATTCATTGTTGCGATAGCGCCGGTCGACGCCGCCTCGAGTCCGGCGAATGACTGAAGAATTTCTATACAGATGACCCTGTCGTGCCAGTCGCCGAGCAATTGTTCGAGAATCTTCATTTGTTTGAGTTCGCTTTCATCCAGGGTATGTCCGGGGCAGAAGTGAAAGGCATCCAGCGTGTGATGATATCGTTTAAGCAGGATTCGTAATTTGTGCCATTGCTTCGCGCTCATGCGCCTGGCCGGAACTAATATCTGCTTTAACAGGTTGTCCTGTACTAGCGGTTTTGTCTTGAGAATAGTGCTTTCCGATAAACCCATCGCGCGAATCGTAGGCAGCCTGGTCGGGGTGCAGCCGTGGGCGAAATTTTGAAATGATCGGTAGTCTTTGCGAATCTTTGACTTCAGGGCTTTAAGCAGAACGACTCTATCGCTTGAATCAATCCCTTCCAGGTCTGCTAATAGCTCCAGGGCGATTTGCGCATCGCGTATTCTGCTGATCGACTTGGACAGGGATCGATAAGGTTTGAGTAACCGTTTTGCCGCTATTTCAGATTTAACGGCATGAACAAATAAATACAACGCAGTGAGCCTCTTAACACCGACTCTGAAATCATGTACCGCCTTTTCCTCTGAGCTGATGTGTATCAGACGCAGGTTTTTATTGGTGCTAGTAACAAGCCTACCGCGATAATGATCCAGGCAATTCATCTGCTTTAAACCTTGAGTTTGAAATCCGAAATATTCCACAGCCAGATCATTAAACGCTTACTCCGACTGTGCCAGGTACTTGATCGGGCTGCTAGCGTCTGTGCATCAAAAAGTAACACGTTGTTTCGCTATCAATGACAGCATTCTGATGTGTAATCGAGCAGCCTTATACTGCAACCACCAACTCCGTAATGTTTGGGCAAAAACTATCATTCTATAGATTGCGCGCTCCAACGGCAAAACTGCGGACCGTTTTTGTTGTCATATGTCACAAGAATCAATTTTAAAAAAACTTAAGATATGTGATTCTGGTGTGAGGGTCATGTGATGGAAATACTCGATACTGGCGAGATGATTGAAACCCTGGGCCTTCCCTATATGCGGGAATTGTCCACCTTTGGCGCGTTGTCTGATGAAGTGATCACCGATATATTATGCAATGGTGTGATCAGGCGTTTGGCGAAGGGAGAATTTATCACCCGGGTCGACGAAGTAGTGGGCGAGTTTCAGGTTGTGCTACGAGGCAAGATGGCCTACTACAAGCGCTTCGAGGGGCACGATGTGCTCACCCGACATTTCTGTCAGGGACAGCAAGTGGGTTTTGATGAGATGATCGGCATGACGGCGCAAAACGGAACCGATGTGGCGCTCGAGGATACTATTCTGCTCGATATCAGCACCGAACATTTCTTTAGCCTGCACGTCAATTATCCGGCTGACTTCGGTTTGCTGATGATAAATCTGGCGCGGGAACTCGCACGTGAAATCGAGATACTTGAGGATGTGATTGGCCGGGGTACCGGTTGGTCAGGGGAGAATAACCATTGAAAAATAGTCATGTTAGGAATGACCTGAGTGTAAAGCTGATGAATCGCTTCAGCCTGGTTGTTCCGAGCCTGCTGTACCTGCCTGCGCTAATCGCACAACAGGTATCGGAGTCTCACCCATTGGTTATGCCACGGTTGAGGAAGCCTTTCTGGCTCTGCAAGCAGTTGCGTCGGCTGTTTCCAGCAGTTACGAGGGCTGGACGATATTCAAGCAGAAGAAGAATGGGGTCTATGTGCTATGGTCGTTTACGCCAGACGACCACGCCACCCACCCGACTGTGGTGCGCCGGGAAATTGCCAATCAAGGCGGCGAAATTTTGATAACAATGGATGCGATATGTCATTCCGGTAAATTCGATTGCGACCAGCTGATCGACGAGTTCAACAAGATCAACGAACGCATCAAGCAAACTATGGCCCAGCAATCGCAGTAACTGGGTATCCCTGACTTACATGGAATTCAGCTGCGCCCTATGCCAATGACTGAGATACGTAGTGCGGTTAGATCGGATTTATCGGGAATAAAGTCCTGTGCACTGGCTGCATACAGTTTGTACATCGAGCGCATCGGTCGTGAACCGGCCCCGATGATTGCTGACTTTGCGGCTTCGATCGAAGCTGGACATCTCTTTGTTATCGAACAGTCGGAAAAAATCGCCGGGTTTGTCGTCTTCTACGTGCAGCATGACCACGTTCACCTGGAAAATGTCGCAGTAAACCCCGAATTTCAGCAGCGCGGTATCGGTTCAAGATTGATTGAGTTTGTCGAACAGCAGGCGAAAACCGCTGGGCTCTCGAGAGTAGAGCTGTATACCAATGCCAAAATGACCGAAAACCTGGCGCTATACCCCAGGCTCGGTTACCAGCCGTTTGATCGACGTGTCGAGGACGGCTTTGATCGGGTTTACTTCAAAAAGAGTCTTTAGCTCGTCTATCGAGTGAGGGTTCGCACTTTAGTTAATTGACGCCTACACGAAGCCATGCAGTCAATTTGCGAGGAAATGCTATGCCGGTCCTTTGATCGGCCGTACACTGAATAATATGCACAAAACCGGGATCGAATTTGATTTCGATCTGGCCCAGCGCCAACACCGGGAAATGGTTCAAATTTACCAGGACGCCGGAGTTACTTGTCATTTTCTCGAATCCGACCCGGTGCTGCACCGAAACTTCTTTGCGCGTGATTCGAGTGTGATGACCCCCAGGGGCGCATTAATTTGTCATATGCAGCTCAAGTGTCGGCGCGCCGATTATCTTACGGTGATCAAGTTTTACCAGGAAATCAATATTCCAATCTGGCGTTATGCCATCGCGGGTCATTTTGTGGGCGGCGATTTCGTCGATGTCGAATTTTCCGAGGCCAAGGATCTCGGGGTGAATCTGCTGTCTTTGGGTAATAAAAAAGTACTGTCGATGGCGGGCAGCGTCAAACTGAATAAGGATTTGATCGCCCGTGGTCATGAAGTGTTCGCTCCGGATATGTCGATGTTTACTTTGGGCGGAGGTGGAGTACATTGTCTGTGCCAGGCATTGAAGCGAGATTCGGTCTGCGCTGTGGGACTGATCTGGCTTTGCGAATGAGTAATGCCAGTAAATTAACCCTGGGAAAAATAGATGAGCGAAGTTGCAAAAATACGCGTTGACGGTCAACGTCTCTGGGGCAGTATCATGGCAATGGCTGAGATTGGACCAGGCCAGCATGGCGGTTCATGCCGTCTTGCCCTGACCGACGCAGATCGCGATGGACGAGATTTGTTCATTCGCTGGTGTGAGGATATTGGTTGTGTCGTCAGCATCGATGATATGGGTAACATCTTCGCGCGTCGTGCCGGGCGCAACAATGAGCTGGCACCGATTGTAGCCGGCAGTCATCTCGACACCCAGCCTCACGGTGGCAAGTTTGATGGTATTTACGGCGTACTCGCTGCGCTAGAGGCGCTGCGTACTTTGCACGCGCACGATGTGACCACCGAGGCGCCGGTCGAGGTTGTCGTCTGGACCAACGAGGAAGGTTCCCGATTTGCGCCAGCGATGATTTCTTCTGGCGTTTACGCCGGGTTGTTTGAAAAAAGCTACGCCTGGTCTGTTTCCGACAGCGATGGAAACAGCCTTGGCGACGAATTGAAGCGAATAGGATATATGGGGGCGATGTCTTGCGGCAGCAACCCGATTGGCGCCTTGCTCGAGGCGCATATCGAACAGGGGCCGATTCTCGAGGCTGAAAACCAGCAGATAGGAGTTGTCATCGGTGGGCAAGGGCAGCACTGGTATGACGTCAGGCTGAAAGGCCAGGACTCACACGCTGGTTCGACGCCGATGCCTGGGCGACACGATGCGCTGGTAGCGGCGGCAGAAATGATTTCCATGGTGCAGGCGCTAGCACTCGAGTTTGCACCGCAGGCGGTTGGCACTGTGGGTCAGATGTCGGTTATGCCCAATTCACGAAACACGATTCCCGGTGAAGTCTTCTTTACCATCGATATCCGCAACCCTGATGACAAGGTGCTGGAGGAAATGGCAGCGCAGATCGAGGGCAGAGTCGTGGCCATCGCCGAGAGGCATGGGGTAGAATGTGAACTCGATGAAATCTGGGATAAAGCGCCGGTCAAGTTTGACTCCGACTGCATTGCCGCGGTCGCAGAAGCTACGCGTTCGCTTGGGTATACTCACCGGCAAATGGTATCGGGTGCCGGTCACGATGCCTGTCAGGTTTGCCTGGTAGCGCCGACTTCGATGATTTTCGTACCCTGTGCAGGCGGACTCAGCCATAACGAACAGGAAAGTGCCGAAGCCGACGATCTCGAAGCGGGTTGTAACGTGTTGCTGCATGCCATGCTGAAACTCGCCAACAGAGGCGGCACATAAGACAGACCGAGTTGCCTTTAACCTGAATCCGTAGGTTCATGACGGCGCATGACGCAAGCTATTGATTCCCCAGCGGTTTAAAAAATTCCCGCTTAACCTATGCACTATGTCGAGCGCTCTGACCGAGCCAAATGCAGGCAGGGTGCGGCATAGTGTCGTCGCAGTAGAAGGGTGGTGAGAAATGCGGGCTAGGCAGCAAGATGCAACACTTTCTCGGTAGCGGTGGCAGATTACGAATGTTCAATTACTCGATGGCAATACTATTACTGGCCGCACTTTATCCCGTTATTGTTAACAGGCCCTAGTCAGGCTGGCTTGCGCTGACTGGCAAGCTCCGCCAGCAGGCAGAGTATTTCGAACATCATCGTGACCGCGACCAGTGCAGTGTTACCGGACATATCGAAAGGTGGGGAAACTTCGACAACATCGCCGCCGATCAGATTGAGCCCGCGCAGGCCCCGAATCATTTTTTGCGCATCGTATGTTGTGATTCCGCCGATCTCAGGGGTGCCGGTGCCGGGTGCATATACCGGGTCCAGGGCGTCGACATCGAAGCTGACGTAAGTCTCGCCATCGCCGACCACGCGGCGTGCTTCGGCGATAACGGCGTCGACACCGAGATCGTTGTATTCTTCGATTTCAATGACCCGAATTCCCTGTTCGAGCCCCCAGTCCTTATCCCGGTCGCTATTGAGCGCACCGCGGATTCCAATTTGCACGGTGCGTTTGGGATCGAGTAAACCCTCCTCGATCGCCCGTCGAAACGGTGTGCCATGGGTGTACTTCGACTCACCGAAATAGCGGTCCATCGTGTCGGTGTGTGCGTCGAAGTGAACCATGCCGACCGGTCTATCGCGACATAGTGCGCGCATGACCGGCAAGGTGATCAAGTGGTCGCCGCCCGCGGTGAGTGGAATGATTCCCCTTTCCACTACCGAGTTGTAAAAACTCTCTATACGATTCAGGGTGTCTTCGATGTCGACCGGATTGACCGGAGTATCACCAAGATCGGCGCAATGACATAATTCGAAAGGCATAATGCCTGTGACATGGTGGGCATTGCGTGACATCGTCGACAGGTCGCGAATTTGGCGCGGGCCGTGGCGCGCACCGGCTCGATTGGTGGTGCCGCCGTCCCAGGGAACGCCGATCAGGCCGATGTTGACCTCGTCTGCGTCTGCCGGTGCCACATAGGGCAGACGCATGAAAGTGGGAATCCCGGCAAAACGAGGCAAGTCGTGCACAGAGACTGGTTTATAGGATTCGGGTTTTGCGGCCATGGATAGATATCCTGAAAAAACTGTCTGATCGACAATATAATTTCAAAGTTGCTGAAGCAAGGCGTTTTTTTAAAACCCGTTCTAACAGGGGCATACCGGGGTGATCCAGGTGGAAGACAGAATGCAGCCAAACGACCCTATCGCGTACAAGGCTCCGCGGTATCTGAGAAATGCGCACCTGCAGACAGTGCTCAACAGTCAGGGTCCGCGCAAATTGCGCGCGCGACGGATTTTGCGGCGGTTGTTAACTGAAACCCTGATATTGCAGGCTGAAGATGGAACCCGCTTGCTGGCCGATCTCGATCAGTCGTCCAAACCAAGATCGACTCTGATGATTCTATTGCACGGCTGGGAAGGATCGAGCCGGTCTTCATACATTGTTACCACAACGGAAACCTTACTGGCACAAGGATTTGACGTTTTACGCGTTAACCTGCGAGATCACGGCGACTCACACCACCTCAATCCGGAGTTGTTCAACTCGACCCGATCGCCCGAGGTGGCGAGCGCGCTGCTTAAGTTTATCGTAGACCGAAACTATGATCGCATTTTCCTCGGCGGATTTTCACTGGGTGCCAGTTTTGCGTTACGTATTGCGGCAGACAAGGGTGTCGAGCTCGGTTTGAATGCGACCGTCGCGGTGTGCCCACCGACGGATCCGGCACGTGCGATGGATGCTTTGAACCAGGGTTTCTTTGCCTATGAACGCTATTTTTTCAAGCGCTGGCATGGTTCGTTGCAACACAAGTTACAGTGTTTTCCGCAACTTGATTACGCTGAAGAGCTTGCCAGCGCGAAATCACTCGACGATCTGAATCGACTGTTTATACCGAGCCACACCATTTACAGCGATGTAAATGAATACTTTGCGGCCTATGCTCTGGTGGGTGACCGCCTGTCGACGCTGGCGATGCCGGCCTACCTGATCGCGGCCGATGACGATCCGATCATTCCAGTCGATGATCTCAAGCGAATCGATCCGATCGAAAATCTGAACATCGAAACCTATCGCCACGGCGGGCATTGCGGGTTTATCGAGAACCTGGCAGCGCACAGTTGGGTCGAGGGTCGCATGCTGCGAATTCTGCAATCACATCTATGATCAGCGGGTCATTGCCCAGGATCAAAATTCAGCCTTTAGTATCAGAACAGGGTCAGATAAATCATACGTATGGCCAAAAGGGTCAAGACCCATTTCAGCAGCAGGCGAAACGGAGCCTCCGGGACCTTGTGGCGAATTTGAGTTCCGAGCAGAGCGCCGAGGATAACCGCGATCGACATGCCGGCAATGAGTTGCCAGTAGTTAACAAAGGAAAATCCGAGTAACGCAAACAAAATGATTTTTATCAGGTGCGTGAAGGTCGTCATTAATGCGCCGGTCACCACCAGCGCGTCGCGTTGCAGACCTTTACGCAACAAAGCTGCCTGGCCCATCGGGCCGGTGGCGCCAACCATCATGCTAAGCCCCGTTTGAATCGCGCCTATGACGACGAATCCTCCTTTCAACGGTTTCCTGAATACCTGTTTAGGTCGCCACACGGTATACAGAATATAGGCCGCGATTAGTAATGGCGTGTATTCGAGGTTGATTTCCCGAGAAATTCCCGCTGCGACCAGCCCACCGATAATAGAACCGGCAATAAATGCGAGTACAAACTCCCAGTGCAGAAAGCGCCATCCAAACAGGGCTCGGCTGGTATTGGAAAAAAGTTGAACCAGGGCATGAATCGGAACGATTGATGCGGCCGGTAAAAACCCGGGCATGATGGCAATCAGAATCATGCCGCCACCGATGCCGGTGATCGCGGTAATCGTCGAAGTTGCGAAGGAGATCAGAATAAGCAGAACATCACTGCTCATTCAGCACACCTGACGGTTTGTTTGCCTGAAATAAACCCGGCCAGACTTCGAATTGAGTCCGGGGATGTATCCACGGGTCGCGAAGATAGAGGTCAATATCTCCTTTGAAGAGAACTAGTTGTATCCGAGAATAACAACCTGCTCGACGCCGTCTTCGTCTGTTTGGATACGCTCGATGTCCTCTAATCCGTGCTGTTCCTTGTTGACGTAGCGTGGATCACCGTAATAGGAATTATCCGGCGAACTGCCCCAGGGCGACGAGATCAGTGATTCGAACTGTGGTGCTGTTGTTTTTTTGTCCATGTGTTACCTGGCCTTTGGTTCAATAGTTTAGCGGGCTTTATTGCTAATCTACATTGGGAAGGCATCATAACTTCTTGATAAATAAAAACAAGCGGAAATAGTTGGCTTTTATGGCTGTCGAACGTCTCCTGAAAGAGGGTTTAATCGTCGAAAAGATCCATTTGGCCGCTGCTGTCGGTTAGATCGATCAGACGCACACCGATGCCCAGCAGGCGCACCGGGACGTTACCGCGTTGCCAGGCTTCCTCGCACAATATGGCGTAGTCGGCGTAGTTGGGTGCGGTCAGTTGCCTTTCTACCGTGGTTTGATTGAAATCGAAGAATTTCATTTTGAGAAAGCAATTCTGAATACGGTAATCTTCGTCGAGGCGCTCGAGCCTTGGTTGAAGAGACTCGATGAGTGCCGGAATTTTCCACCGGCAGGCCTGCAGATCGGGCAGATCCTCATCATAGGTGTGTTCGACACTGACCGATTTGCGCCGCCATTCGGAAACCACCGGGCGATTGTCGATACCGTGCGCAAGCTTGTGGATATGCTCTCCAAATTGCCCAAACTGTTGTACGAACTGGAAAATATCAATGCCTCGCACGTCGCCACAGGTGCTGATACCCTGTTGCTCGAGTCGCTGGGCGGTGACCTTGCCCACGCCCCAGATTTTTTTTACCGGTAGATCGGCCAGAAAACTGTCTATCTGGTGAGGGGTTACGACGTATTGCCCATTGGGTTTGTTGAGGTCACTGGCGACCTTGGCGATGAACTTGTTCGGCGCTATTCCGGCAGAGACGGTGATGCCGATTTTGTCGGCAATGCGCTTGCGGATTTCTTGCGCAATCAACGTGGCACTACCCTGACAGCGTGGGCAGTTCGAAACATCCAGAAATGCTTCATCCAGCGACAGGGGTTCGATCAGGTCGGTATAGTCCGTAAAGATTTCATGCATCTGGCGCGAAGCATCGCGATACACCGACATACGCCCGGGAATCAGGATGAGTTGCGGACAGCGTTTCAGGGCGGTCGCGCTGGCCATCGCGGAGTGTACACCGAATTTGCGCGCCTCGTAGCTCGCAGTGGCGACCACGCCGCGCCGGGTTGCGCTGCCGCCAACCGCGACCGGTTTGCCCCTGAGAGCTGGGTTATCGCGCATTTCAACCGCGGCATAAAAACAGTCGGCATCGATGTGGATAATTTTTCGCTGCTCGGATGAACTTGAAATCACGGATCGATTGCTTGCTTCAGGCTTCAGGCTGGGTAAGATTCACTGCATTACTGACAGGGCACCGGGTCCAGCGATGACGGAAAAAGTATTTTATCAAGACAGTTACCAGAAGACACACAGTAGTGAAGTGGCCGAAGTCCTCGACGACGGCGTGATACTCGCGGCGACCATATTCTATCCACTGGGTGGTGGTCAACCGGGCGATACCGGTCATCTCGCTATTCAGGGTGTCGAATACCCCGTGGTCGATACGCGTTACGCCGACGATCGGCACAATATTGTGCACTACCTCGGCAGCGAGGATTTAAGCGCTATTCATGTCGGTGATCCTGTAGATATGGCAATCGACTGGGACCGCCGTCATCGGTTGATGCGCATGCATACCAGCATGCACCTGGTTTGTTCACTGATCAGCGCACAGGCAACCGGCGGTGCTGTCGGTGAAAGCGTGAGCAGGCTGGATTTTGATCTACAGGGTCAGGTGGTCGATAAGGAGCAACTCACAGCCGATTTGAATGCGTTGGTTGCCAGCGAGATTCCGGTCAGCATCGGCACCATTACCGATGCTGAACTCGATCAGAATCCGGAGCTGGTGCGCACCATGTCGGTGCAGCCACCACGCGGACACGGTACGGTGCGCACGGTGTCGATCGAAAACACGGATTGTCAACCCTGTGGAGGCACACATGTCCGCAACACCGCCGAGATCGGAAAACTCGTTGTCACCAGCCTCAAAAACAAGGGAAGGCAAAACAAGCGGATCAATCTTGCGCTGGTTGAACCTTAGTCGGACCCGGGTGTCGGAATCATTCGTACTGAACTGAAGAAACTGCTCGAACCCAGGAGGGTTGTTGCCAGATGAGTGCCATTGCCAGGGTTTTCAGCCTCGTTGGCTGTGTGCTGTTTTTCCAGCCTGAACTGGTTATGGCGGCCGACTCGGAGGGTAGTTGTGAACAATACATCGCACATTGGCTTGATCCCGTGAGCGGTGAAAGCTTATCTGGCGAGCAGATATTCCAGCGTTTTGCGAGTTCACGAATTGTACTGCTGGGCGAATCACACACTTCCCAGGCCCATCATCGTTGGCAACTCTACACATTATCGGCACTGCATTCACGCAACAGCAAGATGATCGTAGGATTTGAAATGCTGCCTCGACGAGTACAGGCGGCTCTCGACGCCTGGAGTGCGGGTAGTCTCGACGACGAGGAATTCCTCGAACAATCCGAGTGGAAGGAAGTGTGGGGTTACGATGCCGGGCTGTATCTGCCGCTATTGCATTTTACGCGCCAGCACCGCTTGCCGACAATTGCGCTGAATATCGATCGTGAGCTAGTGTCAAGGGTCGGTCAGCAGGGCTGGCAGGCACTCGCTGAGGATCAACGGTTGGGTTTGTCCGACCCGGCTCTGGCGAGTGATGAGTATCGCGATTCGCTGGCTGAGTTGTTTGCCTACAAACAGACTTTGAATCCTGAGTCGGATAATACCGAGACCGAAAGTAGCGGTACGGATCTGGACAAAATCAAAAACAGCAACGCGTTTTCAAATTTTGTCGATGCGCAGTTGACCTGGGATCGCGCCATGGCTGAAGCATTGGCGGCCGCGCACCGGCGTGATCCGAGTGCGCTTGTCGTGGGTATCGTTGGACGTGGTCATCTCGAGTATGGTTACGGAATTCCGCACCAGCTAGCCGATATGGGGATAGACGGGGTGGATGTGTTGTTGCCGATCGATGCGGACGAGATCTGCGATCCCTTGCCGCTGGACCTTGCTAGCGCTGTGTTCGTGGTCGACGCGGATTCCCGCGAGTCGCCCCCGGCAGGGCCTCGCCTCGGAATTATTATTGAAAATGCTGAACAGGGTGTGCGCGTGTTAGAGGTAATAGCAGGCAGTGTCGCCGCCGAGGCCGGCATCCTGGAGGGGGATCTGGTGCAGGCTGCCGCTGGTTTCGAGACCGAAACCATGAGCACATTGATTGCGATAATCCAGCGCCAGGCAGCGGGTACCTGGTTGCCGCTCAAAATTCTGCGTGGTCAGAAAACGCTAGAACTACTCGCGAAATTCCCACAAGGTTTCGACTGACAAATGCTGCGAATCTTTACGGCATTGTTCTTCACCGGTGCCAGTCTTGTTGTGCAGGGCTCCAGTCCCCACGCCCAACACTCACTCGAAGTGAGCCTGACGCCGGAGACGGGTGAAATTCTGATCGAGGATCAGGTTTTGCTATCGGGTCGAGACCAATACCGTTTCCAACTGGCGCCGTGGCTTCGAGTAGAGGGATTCCAGATCGATGGACGCGACTCTGATCTGCAGCGTCAGGCACAAGACTACTTCGTTCAATTGCCCGATGGTAACCCACATAAACTTGGATTTATCTTGCGCGGTGTGGTGCCGCAGCGTGATATTAAACAGGAATACCCGCAGCAAGCGCTAAGCAGTAGCGGTAGCGATGGGGTTTACCTGCCGGGATCCGCCAACTGGATTCCGTTGGATTGGCATTTGCGTGCAAGCTACCGCGTGACGGTCACGGTGCCGCCTGGTCAGCTTGCGGTTGCCACCGGGAAACTGGTTAGCGAGCAAAATTCGGAGCAGGGTTACCGGGCAATTTTCGAGACCGTGCAGTCGAGTGAAATACCCGCGCTATTTGCCGGGCCCTATCAGATGCGAGAGCGTCTGCGCCCCGGGCTGCGCCTGCGCACCTATTTTCATGACGAACTCGATGCACTGTCTGAACCCTATCTCGATATGGCAGAGATTTATATTCAGCGTTACGCGGCGAGTATCGGCACCTATCCCTATGCCGACTTTCACGTCATTTCTGCGCCTTTAGCGGTTGGCCTGGGATTCCCGAATCTAACCTATGTCGGGCGCCAGGTGATTCCATTACCATTCATGCGTACGCGTTCGCTGGCGCACGAAGTGCTGCACAACTGGTGGGGTAACGGTATCTCGGTTGACTATGCCAGTGGCAACTGGGCAGAGGGATTGACAACCTATCTGGCGGACTATGCGCTCGCAGCCGAGGCGGGTAAGGAAACGGCAGAGGCCATGCGCGTCAAGTGGTTGCGTGACTACGCAGCCTTGCCGGCGGAGCGCGATCAAGCGATAACCGCTTTCAAATCGAAGCAGCACCAGGCTTCCCAGGTTGTCGGCTACAACAAGGTTGCGTTTGTGTTTCATATGCTGGCTAATGAAATCGGACGGCCTGCATTCGATCAGGGATTACGTCAGTTCTGGGCCAGGCATCAACGGACTCGCGCTTCCTGGCGGGATTTGCAGCTTGCCTTTGAGCAGACTTCGGGGCGTGATCTCGACTGGTTCTTTGTGCAGTGGTTGCAGCGTAGCGGAGCACCCAGAGTGAGTCTCGGTGCACATAGTGTCGAGCAGCTTGAAGCGGGCTTTGTGACCCGTATAGAGATTTTACAGAATGTCACCGGATATCGTTTTCAGCTCCCCTTATTGCTGGCAACCGAGAATGGAAACCAGCGTCATGCAATCACTATTCTCGATTCCCTGACACGGGCCGAATTCGTCACTGCGGATAAACCGCATTTTATTCAGCTCGACCCCGAGAGCGATATTTTCCGGCGCCTGCAGAAAAATGAAACCCCGCCAATTCTGCGCGATGTGACGCTGGATCCGAACACGGTCACTATGATCGGTTCCCCGGGCGATGACTTCATAAGGAGTGCAGGCGAACTGGCGTCGAGGTTACTGGATAGCAAGCCGCGATTTGGAGATCTGGATGCCGAGCAGTGGACAGGACAATCGCTATTGCTGATCACCACTCACCAGCGCTTGAATAAACAGCTCGAACGACTGCGTTTGCAACGACCGCCTGGCTTACCGGATATTGCGCATTCTTCCGCGGTATGGATTACGACCCGTGCGGATGGCGCGACGGTACTGGTCGTGTCGGTCGTCGACAGTGACGATCTGAAATCGCTCCTGCGCCCGTTGCCGCACTACGGCGGCCAGAGTTACATATTGTTCGAAGCCGGACATGCACTCGCGCGGGGGGTATGGCCGCTTACCCGAGCGGCGTTATATCGTGATCTTTAGCCCGCATTTCTCACCACCTTATCTACTGCGTCGACGCTATGCCGCAGCCTGCCTGCATTTGGCTCGGTCAGAGTGCTCGCAAAACACAGGCAGGGCACGACCTCTC
>JAAESG010000120.1 GCA_024229615.1 Gammaproteobacteria bacterium | reverse complement strand
TATTTCTGGCGTAAAGACGGTAGCAGTTTCCCGGTCGAATATACCAGTACCCCGATCATCGAAGATGGTTCACTCTACGGAGCCGTGGTTACCTTCAAGGACATCACCACACAAAAACAATCGGCTCAGCAGTTGATTGAAGCTAAAAATCAGGCCGAGAACGCCAACCGGGCCAAGAGCAAGTTTCTTGCCAACATGTCGCATGAGCTGCGTACCCCCCTGAATGCCATTATCGGTTTCACCGAGCTGATGCAACACGATTCAAGACTGGACAATGAACTGCAGGACTATCTGGATATTGTCAATCAAAGCGGCGACCACCTGCTGGCACTAATTAATGACATCCTCGATATCGCCAGGGTCGAGGCCGGCAAGATAGAACGAAACGATTCCAACATTGAGCTGGCGAGCTTCCTTCGTGCCATCATCGCCATGCTCTCCGTACCCGCCCAGAGTAAAGACCTGCTCCTGCTGCTGGAACAGAACAATACTTTACCCGAGTTCATCTGCACCGATGAACTGAAACTGCGCCAGATCCT
>JAAESG010000119.1 GCA_024229615.1 Gammaproteobacteria bacterium | reverse complement strand
GACGCACGGGCGAGCGCAGGAGACAATCCCATGGGCTCCAGCCCATTCGCGCATCACCTATCGCCTGGAATGGCGCATCTGTGCGTTGTGCCAGATCATGACCCAGAAGGCCGCTGCCGAGATCTTGAAAATGCCATCCTCGACGCTGTCCGACCTGCTGCACCGGATCATTACGCGTGTTCGCGATGGGCATAAAATCCGCGGCCTGGTCACCCTCGGTGCCGACGAGGTCTCCTTCTGCAAGGGCCGCAAGTTTGCCACCCTTGTTTATGACCTGGATCGTTCTCGTGTCCTGTGGGTGGGCCTGGGGAAGGGCCGCGAGACAATCGATCGTTTCTTCAATGAATGCCTGAGCAAGGGACAGAAAACGCGCATACTGTGGGCCAGCTGTGACATGAGCCGCGCCTATACCGAGGCAATCAAGCATCACTGCCCCAATGCCACGCTTGTCATCGACCGATTCCATGTCGTGAAGGCGCTCAACCAAGCCGTGGACGAGGTACGCAAGGAAGAATGGCGTGCTCTCGATACCGGGGGGCGTAAGGCAATCAAGGGGCTGCGTTGGCTGCTCAGCATACATTCCAGAAACCGTAACAAAGGACATACCCGCTTCCTCAACAGCCTGCGTAACTCCAATCGCCGCATCCATCGCGCCTGGGTGCTCAAGGACGAGTTCGAGCACTTCTGGAATTACAGTTATCGCGCATCTGCGGAGAAGTTCCTCAAAAACTGGATGACTGCGGCACTGCGAAGCCGAATTCCCTCGCTTCGCAAGTTTGTTGGCACACTACGAAATCACTACGATAATATCGTTACCTTTATCGACAGAAATCTGACCAATGCCGTTGGCGAGGGCATTAACCGTATTGTCAAAATCGTCAAAAATCGCGCTTCCGGTTATCGCAACCTCGAGAGCTTCGCCGACATGATTTACCTGACTATCGGCGACCTCGATGTTCCTGCGCATATTCCCAGCCAATTGCGTGCACTGTGAGAAAGGCTGAAACCAATATGAAACAGCCTAACTATCGCAATTCATTGATTGGGAAATCCGGATATAGCCATGTTATCTTGATCCAAATTAATGATAACAAATCAACCAGATGTATACTAGCTGCGGAGCAATGGTGCGATAGACGATGCCGCGCACCTTAACCATGATTGCCGGGCGGAAGTCCCGGATTAGCCTGGATTTCTCGCCACCGTTCGT